>JANMWN010000109.1:0-19009 GCA_031394045.1 Sporichthyaceae bacterium
GATGTCGAGCTCGAAGCCAAGGGCCAGACGGCGTTGCTGCGCGACGTCGAGCTGCCACTGGTGGGGGTGCTGGCCGACATGGAGCGCACCGGCATCGCGATCGACGGCGACCACCTGGCCGACCTGCAGGCGCACTTCGCCGGCGAGGTCAAGGCGGCCGCGCAGGAGGCCTATGGAGTCGTCGGGCGCGAGTTCAACCTCGGGTCGCCCAAGCAGCTCCAGGCGATCCTGTTCGACGACCTGGGACTGCCCAAGACAAAGCGGATCAAGACCGGCTACACCACCGACGCGGACGCGCTCCAGGGCCTGTACGCCCAGACCGAGCACCCGCTGCTCGCGCACCTGCTCCGGCACCGCGACGTGTCCAAGCTGCTGGTCACGGTCGAGGGGCTGCAGAAGTCCGTCGCCGACGACGGTCGCATCCACACCACGTACAACCAGATCGTGGCGGCGACGGGGCGGTTGTCCTCCCAGGACCCGAACCTGCAGAACATCCCGATCCGTACCCAGGAGGGACGCCGGATCCGGCGCGCGTTCGTCGTCGGCCCGAGCTACGACAGCCTGCTGACCGCCGATTACAGCCAGGTCGAGATGCGGATCATGGCCCACCTGTCCGGCGACGAGGCGCTGATCGCGGCGTTCGAGTCCGGTGAGGACCTGCACACGACCGTGGCGTCCAACGTCTTCCAGGTCGAGCCCGCTGCCGTCGACGGGGTGATGCGCAGCAAGATCAAGGCGATGTCGTACGGCCTGGCCTACGGGCTGTCCGCCTACGGGCTCTCGCAGCAGCTCGGCATCCTGCCGGAGGAGGCCAAGGGCCTCATGGACGAGTATTTCACCCGGTTCGGCGGTGTTCGCGACTACCTCTCGACGGTGGTCGACCTGGCTCGGGGGACCGGGTACACCGAGACGATCATGGGTCGCCGGCGCTACCTGCCGGACCTCAACTCCGACAACCGGCAGCGCCGCGAGATGGCCGAGCGGATGGCGCTCAACGCTCCGATCCAGGGGTCGGCTGCGGACATCGTCAAGGTGGCGATGCTGGGCGTCGAGGCGGCCCTGCGCGGCGAGGGACTCAGCTCCCGGATGCTCCTCCAGGTGCACGACGAGCTGGTCCTGGAGGTCGCGCCGGGGGAGCGCGATCAGGTCGAGACCCTCGTCCGCCGCGAGATGGCCGCCGCCTACCCGCTGCGCGCGCCGCTGGTGGTCTCGGTCGGCCACGGCCGGACCTGGGACGACGCGGCGCACTGAGCCTGCAGGGCACCCTCACCGGGGCGGCCGGTCACAGCTGCGTGACGCACGGGAAGCAAGTGCGTGGGTCGAGCGTCATTTCGCGGGTAGTTTCTGCCAGACTGCCGCGCATGACGCTGACGTCGAAGGTTGCCCGCCGCCCAGTCGCCCTCGCCGGGTTCGCCATCGCTGGCCTGCTGCTCGCCGCCTGCGGGTCCGGGAGCACCGCCGTCCCGCAGGCTCGGGTCGATCGCACCGACGTCACCTTCAACAGCTGCGACTCGGTCGCGTGCACGGGCACGATCGACGGCGCTGCGTACGCGATCGTGATGCCCAAGAAGTGGAACGGCACCCTGCTGATGTACTCGCACGGGTACCGCCAGGCCGCACCGGCCCCGCCGAATTTCAGCCCCGTGGACCGCAAGGCCGAGCCGGCGCCCGGGTACGGCGACGGCGACGACTCCGTGGGCAAGGCGCTGCTCGACCAGGGGTACGCGCTGGCCGGGTCGGCGTACAAGTCCAATGGCTGGGCGGTCACCGACGGGGTCAAGGCCGACGAGGACCTGCACCAGTTCTTCGTCGACCACGTCGCCAAGCCGGACCGCACCATCATCTGGGGCGACTCCCTCGGGGGCCTGGTCACCGAGCTCGTGTCTGAGAAGCACCCCGAGTGGGTCGACGGCGCGATCCCGCTCTGCGGCGTCCTCGCTGGGCCCAACCGGAACCTCGACCTCGCCCTCGACGTCGCCTACGCGATCAAGACGCTGATCTACCCGCAGCTCAAGCTGAACAACTACGCGAGCTACGACGAGGCGGTGGCCAACTGGGAGGGTGCGGCCAAGGCGATCGTCGCGGCCGGGTCGGACACCGCCAACGGCGTACCCAAGATCCTGATGGTGGCTGCGCTCGTGGACGCGCCCTCGCGTACCGCTACGTACGACGGCTCGACGATCGTGTCCCAGGTTTCGGCCTACGCCGAGTCGGTCCTGACCGCGCTCGGCTACGGCACCTTCGGGCGCTACGACATCGAGCAACGGATCGGCGGCAACGCCTCGCAGAATACCGGCGTCGACTACTCCCAGCGGATCTCGGCCAGCGAGAAGTCCTTGATCGAGTTCGTGAGCCCCGGCGCCACCGACAAGATGCTGGCCGAGCTCGCGGCCGGCCCCCGCATCTCGGTGGACCAGGCTGCCAGGGACACGTTCGCCGCGACGGGAACGCCGACCGGCGACATCGGGCACCCGACGCTGACGATGCACACCGAGGCCGACCCGCTGGTGCTTGTGCAGAACGCGAACGTGTTCAGCCAGCTCGTCATGGCGTCCAAGAAGGCGACCGGCGACCTCGTCCAGCTGTACACCGTGGCACCGGCGACCTACTTCGCGAAGCCGGGTGCGCCTTACGGCGCGGGTCACTGCAACTTCACCAAGGACTCGCGGGTGGCCGTGGTCGACCTGATGGACAACTGGGTCCGCAACGGTGTCTACCCGGGCAGCGAGGCGATCGCCAAGGCTATGGGCACCGGCAACGGGTACGACCCGATCTACCGTCCGTCGGCGTGGCCCGCCGCGTGAGCAGGCCCACCTGAGCGCCCGACCGGACGCCCGACCGGACGCCCGGCGCCGGGCCGTCGTCACCGGCGGTGCGGGGTTCCTCGGCTCGCACCTGTGCGACCGGCTGCTCGGAACCGGTTACGAGGTCGTGTGCGTGGACGACCTCAGCACCGGGGCGCCGGAGAACGTCGCCCATCTGGATGCGGACCCGGGATTCTCGTTCGTACGGGCCGACGTCTCGCTGCCGTTCGACGTCGAAGGCGCGGTGGACGCGGTGCTGCACTTCGCCTCACCGGCCTCGCCGGTCGACTACCTGAACCTGCCGATCGAGACCCTGCGGGTGGGGTCGGTCGGCACGATGCACGCCCTCGACCTGGCCAGGGCCAAGGGCGCCCGGTTCATGCTGGCGTCCACGTCGGAGACGTACGGCGACCCGCAGGTGCACCCGCAGCCCGAGTCGTACTGGGGGCACGTCAACCCGGTAGGACCGCGTGGGGTCTACGACGAGGCCAAGCGCTTCGCGGAGGCGGTCACGATGGCCTACCGGCGGACGTACTCCACCGACACGGCTATCGCCAGGATCTTCAACACCTACGGCCCGCGGATGCGGCCGGGTGACGGCCGGGCCATCCCGACGTTCATCGCCCAGGCGCTGCGCGGAGAGCCGATCACGGTGGCCGGCGACGGTGAGCAGACCCGCTCGGTCTGCTTCGTAGACGACGAGGTGGAGGGGCTGCTGCGTCTGCTCGAGAGCGGCCACAGCGGGCCGATGAACATCGGGAACCCCGGCGAGCTCTCGGTGCTGAAGCTGGCCGAGCTGGTGATCTCGCTGGCCGGGAGCAGCTCGCCGATCGTGTTCGTCCCACGCCCGGAGGACGACCCGACCGTACGCCGCCCCGACGTCACCCTGGCGACCCGCGAGCTCGGCTGGTCGCCGGTCGTCGACGTCGAGGAAGGTCTGCGGCGGACCATCGACTGGTTCCGTAGCCACCCCGACCTGATCGATGTCCGGCCGACCGAATCCGACTAGGGTCGCTGCCATGTCCACGGTTGAGGTGAGAAGCAGTATCACCACGGGCGCCAAGGCGTCGGTGGTGGCAGCCCTGGTGCTCCTGGTCGCTGCGACGTTCATCTTGTTGGACCCGATCGAGCAGCCGACGACGAGTGGGCCGCCTTTCCGCTGCGGGACGGCGATGGACCCGGCCCAGGGTGCCTTCGCGGCCTCGTTCTGCTCGGGGGTGGTGCGTGGCCAACAGCTCCTGGCGGCAGCCTTCGTAGTGAGTGCCCTCGCCGTGGCGCTCGGTGGCATCTGGGCGTTTGGCATACGGGGCAGAGCGCAGCCGCACCTCTTGCTCGCGACAGGCGCCCCCGCGCAGGGGAGCAAGGACGCGTCTGGAGATTGACCCTTCGCCAAGGTACGGTCGCTGCTGCTGGCCGAGCAGGCGGCACCCTCGTTCCGGCCAGGAGCCCATGGACACCAAGGCATTCCTTGACGCGCTGCCCGATGCGTTTCTCGGCGACCCGGACCTCGGCGTGCCCAGCGACGGGCGGTTCGCCGAGCTGGCGGCCGAGGTGGTCGGCTTCACGACCCCGGCTGAGCTGGCGGTGCTCAATCTTGCCGCCCGGCTGCTCCCCGTCGATGAGGCCTACCTTGAGGTCGGTACGTTCAAAGGCCGATCGGTCTGCGCGGCGCTTCTTGATGCAACCGACCGCACCTTCCTCGCTGTCGAGAACTTCATGGAGTTCGGGATGGTCGGTGCAGATGCACGCGAGGAGCTCTTGCGCAACCTGGCGAAGTACGCCGCGGACCGCGAGGACTTCACACTTGTCGACGGAGACTCCTTCAAGGTGCTCGCCAAGCCGGATCCGGTCAGGCGCCCTGTCGGTGTGTACTTCTACGACGGGGCGCATACCGGCATGGCGCACTACCTTGCGCTTGGCGTGGTCGAGCCGCTGCTCGCCGACGAGGCCTTGGTCCTGGTCGACGATGCGTCCTGGCCGATGGTCGAGCGGGCGACGATGAAGTACATCCTCCAGCACCCGGGCTGGTCGGTGCTGCGCAACTTTCAGGCACTCGAAGACGACGATCCCCGCTGGGCGAACGGGCTCATGATCCTGCGGTACGTACGTACGGATGCGGCAGTGCGCAGGCAGGTCGCTATCAGCACGGAGGGCCAGCGACTTCTCCAGGTGTACGCCCGTGGGCCGGCCACCGGCCTCGTGTGGCGGACGCTTTACCGCTATCCAGGGCTCGTACCCATGGCCAAGCGTGTGGTCAGCAAGCGGTCACGCAGCGTCGACCCCCAGAGCTGACGTCTTCGGGGGTCGCACCTGCGGCCGGACGGCCATGGCAAGGCCCACAAGCACGAGCAGGCCGACCACCAGGGTGGACGTCAGGAGGACTCGGGGCAGCGAACCGTTCGCGTAGGTACCCACCACCACGGCCTCTGCGGCGACCGTGACCCAGATACCCCAGCTGGCCCAGTGGCTGTGTTCGGCGACTGCGTTGAGCAGCACGAGATGGGCGAGCGCAAGCAAGATCCCGAGAGTGGCGAAGAGCCAGGCGTAGTGCCCGGCCTGCGAGTACGACGCGCCCGAGACGGTGGTCACGATCCACGGACCCAACGCGGCCGTCAGGACGCTGCCTGCCACGCCGATACCCGTCACTACTGCGACGGCGCGAAGGAGCAGGCTGCGACCTGCACCCGCTGAGAGGCGAGGAAACACGACGACGGCCACGAACTGAGGCCCCCACAGACCCGCCTTCGTGAACAGGTTCCCGATCGCGTACACGCCCGAGCCGACCGGATCGAGGTAATGACGGGCAAGGAGCAGGTCGAGCCCGGACAGCACCAAGAAGGCGCTGATGCCGGAGAGGATGGCCAGCAACTCCCGCGCCGACCCGAGGCCTGCTCCCCTGAGCGGGAGCCGCCACCACCAACCCTGGCCGGTCACCCAGCCCAGGATGGCCGTTGCCACCACGGTCGTCAGGGTCAGGATCGCCATCGTCTCCGGCACCGCTGAGTGCAGACCGAGGGCGAACAGTCCGGTGACGACTCGCGCCCCGCTGATCAGAAGAAGTCCCGCGGCGTAGCCGGCGAACCGTTCTGCACCCAGCAGGTGTCCCTCAAGGGCGCCTGCGAGCGTGAAGGGAACCAGAAGGCCGCCCAGCCAGAGGAACGAACTGAGTGCCTGAACGTGCAGGAGCGGCTGAAGAACCGGCGCCAGGCCGACTGTCAGGGCGAACAATGCCAAGCCGACGGCGAGCACGGCACGGGCGGAGATGACCTGCCCCCTGGGCCGCCCCGATGCAACCTGTCGAGCGATCAGCAGCTGGACGGCCACGGACGCTACCGAACCGATGGCTCCGAGACCCAGCAGCGCCGAGATCTCGCCGTAGTCGCCGGGGGAGTACGCCCGGCTCAGCATCGCGAGGAAGACGAAGCCGAGGACGTTGGCCAGCCCCGACGTTACGCCGACCAGGACGCCGGCGCGCCGAAGCGAAGGCGCACTCTCGACGGTCACGTATCTGTCCTCGCGCTGGTGGGTCGGCGATTGATAGTAGTGACCGGGTCGACGATCTAGGTGGGGATAGTGTCGGGTCGACGGTTGACGGAAGGTGGTCGGTTGAGCGCGGGAGCCTGGTGGCCCGTGGCATCGTGGTCGGCCCCGCGAAGAGTGGCTGCGAGCCTTTGGCTGGTCCTTGCAGCGGTGGTCTTCGCAAGCTCCTTCGGTGTCTTCAACCCGGACGTGAAACCCGAGGTCTACCTCGCACCCGTCCGTAGCCTCAGTGCGTATCTGTCCGCCTGGCAGACGACGCCACAGCTCGGATTCCCTAGCTTCAACGTGGGCCTAGCCCCCGTTGCGGGTGTTGTAGCGGCGTTGCAGGGCTTGGGGCTCGACGCCGACTACTCCGCTCGGGTCTTGCGCTTGATCCTGCTCACTGTTGCCGCGTTGGGTGGCGCCAATTTGGTCAGGCGTGTGCTTCCGCCGCCGGTCTCAGGCTGGACCACTCTCGCGGTCGCGGTCTGCTACCTCGCGAACCCCTACACCGTCGTGGCCGGGGGCACCCTGGCTGTCCTTTGGCCTTACGCCCTGCTTCCATGGTTGATCGTCTGCCTGCTTCGCGCGGTGACCGAGGGGCACGGCTGGCGTTGGCCAGCAGCCGGCGCGCTCGTCCTTGCGGCCATGACCGGGATGAATGCGGGTGTCGTACCCCTGATCCAGCTCGCAGCCGTACCCCCCTTCCTCTTGCTCGCGAAGTCCTTGGCCGGGTGCAGATGGCGCGACGTCGCGGTCGTTCTGGTCCGCTGGGGACTGCTGTCCGCACTCGTATCGGCCTACTGGCTCGTCCCCACGATCTCTGCGGCTGGCGCAGGTCAGACCGTCGTCGACAACTCGGAGACCGTGGCGGGCATCTCCAACGTCTCGTCGTGGGCGGAGGTGCTCCGCGGGCTCGGCTTGTGGCCGGTGTACGGGGGCGATGCCTCTGGCCCCTGGGTGCCCGAGCAGATCGCCTACCTGACCAGCGTCCTCGTCATCCTGCTCAGCTTCGGATGGACGGCAATGGTCGGTGCCGCCCTCGTGTGGGCCCGAGGCGCCGCGAGGGCGGCATCGCTAGCGGCTCTGGTGCTGACCGCGACCATCATGGTCGGCCTATTTCCGGGTGGATCCCGCTCCCCGTTCTCGCGACTACTCGAACTGGGGTTCGCGGATCTCCCTGGGCTGGCCGCGTTCCGTACGACGAACAAGGCAGGTGCTGGGCTGGTTCTTGCGGCATCGTTGCTCGTCGGTGCAGCGGTTCACCGGATGGTGCTTCGGCCAGCTCCTCGTCTGGGACGACTGACGCTGACGGGCTTGTCCGCCCTGGTGCTCGTGGGCGCTACGGCGCCAGTCTGGACCGGGGGGATCTACACCAGTCCGATGCCCGTCCCCGATTATTGGCATCAGGCCGCTACGGCGCTGGACGGCGGCAGCGCGGATCAGCGCGTGTGGTTCTTGCCCGGTCAGGTTGCCTCGGACTATCGATGGTCCCGGCAGCGGCCCGATGACCTTGGCAACTCGCTGTTGCGCCGGCCTACGTTGGTCCGATACGTCATCCCAGTCACGGGCGAGGAGGCCGCCAACCTGCTGCAGGCGGTCGACCAGGGGCTACAAGAGGGCAGCCTCCCCCCGGGAACCCTGTCCAAGGTGGCCCGGCGGCTCGGGGTGGGAGATGTGCTGGTGCGCAACGACGTGGTGTGGGAGGCGAGCTCCGGAGCGCGCCCGGAGACAGTGCAGGCTGCGGTTGTGACCGACCGAGGCCTGTTGCCCGTGCGCAACTTCGGTGCGCCAGGCGAGAACACTCGCTCGCCCACGATCGCCCCGGCTGATTCCTTCGAGGCGGCGTTCCCGCCGCTTCAGCAGTACAGCGTGACAGCGTCCGGCGACCCTTTGCATGCGGAGAGTGCGGTAGGCACTGTCATCCTCTCCGGGGACGGGTTCGCGGTCGCTCCTGCCATGTCGGCCGGGTTGATCCCCGATGGGGTCGCCTACCGCTACGCCGGGGACCTCGACGAGGCCGCCTTCGCGGCCATCATGAGGGCCGGTGCGCGCATCGTCCTGTCCGACACCAACCGCAGACGAACCACCGTCGGAGGACGGCTCACCGGCGGTCTGGGACCACTCCTTCGCTCGGACCAGGACCCAGGTTCGACGCGTGCGCTGTTCGACAGCCGGGGGCAGACGACCCTGGTGACTCCGGGCGTCCGCGTCGACGCCAGCCAGGTCGGCTCGGTGTTCGGCACCTATCCTCAGGCGGCAGCTGTGAATGCTGTCGACCAAGACCCCAAGACCTCCTGGCGGTTCGGCGACTTCTCGACCGCGGTTGGCCAGTCGCTGACCGTCAGCACGGATCATGCCTACCGCTACGGACAGCTGGACGTGAATACGTCCTCGTTGGGCGCGGTGCACATCAGCCGGATCCGTCTCCAGGCAGGCGCGACGACGAGAGAGGTTGCCGTCGGCCCAGAGGGAGTCGCGCACGCGGACCTGGGCGGAGCGACCTCCGATCGGCTCACCCTGACGGTGACTGGCACCTCGGGCAACGGCTTCAACCTGGTCGGCGTCTTTGGGATCTCCGGGTTGCCGATGACGGTGCACCGGGCAGCCGCTCTTCCAGCGCTGGTCGACGGGCTGGTGGCGGCCCTGCCGACCCAGGATGCGTCCGCGCTGGGCAGCACTCCGGTCGACGTCCTTCTCAATCGTGTCACGGGGGTCGCGGCGACGACAGCTGACGACGAGGAGACAGCACTAGACCGCGATTTCAGCCTCCCGGTCACGCGAAATTACCGGCTGTACGGCACGGTGCAGCCAGGGCCAGATGTTCCCGAGAGCCAGCTGGACCTCCTGGCCGGGTCAGACGGAACTGTCGTGGCCGAGTCCAGCTCGCGTGCCTTCGACCTGCCAACTCTGCGGGCATCCCAGGCAGTAGACGGAAACCCGACCACCGGCTGGACACCCGCGGTCGCCCTTGGCTCGTGGATCAGGTTTAGCGGCCCTTCGCGAGAGGTGCGGTCCGTCCGCATCAATCAGCCTGCTCTCGGAGCCCGTGGCGCTTGGGCCACCAAGATCGAGGTTCTGGTCGACGGCAAGCGGGTCGGGGAGGGGGCGGTCGGTCCCGGGCCACGGACTATCCCGGTCGTGCCGACGAAGGGATCGACCGTCGAGCTGAGGGTTACCGCAGTCAGCGGCCCCGGTGCGATACGCATACTGGAGACCGATGCGGCGGGGAGAACCGTGACCTTCGATCGAGATCGTGCGGCGAGAGCGTGCATCACCGTGGCCAGCCTCGACGGGGGCGATCTGCTGGTCCAGCCCCTTCAGCCGATCACCTCAGCCGCTCCTGTTCTCTTCGGCTCGTGCGGAGGAACCAGCCTGGCGCTGTCCGCCGGCACCCATCAGCTCAGGGGTTCGCGCTCGTGGTTACTCGACACGGTCGTGCTCCGTGACCAGTCCGGCGAGCGGGTGCTCTCGGCCATCGCACCGCAGGTCAGCGGTTCGAGCGGCAGCACCTCGGCCGACGTCGATGTAGCACCTTCGGCCGCGCCCTACTATCTGGTGCTCGGCCAAGCGTTCGACCCGCGCTGGAGCGCCACGCTGGACGGTCATGACCTCGGTGCACCTGTTGTTGTGGACGGCTGGTCCGCCGGGTGGCTCGTCGCCGCGTCAGGTCCCCACCACATCGCGATCATCTATCGGCCCCAGCAGTTGGCTACCCGTGCGCTGGGAGTCTCACTGATCGCGATCGTCCTCACGAGTCTGCTGCTGGTCCGTCGGCCAAAGCCCCGTCCGTCCCGTGGGGATGTCCCGCGGGACGTATCGAAATCCCGTGCCCGAGAGGCCTACGTCTGGTCTGCGGTCGTCGTGGGCTCCTGGTTCCTCGGTGGTGCCCTCGCAGGCGGGGTCGCACTTCTTCTCGTCCTGTGGTGCGTTCTCGGGACGCCGGCACCCCGATGGATGTTCCGTGTCGGGCTGGCGCTGTGGTGCTCGCTCGGGTTGGCCTTCGTCCTGGGCAGTTCTGGCCGCCTCGGCTCGGTCACGCCCGAACTCGTCACGGGCAACGTCTGGCCCAGCCAGCTGGCCCTCACCGGGCTTGTCGCTCTGGTGGTCGGCGTCGTCTACCAGAGCTTGCTCGGGTCATCTGGCACACTTCCGGACCGTGGCTGAAATGAGTGATCCTGCGCCATTGGTCACCGTCGTGGTGCCGACACGCAACGTGGCTCGCACTCTGGAGGCCTGCCTCAAGTCGATCCGTGCACAGGACTGGAGCCGGCTCGAACTTGTTGTTGTGGACAACTACAGCGACGACGCCACGCCCTTGATCGCCGAACGCTATGCCCACCAGTTCCTCGTCGCCGGCCCCGAGCGGAGTACGCAGAGGAACCTCGGCGTGGAGGTGGCCAAGGGCGACTATGTGCTTTGGGTCGACTCCGACATGGTGCTTCCGCCCAGGACAGTGTCGGCGGCCGTCAAGGTGGCACTGGAGACCGGTGCTGACGCCGTGTCGATCCCCGAGGTGAGCGTCGGTCCGGGCTACTGGACGGCTTGCCGGGCGCTCGAGCGCTCCTGCTACCGGGACGATCCGGCGCTGTACTACCCGCGCCTGATTCAACGCGATTTCCTGCGCCGGCTCGGCGGCTTCTCCGAAACCATGGCGGGCCCTGAGGACGTCGATCTTCGCCTGCGGATGAATGACGAGGAGGCAGTTCTGGCGCACAGCCCGGATGTCTACATCTTGCATGACGAGGGGCGCCTCACCTTCTCTTCGATCCTCTCCAAGCGGGTCTACTACGGGCGCAGCCTGCCCGCCTTTGCGGCCGCGCATCCTGGCGCACTCGGGGATCAGGGCAAGGGGACACTGGCCTCGTTCGCACGCCACCGCAGACGTCTTGCCCATCATCCGTTCCTCACCACCGGGATCGTCGTGATGCGCAGTTGCGAGGCTGCTGCATATGGAGTCGGCTACTGGAAAGGTCGACAGAGCCTGCGCAGTAAGCAGCGCGCGTGAGCGAGGGGGTACGTCGGCTGCTCTGGGCCTCGCTCGCCGATGAGCGCCCGCGCCGAGAGGTCTACTGGCTCTCGCTCATGCCGCGGACGACGGTGACGGCTATCGGCGACCATCGGCCTGTCGGTGACATCGCCTGGGTCCACGGAGAGTTCCGGAGACCGGTCCGCCGGTTCGTAGAGGCAGGCGCGCTCGCCTGGCAGACCGGACTGGAGGCTGTGCCGTCGCACTATGACTGGTGCGCGTCGCTCGAGCTCTGCTCGCTCGTGACCGGTCAGGTTGCCGACTATGCCCGTGCCCGAGGTCTCCGACAGGCTGTGGTCACCTGGGAGAACGACCAGTACCAGCCGTTGTACCGGCTGCCCCCGTACCGTCAGGCGACGCGCAAGGCGCTGGACGCCGACCTGTTCATCTGTTTGATCGAGGCGGCTCGCACTCACCTTCTGCATCTCGGCGTACCCACCGAACGCATCGCGGTGGTGAGCCCAGGGGTCGACACGGTGGCGTTCCAACCGGCACCGGTCGCAGCCACCGAACCGGTCATCAGCTTCGTGTCTCCGCTGGCGCGCAACAAGGGGATCGATCGAGTCCTCGATGCGTTCGCGATCGTGCGCCAACGGATGCCAGAGGCGCGGCTCGAGGTGATGGGTCGCGGTCCGCTGCAGAGTCTCGTGCGTGGAGTCGCCGCGAAACCGTCGTCAGGGGTCACGCTGCTGCCCGCAGGTGATGTCGCCGACGTGGCGCGCACGCTTCAACGGGCGGCGGTCTTCGTCACCGCTCCGCGGATGACATGGAAATGGAACGAGCAGTTCGGCCTCGCTTATCTCGAGGCCATGGCCTCGGGGTTGCCGATCGTCACGACGCGGTGCGGGACAAACCACGAAGCAGTGCGCGGTGACAACCTCCTCGTGGACGACGACGTAGAGGCCCTGGCCGCTGGTCTGCTCTCCTTCCTTGACGACGCCGAGCACAGGGCGAAGGTCGGGGCCGCCAATCGCCAGCTCGTCCTGGCAGAGAACGAGCTCGGTCACCAGTCCCGCCTGATGGCCGACGCGTTCCGGGCGATCGACGGCCTTTGACTGTCTTCCAAGATCGTCGTCCCGCGATGTCGGTAGCCGTGGTCGGACCGGCCGTCGGGCTGATCGCAGGTGTCCTGGCGCTCGGACCGGTGCTGTTTCACCGCGGGTTCACCCTCTCGTACGACATGGTCTTCGTGCCGGACCCGCCGATCACCCTCAGCACGTGGGGCATGGACGGCTCGGTCCCGAGAGCCGTACCGAACGACCTCGTCGTCGCACTGCTCAGCCACGTCGTACCCGCGGACATCGTGCAGAAGTTGTTGCTGCTGGCGGTTTTCGTCGTCGGAGCATGGGGAGCCGCCCGGTTCTTCACTACTGTCGTGGGTGCTGCCGCCGCGGGTCTGCTGTACGTCTGGAACCCGTACGTGCTCGAGCGACTGGTGATCGGGCACCTTGGGTTCCTGCTCGGGCTGGCGGTGCTGCCTTGGGCGGTGCACGCGGCGGCTCGGCTGCGGGCTGGCGACCCCGCTGACAGGAGCGCGGCGTCGAGCACCGCGCTGTGGGTCGTGGTGGCCGCCCTGGCCGGATCGACCTCCGGGGTGCTCGTCGCCGGCTGCGCCCTGGTCGTCGCGTGCTGGCCGGGTGGTCCGCAGGGGGCGCTCTCGTTCGTCCGCCGCCTGCTCATCGTGCTGGTCCCAGCGGCCATGGCTGCGTCGGCGTGGTTGCTCCCGGCGCTCCTGCGACCGGGCGGGATTCCGGCCGACCCGGCCGGGGTCGACGCGTTCGCGGCGCGGGCCGACACCCCGCTGGGGCTGCTGCCGAGCCTGCTGACCCTGGGCGGCCTGTGGAACCCGGCGACCTGGCCGGGGGAGCGGGCCAACGGTTTCCTGGTGCTTGTCGTGCTCCTGGTGGTGGTCTCGGTGCTTGCACTCGGCGGGGCCGCGCTGCTGCGCTGGTCGTCCGGCGCGGGACAGGCTGTGGTCGCCCTGGGCATGGCCGGTCTCCTGCTCGCCATGGCTGCCTCGCTCCCAGGCGGCCGTCCGCTGATGGCGTGGGTGGTCGACGACCTGCCGGGCGGTGGGCTGCTGCGAGACAGCCAGAAGGTGTTGATGCCGACCGTCCTGGTGGTGGCGCTGGCCGGTGGCTTCGCCGTGGATCGGCTGGTCACGAGGCCTGCCCTCGCAAGCCTCGCCGTCGCGGTCGTCGTCCTGCCGGTGCTGCTCCTGCCCAGCCTGGCGTGGGGGGTGCACGGTCGATTGACTGCCGTGAGCTACCCGACCGAGTGGACGCAGGTCCAGCGGCTCGTGGCCGAGCAGGCAGCCGAGGGTGCTGGCGGCGACGTCGCCTCGTTCCCCTGGACCTATTACCGACGATTCTCCTGGAACGGTGGCCGCGTGGTCCTCGACCCGATGCCCCGGCTCCTCCCACGCGTGGTCGTCGTCAACGACGACCTGCCCCTCTCGGACCGTACGGTGCGCGGCGAGGACCCGCGGGCGGCCCGGATCTCCGCCGTCCTGGCCGGTGGCGGATCGCTCCCGGACGAGCTCCGGCGCGACGGCGTAGGTCTGGCCGTGGTCGATCTCGAGGCCTCGGATGCGGCGACCTACCGCGCCCGGCTGGCCGGTGTCCCGGTCCTGCACGACGGACCCGGCCTGCTCGTCGTCGACCTCGCCTCTGCTGGCCCGGTCGACTCGCCGACCGGGCGTACGCCGGCCGTTGCTGCATTCGGGTGGGTCCTGCTCGCGCTCGCGCTCAGCGGCGCGTCGATCGCCCGCATCATGACCGCGGCCGGGCGCTCCCTGCTACCTTTGCGGCGTCAACCAGACCGAAGGCGCGGGAGTGACATGAAGCTGGACGAAGGTGGCACGGACGACACGGGCGGCGTTCTCGTTGTCCTGCTCGCGGCCGTTCTCGGGGTGGTCTTCGCAGGTCTGGGCTCGGCTGCGCTCGTCAGCGCGGGTTCCAACGGTGCCGGTGGCGCGTCCATCGACCAGCCGCTGGTCACGTACGACTCGAAGTAACTGCGGATCGGGAGTCGCTAGACCCATTCACCCCGGCCAGCCGCGCTAGATCCAGCACCTTCTCGATGCCCTTGGCAGTGTCCTGCCAGCTGAACTTGTGCGCGTGGTCGCGCGCCGCTCGGCCAAGCTCCTCACGAAGTTCTTGGTCGGCCAGCAGTAGCCCGACGTGATTGAGGAAGTCGGTGTCGTTGTCGGCCAGCAGCCCGGTAGCGAGGTCGAGTACCGATTCGGTGGTGCCACCTGCCGCTCGGAATGCCACTGTCGGCGTGCCGTGGAGCCCCGCCTCAAGCACGACGAGCCCCCAACCTTCCTTGACCGAAGGCAGCAGCTGGAGCCACGACTCGGCGAGCAGACTGTGCTTGACGTCTTCACTCACGAAACCGGTGAAGCGGACCGCGTCGCTCACCCCCAGGTCTCTGGCGCGGGACTTCAGATCTGCCTCCCAGTACCCGTGTCCCACGATGGTGAGACGGAGCTCGGGATGCGCCGCCCGGTGCAGCGCGACGGCCTCGAGGGCCAGCTCGACTCTCTTGTGCGGGACCAGGCGGCCCAGCACAACCATGGACGGGTAGGCGCTCTTGCCGATTGCAGCATCCCCGTCTTTGTCTGGCAGGTCGTTGCCGCCATGGACGACGCTGATCTGCTCCGCCCGGATCCCGAGCGGGACGAGCTCTTGCCGGGTTGCGTCCGACACGGTCACGTAATCCCGCCCGGAGTAGACTTTCGGTGCCGCCCTCGACTCGAGCCACCAGCCGATCCGCGAGCTGACGGGGCCGAACACCTCAGGCCACTGCTCGCGGTGCACGTGGTGCACGAGGTTGACAGTGGGAATGCGCGTCCACAGCGGTGTCCAGAAAGGCACGCCGTTCTGGACGTCGAGCACAACGTCGTACCTGCCCCTTGCGGCGAACAGGTGGGCTGCGGCCATGACGTAGACGGAGTACCGTCCGCCCCGGCGGAGGTACGTGCGTCCTGCTCGCTGTTCGCTGCGAGAAGCTCCGTCGTACCCCGCCGTGAATATCGTGATCTCGTGGCCGAGCTCGACAAGAACGTCGCAGACGCGCTCGACGTAGGTCTCGGACCCTCCGGCCTCTGGATGACCCGCGTCGCGCCACGTGAAGATCAGCACGCGCACTCGGGTCACCATCTCCCTGACTGTCCTCGCGGGCTGACGACCACCGTCGGCCACATCGGTGGCTGAACACTACTCAGCAGTAGCCTGAGCTGCCGGTGGAAACCGCGCATCGCACCCTCGGGGTGTCGGCCCGGCTAGCATGCCGCCGGTGGTGACGAAGCGGCGGGGACCGGGCTCTGCCGCTGACGGCCTCCACCGTTCCGTCGATCTCTTGCGGGCGTTTCGTGTCGAGCAGACCGACCCAGATCGCTTCTACGGACTCCTCGCAGCCGACTCCGCCCGGCTGGTGGCCGCCTTCACTCCTCTCGAAGGCCGAACGGTCCTTGACCTGGGAGCCGGACCTGTCCAGTTCGCCGAGGCCTTCCACGCCCGCGGCGCCCGGTACATCGCGGTCGATCACGACGAGGTGGCGCTTGCGCGAAGCGACCTACCTGGCAGCAGCTCCGTGGTCGCCGACGGCGAGAACCTCCCTGTCCGGGATGGCAGCGTCGATGTCGCCTTCTCCAGCAACGCCTTCGAGCATGCCAGCCAGCCAGGCCGGCTGGGTGACGAGCTGGTCCGGGTGACCCGGCCCGGCGGCCTCGTGGTGATCGCGTACACGAACTGGCTGTCGCCGTGGGGCGGGCACGAGACCTCGCCGTTCCACTACCTCGGTGGCGAGCGGGCGATCCGGATCTACACCCGCAGGTACGGTCACCCGCCCAAGAACCAGGTGGGGGACAACCTGTTCCGGCTGTCCGTCGCGGCCGGGCTCCGGTGGGCGAAGGAGCAGCCGGACGCCGAGCTGATCGAGGCGCGCCCGCGGTACTACCCGCAGTGGACGCGGCCCTTGCTCGCCGTCCCGGGGCTGCGCGAGGTCGCGACCTGGAACCTGCTTCTCGTGCTGCGCCGGACCTGACGTGCCGGCACCCCGGCCGCACCGGTCGCCCGCGCTGGTCGACGGCGTCCGCCGGATCACCGGCGCCGTGCTGCTCGTGGCCCTGACGTTCAGCCAGGCACCCGGGCGGATCGTCGCCGACACCAAGCTCGACCTGGTCGTCGACCCCGGCCGGTTCCTGGGCCGGTCGCTCCAGGCGTGGGACCCCTCGGCCGCGTTCGGGCAGCTGCAGAACCAGGCGTACGGCTACCTGTTCCCGATGGGGCCGTTCTTCTGGCTGGGCCACGTGTGCGGGCTGCCGCCCTGGGTGGTGCAGCGGCTCTGGTGGGTGGTCCTGCTCCTGCTCGCCTACGCCGGGTTCCTCCGGCTGGCGCGGCTGCTCGGCATCGGCACCCCGACCACGCAGCTCATCGGCGCGCTGGCGTACGCCCTCGGCCCGCGGGTGGTCACCGAGCTGGGGTCGATCTCGGTCGAGCTGGTCCCGCTGGTCCTGCTGCCCTGGGTGTTGACGCCGCTGGTGTCCGGCGCGCGGACGGGTTCGGTGCGCAAGTCGGCGGCCTGGTCGGCGCTCGCGGTGGCCTGCATGGGCGGGGTCAACGCCGCGGCGGTGCTGGCCGTCCTGGTGCTGCCGTTGCTGTTCCTGCTGTCCCGGGCTCGCGGCCCTCGACGGACCCGGCTGCTGCTGAGCTGGCTCGGCTGCCTCGTCCTGGCAGTCGCCTGGTGGTTCCTGCCGCTGCTGGTCCTCGGTCGGTACGCGTACCCGTTCCTGTCGTACATCGAGAACGCCGGCGTCACCACGGCGGCGACCGGCGCGCCCAACGTGCTGCGCGGCACCGACCACTGGCTGGGGTTCCTGGTCACGGGGGGTCAGCCGACCTTCCCGGCCGGGCACGTCCTCGCCACGACCCCGGTGTACGTCGCAGCCACGGTGCTGGTGGCCGCGCTCGGCGCCCTGGGGCTCGGCCACCGGCGTGCCCCGGAACGCCGGTTCCTGCGCTGGGGCCTGCTGGCCGGCGCGGTCCTGGTGGGCGTCGGCTACGCAGGGGCGTACGGGGGACCGGCCGCTGCTGCCGTCCACCATGTGCTAGACGGTCCGCTGGCGCCGTTCCGGAACGTCCACAAGTTCGACCCCGTCCTGCGGCTCCCGCTGACGCTGGGCCTGACCGCCGCCCTCGCCCTCGTGCCGGCCGCGGTCGCCCGTGCCGTCGCACGACTCAGGGGCGAGGACGCCGACTGGCTCCGGCGGCACCCGCTGGTGACGGTACGAGCGGCGGGGCTCGTCGTGCTTCTGCCCCTGCTCCTGTCGACCGCCCCTGCGTGGACCGGCGCGCTCGCCCCCAACGGCTCGTTCACCGCGATCCCGACCTGGTGGTCCCAGACGGCGGACTGGCTGGCGGCCCACGACGAGGGCGGGACTGGTGGCCGTGCCCTGCTGGAGCCGGCCTCAGCCTTCGCGGACTACGTGTGGGGGAGCCCGCAGGACGAACCATTACAGGCGCTCGCGCGCTCCCCGTGGGTGGTCCGGGGAGCCGTCCCGCTGGGTGCGCCAGGGGCCACCCGGTTGCTGGACGGGATCGAGTCGCTCGTCACAACCGGACGCTCCGTGCCCGCCCTCGCCGCGGCGCTGGCCCGGGCCGGGGTTCGCTACGTCGTGCTCCGCAACGACCTGGCGCCTGGCGCGTCGGCCACGTCGCCAGCGGTCGCCAGGTCGACCTTCGAGGCGAGCCCAGGCCTGCGCCGGGTCGTCGGCCTCGGTGACCGGATGCCTACCACGGCCGGGCAGAGCTTCGACCTGGCCGGACCGCTGGCGTCGCCCCAGGCCGTCGAGATCTTCGAGGTGCTGCGCCCGCAGGCCGTCGCCACGGTCCTGTCCGGCCAGCCGGTCGGCCTCAGCGGGGGACCCGAGGCCACGGCCGGCACGATCGCGCTCGACCCGGGCACCCCGTTGGTCGCGCTGGCCGACGGCGGGCCCGACGACCGGCTGCTCGGCACGGACACCCTGCGCCGCCGGACCCTCAACTTCGGGGCCCCTGTCGGTCGCGGGTACGGACCCACCCTGCCCGCCGACGTCGACCCGCGCCGCGGTCGCCCGGCGGCCGATGTGACGCCGTACGACGGGGTGCAGCACCAGACGACGGCGACCCTGGACGGCGCGGTGTCCGTCACCGCCACGTCGTCGGCATCCGACGCGTTCGCGGTGGGCTGGCGGGGACCGTCGGCCGCGCCGACGTCCGCCTTCGACGGCGACCCTTCGACCGCGTGGGTGACCGACCTCGCTCCGGACCGCCCCGCGGTCCGGGTGGCGTACGCGTCCCCGGTCTCGCTGGCCGGGATCGTCCTGCGTTTCGACGACCTCCCCAGCGGGGTGGCCCGGCCGGCCAAGGTGACCGTGGTCACCGACAGCGGCCGCGTCGACGTCACGGTCGACTCGGACCGGGTACGCGTCGCCCTGTCCGGGACCACCCGGTCGGTGCAGCTGATGCTCACGCCGACCGCCGGTGACGAGCGGGCCGTCGGGCTCGGCGACGTCGACGGGCTGCCCGTCGTGACGCCAGGGCTGGCGGTACCGGGCGACTCGGCAGCGGCCGGTCCGGGAAGCACCTGGGTGTTCACCCGCGACCCGGCCGGC
>JANMWN010000237.1:0-3253 GCA_031394045.1 Sporichthyaceae bacterium
GCCCAGCAGATCGGTCACCTGGGCGAGCAACGCGACAGCGTCCTCGGGCTCGCGGGTGATCGACATACCAAGATCGTACGAGAGACCACTGACACAACCCTGTTGCCAGCCCCCGAAATCCTGACGCCACACGCACGCGGATCAGGAAGTTCGGCTCGCTGCGGACTACCCGTGTTGACCATGGAGCTGTTGCAGCTCTTCCTTGATCGAATACCTCAACAAGTCCATGATCCACATGCCTCCCCGACATGCTCGCCCGGGCATCGAATGTCGCGTCGTGGCACCAACCTGATAGCTGGCTGCCGCTAGTGGACGGTGATCCGCTTCGTGTCCGGCCAGGTGACCGACCCGTCCTTGGGCGAGATCGCGAACGCCTTGAGCAGGTACGTCCCGGGTGGCAGCGACACCGTCGCCGACCAGGGGAAGCGCCCCGGTGCAGCCTGCGAGGCCATCGCGAAGCCCTGGGCCACCATGGCGCCTCCAGCTGCGTCGACCTCCCAGTTCACATGCGCCTCGAAGACCTCGGCGATCCCGCCGAACGCGACCGGTGACGAAACCGTCGCACCCTCGAGGGGGGCCGACAGCCATACCGGCGCCAGCGCCAGATAGCTGACGGCTCGGGTCAAGGCGGTGGCCTGACCCCCGTGGTAGATCACGGTGACGCGGTGGATCGAGGTGTCGGTCGCGGTCACTGTGTAGACGACCTGCTGGAGCGGCAGGTCCGCGGGGGTGGTCTTGGTCGGCGCCGACGACAGCGTCACGATCGCGGTGTCCCCGGAGCGGGACCAGCTCGCGACCGTCCCGGACGGCCACAGCGTCCGATAGTCGGGGTCCAGCGGCGGGAGCAGGAGCATCGTGACCAGTGCGGTCGCTACCGGGTCGGAGCCGCTGGAGACGTGCCGGAACTCGCGGTACAGCAACGTCTTTCCGCTGAACGTGTCGCCGTAGTAGACCGGCACAGTGATCGCTGGGCCGGTCGTGGTCGACGCGGTGCCCGAGGGCGTCGGCGAAGGTGTGGACGAGGGCCCGTCGGTCGTCAGGGTGGCCGAGGGGGCGCCGGAGGTCGGACCCTGCGTACCCGCCCCGACCGGCGTCCCGTCGCCGCGCGGCCAGGCTACGAGGCCTCCCACGAGCACCAGCACGGCGGCAGCGGCTGCAGCCACAGGGACCGCCCAGCGTCGGGTCAATGACTGCTCGCTGTCGATCCGCCCCCGGATGCGGGCCAGCCCGTCGTCGAGCTGGTCGGCCGGCTCCATGGCTCGGGCCTGGTCGCCGAGGACGCGGTGCAGCTGCTCGCCGAGGATGTCGTCGGACTCGCTCATCGGACCTGCTCCAGTGTCGGTCGGAGCGCGGCGATGCCGCGCGACGCGTGGGTCTTGACGGCGCCCCGGCTGATGCCGAGCGCGTCGGCGATGTCGGCCTCGGAGAGGTCGCCGTAGTAGCGGAGCACCAGAACCTCGCGCTGCCGTTCGGGCAGCCCCGCCAGCGCAGCCATGACGGCGCTGCGGTCGGCGACGGCGTCGGCCGGGTCGGGCGAGTCGGTCACCTGACGCAGCATCGGTTCGTGCCGGACCACGACCACCGAGCGCCGGCCCGCGGAACGCACCCCGTTCACGGTCGACTGACGCAGGTACGCGGCGGCCCGGTCGGCGTCGCGCAGCCGCTGCCAGTTGCGGTGCAGTCCGACGAACGCGTCCTGGACGATCTCCTCGGCAGCGGAACGGTCGTGCGTCAGGAGTCCGGCCAGGCTGACCAGCCGACGGTAGTGGGCGGCGTACAGCACGGTGATCGCCTGGTGTGCGTCCCACGACCGGGCGTCATCGACGCCGTCCACGCGTACCTCCGTCGCTCGCCCCCAGGCAAGAGTTCGCTCCATGCACCGTACGACGTGGAGGTCGGTGCTCCGGTTGACAGCGCGGGCCCACCAGTACGCTCGCCGCATGGACGACTGCCTCTTCTGCCGCATCGTCGCAGGTCAGGTGCCTGCAGACGTCGTGTACGCCACGGATCGCACGATCGCGTTCAGGGACATCGCCCCTCAGGCGCCGACGCACGTGCTCGTCGTCCCGAGGGAGCACTACCGCGACGCGGCGGCGCTGGCGGCCGGCGACCCGGCGCTCGCGGCGGTGCTGCTGGCTGATGCGGCCGCGGTAGCGGTGCAGGAGGGGCTGGGCGAGAGCGGCTACCGGCTCGTCCTCAACACCGGTGCCGGCGCCGGCCAGACCGTCTTCCACGTCCACGCGCACGTGCTGGGTGGGCGCCCGCTGGGCTGGCCGCCCGGGTAATCGCCTGCTGCTCGATCCGGGCGAGGCTCTAGCATGGGACCAATGACGGAGAGCACGCGTGGGGTCGCCGCGACCGAGCACCGGATCGTGGTGCCCGTGAGCGTCTCGATGGTCGGGCTGCTCGGCACCGCCGACGAGTTCCTCCGCGTCGTCGAGGCAGCCTTCCCCGCGACCGAGATCCACGTACGTGGCAACGAGATCCGTGTCGTCGGCGAGAGCGGCGAGGTGGCCCTCGTCGAGCGGCTCGTCGACGAGCTCGTCATCGTCCTTCGCACCGGGCAGCCGCTGACCACCGAGGCCATCGAGCGCAGCGTCTCGATGCTCCGCTCGACCGGCTTCAGCGCCGGCCCGGCCGACGTCCTGACCTTCAACATCCTGAGCAACCGCGGCCGCACGATCCGGCCCAAGACGCTGAACCAGAAGCGGTACGTCGACGCCATCGACCACCACACCGTGGTCTTCGGCATCGGCCCGGCCGGCACCGGCAAGACCTATCTCGCGGTCGCCAAGGCCGTGCAGGCGCTGCAGTCCAAGCAGGTGACCCGCATCATCCTGACCCGGCCGGCGGTCGAGGCGGGGGAGCGGCTCGGCTTCCTGCCCGGCACGCTGTACGACAAGATCGACCCGTACCTGCGCCCGCTCTACGACGCCCTCCACGACATGATCGACCCCGACTCGATCCCGCGGCTGATGGCGGCCGGCACCATCGAGGTCGCGCCGCTGGCGTACATGCGGGGACGCAGCCTCAGCGACGCGTTCATCATCCTCGACGAGGCCCAGAACACCACGGCCGAACAGATGAAGATGTTCCTCACCCGGCTGGGGTTCAGCTCCAAGATGGTGGTCACCGGCGACGTCACCCAGACCGACCTCCCCGGCGGCACCCGCAGCGGCCTGTCCGAGGTGCAGGAGATCCTCGGCGGCATCGAGGACGTCGCGTTCCTGCAGCTGACCAGCGCCGACGTCGT
>JANMWN010000306.1:0-5381 GCA_031394045.1 Sporichthyaceae bacterium
CCAGTGGACTCATCGGTGCGCGGTGCAGGCGCATCAGCTCGCGGCCGCGATCCGATCCAATGGCGACTCGATTCACTTCCAGATCGAACACGTCGCCCAACTGGGCGAGCACGGCCTCGGCTGCATCACAGAAGTGGCAGGCTGGGGCGTGGACGAGGGTCACCACGGTCACCGATCCGGATCCGCCGCTCGGGCCTGCCGATATGTCGCTCATGGACGATCCTTCCTTGGCGAAGCGTTCGCGTTCGCAACGACCATCGGCGAGAAGGGCGAGGGAACCGGCGGTGAAACTGTGAAGGTTCGCTCAAGAATTCGGCCACGGGGCGCGGAGCTCAGGGCGTGAAAGACACTTGCCAACCGGGCGCAGGCCGGGAACTTTGGACGACCGCCCCGGGGGGGGAAGGGGCGGTCGTGGTCATGACAATGAGACTCGGGCCTGACTCAACTGACGAAGCACCGATGAAGGTTCGATGAAGGTCGGGAGCCGTGCCGTTCGTGTCGCTGTGGCCAGACCTGCAGGCGCGGCCCGCTGGCTGCGACAGCTCCGAGACAAGTCGGATGCCGGGACCTTCGACCCTACCCGGTAGGGGTATCCGACGTGCAGCCTAAGAGGGAAGCGCCGCCGCGCCCGTTGGCGGCCGAGAGGGAGATGGACGAGATGATGTTCTGGTACGGCGACGGTGGATGGGCATTCTGGCAGGTCGCGCTCATGTCGGTCGGCATGCTCGCCTTCTGGGGCCTGCTCATCTGGGCGATCTACGCCATCGCCATGGGGAGCGGCACCCGGGCGACCCGGGACGACTCCGGACAGCCGGCACGGATCCTCGATGAGCGACTGGCCCGCGGGGAGATCGACGCCGACGAGTACGGTCGGGTGAAGGCTTTGCTCACGGTCGGCGGATCGAAGCGCCGGAGCGGCAGTGCCGGTAGGTCATGATGGCGCCCGCGACGGTTCGCGAGGCTGCGCAGCCTCCCGCGGTGCACGGGTACAGCAACCAGCGTGAGGAGTACCGGCAGCGGTTGCGCCGGATCGAGGGCCAGGTCCGTGGGTTGCAGGTGATGGTCGATGAGAACCGCTACTGCATCGACATCCTGACGCAGATCTCGGCCGCGACACGTGCGCTGCAGGAGGTCGCTATCGGTCTGCTCGATGAGCATCTGAGGCACTGCGTCGTGGGCGCGGCCGCGACCAGTGGCGACGAGGCGGACGCGAAGCTCGCCGAGGCGTCGGCGGCGATCGCCCGGCTCGTCCGTTCGTAGGCCAGGATCCGCCGTTTCGGTGGGTCCATCGGGTGACCGACCAGATGGTCGGTCACAGTGAGGAGTACTGGTCGTGACCTGGGTACAGATCGTCGTCGTCATTGTCGCCGTGTTGGTGACCGCCGGGCTCTGGTGGTTCTTCTTCGGCCCGCGCAAGCCCGGCAGGGCGGTGAAGGCCGGCGGAGTCCAGCAGGTGGAGGTCACCGTCAAGGGTGGGTACTCACCGAGCCTGATCCGGGTGGAGCAGGGCGTGCCGCTGCGCCTGGTCTTCGACCGCCAGGAAGGTGGGGACTGCACCTCGCGGGTGGTCTTCCCCGACTTTGGAGTGACCCGAGCCCTGGCTGCGCACGCGCGCACCACGGTCGAGTTCACGCCCGACAAGACTGGTCGGTTCGACTTTGCCTGCGGGATGAACATGGTGCACGGGACGTTGCTGGTCGAGCCGGCTCATGACGTTGGTACGAGCCTTGTCGAGAGCTCGGTGCCACAAACTGCGGAGATGGAGCGGCCGGCGCCGGCACAGCTCGACGCGGCGGCGGCACAGGACACGGAGGCGGCCGATCGTCGGGCCGA
Source organism: Sporichthyaceae bacterium (assembly GCA_031394045.1). Taxonomy (GTDB): domain Bacteria; phylum Actinomycetota; class Actinomycetes; order Prado026; family Prado026; genus JANYIP01. The sequence continues at coordinate 1,834 of JANMWN010000306.1, forward strand.
GATCAGGGACCTGACCCGTCGGGTGAGCCTGGGCGCGGTGCTGTCCTTCCCGGTCGTCCTGGCGGTGATGGCGAGCGAGGTGTTCCACGCGACCTGGGTACCTGAGGTGCTGATGAATCACTGGCTGCAGCTCGCTCTGATCGCGCCGGTGATGCTCTACACCGGGTGGCCGATCCACCGAACCGGCTGGGCGGCGCTGGCCAACCGCGGCGCAGACATGAACTCGCTGATCACCCTCGGCACGAGCGCCGCCTTCGGGTACAGCCTTCTGGTCACCGTCTGGCCGGGGCTCTTCCCGGGCGGGGCTCGCGACGTGTACTTCGAGGCCGTCGGCGTGATCCTCACTCTCATCTTGCTGGGCCGCCTGTTCGAGGTGCGCGCCAAGGCGGGCACAGGTGAAGCGATCCGCACCTTGATCGGGCTGCAGCCACCGACGGCCCGGATCCTGCGCGGCGGGGTCGAAGTGACCATCGCCGTAAGCGACGTCGCCGTGGGCGATGTCCTCGCCGTCCGGCCGGGGGAAAAGATCCCCGTCGACGGGCAAGTAGTCTCCGGCGCGTCCGCGGTGGACGAGTCGATGGTCACCGGAGAACCGCTCCCAGTCAGCAAGCGGACCGGTGACTCAGTGATCGGCGCGACCATCAATCAGACCGGCGCTTTCACCTTCCAGGCCACGAAGGTCGGCGCGGATACGATGCTCGCGCAGATCATCCGCTTGGTCGAGCAGGCCCAAGGGTCCAAGGCCCCCATCCAGCGCTTGGCGGACAAGGTCTCCGGCTACTTCGTTCCCGCGGTCATGGCCATCGCAGTCTGGACCTTCGTCGTGTGGTTCATCGCCGGGCCCAGCCCCGCACTGACATACGCGTTGATCTCCGCGGTCTCTGTTCTGATCATCGCCTGCCCGTGCGCCCTCGGCCTCGCCACCCCCCTGTCGATCATGGTCGGGACCGGGAAGGGAGCGACCCAAGGCATCTTGATCCGGTCGGCCGAGGCCCTGGAGACAGCCGAGAAGCTTGACACGGTCGTGCTGGACAAGACCGGCACCCTCACCCAGGGACGTCCGGCGCTGACCGACCTGCTGCCGGTAGCCGGGATGGACCCCGACGAGCTGCTGAAGCTGGTGGCCTCCGCGGAGGCCTCCTCGGAACATCCTCTGGCGGTCACGATCGTGGCCGAAGCCCGATCCCGCGGTCTGACGCTGGCCGCCGCGGAGAGTTTTGACTCGGTCACCGGCAAGGGGATCCGCGCCCAGGTCCACGACCGCGCTGTACTGGTTGGCAACGCACGCTTGCTGGCCTCCGACGGGATCGACACTCACGAGTTGGAGCAGGTCGCGGCGCCACTAGCCGCAGACGGCAAGACCCCGATCCTGGTCGCCGTCGATGGTCGGCCGGCCGGTGTGATCGCCGTCGCCGACACCCTCAAACCGGACTCCGCCGCTGCAGTCGCGGCGCTGCGGGAGCTGGGACTGGATGTGGTCATGCTCACCGGCGACAACCCGCTGACGGCGGCAGCAGTCGCCCGGCAGGTAGGCATCGCCCGGGTTCTAGCCGAGGTCCTGCCCGAGCACAAGTCCCTGGAGGTCCGGCGCCTGCAAGACGAGGGGCGCATAGTCGCTATGGTCGGCGACGGCATCAACGACGCCCCAGCGCTCGCCCAGGCCGACATCGGCGCAGCTATCGGTACCGGCACCGACGTTGCGATCGAGGCCAGCGACATCACGCTTGTCTCTGGGTCGCTCGCCGGCCTGGTCACCGCGATCCGGCTGTCGCGTGCCACGATGCGCAACATCAGACAGAACCTGTTCCTGGCATTCGTGTACAACATCGTCGGCATCCCCATCGCCGCCGGGCTGCTCTACCCCTTCTTCGGGATCCGCCTCAGCCCGGTGATCGCCGCGGTCGCCATGGCCGCTTCGTCGCTGTCCGTCGTCACCAACTCCAACCGGCTACGACGCTTCGCCGCGACACCCCTCGATTCCGCCGCGACGCCGCTCTCGGTTGAACCCACGGTCAGCACGCCGGAACCGAGCCCCACGGCCGAACCCGGACCGCTCGTTGACCCGGTGTGCGGGATGAGCGTGGACATCGCATCTGCCCTCAGCTACCCGTACGGCGGCCGAACGCACTACTTCTGCTCCGCCAGCTGCCGTGACCGTTTCGTGGCCCGCCCCGAGGAGTACCTCACCCCCAAAGTCGTGCCACCTGCGATGAACGTGCGCTGACCGCGCCGGTCTCGCCGACGGCAGTTGCCGAGTCAGCGCTGCATGAGCAGACCCGCATGCAGCTGCTGGTTCACTTCCAGGACGCCGACAGCGACCACGATGACGGCCCAGCTCGCGCGGCGCGGCAGCGACACGCTCAGCCACCGCCCGCTGACCCGCCCATACAGCCAGCGCACCAACGCGAGGCTGCAACCGGCCGCGAGCGCGAAGATACCCGGGTTGTACGCCCAGGCACGACCCCAATGTCCCATGATCACGGCGTATGCGGCCCGCGTCCCTCCGCACAGCGGATCCATGACGCCAAATCGGTGCAGCGGCCCATGAAGGTCCACTGACGGGAGACCAAAGGTCGCGAGGATCACGGCGAGAATGAGCGCACCCAGGGCGATCGGGGCCGCGCTTGGCCAGAGATCACGATCCGCGACCCAGACCCGAAGAAGGCGGGGCCGCAAACTAGACAACGCCGTCGTTGTCGACATCGCCCGGCCCCATCCGGGCGTCCTGCTCCGGGGGGCTAACGCTGCAGCAGTTCTGCGCCTTGACCCTGCCGGTCAGACCGCCGATCACCATCACCAGGATGAAGGCGATGACGATCCCACCGAGCATGAAGCGGATCATGGTTCTCCCTTCACAGCGACCTCGAGGACCCGCTCGCCGAGCCAAACGCTGGTCATGGACCACGATGGTCCAAGAGCCGCTGACCTTCAGCACCCGATGACAACGAGCATCACTCCACCGGCGAGCATGACGCCAGGCGCCCGGCCGCTTGAAACTGGCCCAGCCCCAGACGAACCGCTGTGCGTCGAGAAGGCACGGTATCGCGAGCCCCCGGGCTGTCTAACAACCCGAGCGACGCTGCGGACCATGCAGTGTCTTGGACGGGCGGGAGGGTCGCCGTCGCATCCTGGCGCTGGGCGGAGATACCGCCGCTCAGAGAACGGAGCCCTCCTAGTTGCTGACAGCGCGTGGCGCCGGCGTGCTTGTCGCCCTCGCGCCGTGGGCCTTCGCCTGAAGCACGGCCTGACACGTGCGGACGCTGGAAGAACCGACCCGTCATCCAACGAGCTGCGGTCTGTGTCAAGACCAGACCGATAGTCCAGTCCGCCCGTTCACCGAGGTCGAGAATCCGGGCTGGTGGTGTGGTCTGGGTGTGGTTGGTCATGGTCTGTGTGGTCCTGGTGTGATCGGTCGTCGTTATTCATGCCGCTCATCATCAGGGCCATCATCGCGGTGCATCCGATCGCGACGAACAGGAAGCCGATGCCGGCTCCGCTGAGGGCGATGGCGGCAGCGATGACCAGCATCGGGATGCAGCAGGCGATCA
>JANMWN010000348.1:0-5504 GCA_031394045.1 Sporichthyaceae bacterium
CCCCCACCACCCCGGCCCCCGCCTCGGTCTGCTCGACGGCCCCGACCCTCCACCTTGGGCGACCTCGGTGTGGGGTCGGTCGCCACAGGTGTCTAGAGCAGCTCGATGATGGTGGCGTTGGCCTGGCCGCCGCCCTCGCACATCGTCTGGAGCCCGTAGCGGATGCCCTGGTCCCGCATGTGGTGCACCAGGGTGGTCATCAACCGGGCGCCGCTCGCGCCGAGCGGGTGGCCGAGCGCGATGGCACCGCCCAGCGGGTTGAGCGACTTGGGGTCGGCGCCGAGCTCGGCCAGCCAGGCCAGGGGTACCGAGGCGAAGGCCTCGTTCACCTCGAAGACCCCGATGTCGTCCATCGTCAGGCCCGAGCGCTGCAGGGCCTTGCGGGTGGCGGGGATCGGCGCGGTCAGCATGATGATCGGGTCGGCTGCGGCGAGGACCGCGGTGTGGACGCGGGCGATCGGGGCGAGCCCGAGCTCGGCGGCCCGCTCGCTGGTGGCCATCAGGAGGGCGGCCGACCCGTCACTGATCTGCGAGCTGTTCGCGGCCGTGATCACGCCGCCTTCGGGCTTGAACACCGTACGCAGGGCGCGGAGGGACTCCAAGGTCCCGCCGCGGCGGACCCCCTCGTCGGTGTCGACGACGGTGCCGTCGGGCAGCGTCACCGGGGCGATCTGCGCGGCGAAGCGGCCGTCATCCTGCGCGGCTGCCGCCCGCGCGTGCGACTCGAGGGCGAACTCGTCGAGCTGCTCGCGCGACAGCCCCCAGCCCTCGGCGATCATCTCCGCGCCGAGGCCCTGATTGGGGAAACCCTCGCCGTAGCGCTCGTGGAAGGCCGTACCCAGCGGGTCGAACCCGCCCATCGCCGATCCCATCGGGACCCGGCTCATCGACTCGATGCCGCCGGCGACCACCAGGTCGTAGTGCCCCGCGACCAGCCCGGCCGCGGCGAAGTGCACCGCCTGCTGCGACGACCCGCACTGCCGGTCGACCGTCGTGCCCGGGACCGACTCGGGCCAGCCGGCCGCCAGCACCGCGGTGCGCGCGATGTCGAAGGTCTGCTCGCCCGCCTGGCTGACGCAGCCCCAGACGACATCGTCGACCAGCCCTGGGTCGACACCCGTGCGCTCGACCAGGGAGCGGAGCACGTGCGCGGACAGGTCCGCGGGGTGCACGCCGGACAGTCCCCCGTTCCGGCGTCCGACGGGAGTACGTACGGCCTCGACGATGACGGCGTCGCGCATGCGCTGGTCCAACCTTCCGTGGTCAGACGCCGGCGACCGTCACCACGAAGTCGGTGCCGAAGCCGGCGAGGAGTCCGAGCAGGAGGCCCCAGTAGAAGAGCTCCTTGCGGCCCATCTTCAACGCTACGCCGATGAGCTGCACGATCACGTAGAGGATCGAGCCGGCGGCCAGGGCAAGGAAGGCGATGTAGAGGTCGTTGCTGGCGACCGACTGCCCGAGGATGGTGCCGACGAAGGTCGGGCCGCCGCCGATCAGGCCGAGCACCAGCAGGGTCGGCCACGAAGGCCGCTGCTCCTCGGATGTCAGTGGGGCCGTGATGCCGAAGCCTTCGGTGGCGTTGTGCAGCCCGAAGCCGATGACCAGCAGGACGGCCAGGCTGATCGCACCCTGCTTGGCGGACTGGCCGATCGCCAGGCCCTCGGAGAAGTTGTGCAGCCCGATGCCGACGGCGATCAGCAGCGCCAGTCGGCGCGCGGGGCTGGCGGTCAGGCCAAGGCCGGCGTGCTGCTGTGGGCGCTCGGCCACCGACATGGCGCCCGGTCCGAACGACGCGGCAGTCTTCGCCCGCTCGCCCATCCAGCGCTCGTAGTAGGCCAGGGACATCAGCCCGACGACCAGCCCGATCACCATCACCCCGGCCAGCCGGACGAAGGTCAGCCAGCTGCCGGTTGCCGCGTGCGCGTCGAGCAGCGCGGCCTCGACGGGGTCGACCGCGTGCGAGAGCACGTCCCACAGCAGGAAGAGCAGGACACCGGTCGCCGTCGCGTTGAGGAAGGCTCGCAGCCCGATGGAGGGGTTCTTGATCCGCGCGACCGGCAGGCCCAGCACGATGGTCGCGCCGGCGATGGCGCCGAGCAGGGTGATCGATGCGCCTGACATGCGTTCCTCCGGTGGACCTGGCGCGAGGCGGGCAGGTTGTTAGGACAGGCTAACCTAACCGCGCGGTCTGCGCGAGTCCCCGGTCGAAGGTCAGGAGAAGTCGACCTTCGCCCAGTGCAGCCCGCCATCGGTCGTGCGCAGCAGCGTGCTGGGCTGCGAGTCCGGGCCGAAGCCGAGCGCGAAGCCGGCCGTCGCGTTGGTGAAGGCGAGGTAGGTCCACTGGAAGTCGCTCGGCGCGGTCACCCAGACGGGCAGCGAGGCCGTCATGCTCGGGCCGCCCGCGTCCAGGACGTACATCTGCCCGTTCTGGAGCCCGACCACCGCGCGGCTGTCGTCGATGGCGCCGACCGTGCGCCGGGAGACCAGGCCGGGGTCGTGGACCCTGACCCAGTTCAAGCCGCCGGTCATCCGCCACAGCCCGTCTCCCATGCCCTCGGCACAGGAGATCCACACCCCTTGGCCGCTCGACGACAGACTCGTCGCGCCCAGCGACGGGTCGCAGGGGCTGGCGATGGGCGTGCTCGTCCCACCGGCGATCACCCACGTGCGGACCTTGCCCGCGTCGGTGGCGGCCACGATGGCGCGGCCGCCCTGGACCGCGAGCAGCGGCTGGCTGGACATGACACCGAGCTTGCTGACCACGCTCCACCCGGTCGACCCGTCGGCAGCGGCTTGCCAGAGGGTCCAGTCGCTGCTGCTGCTGCCGTGCTGCAACGCGTACGCCTCGCCGCCGCCGAGCTCGATGGCCGCCACCGCGCCCACCGTCTGCACGCTGCGCCAGGTCTGCCCGCCGTCGGCCGTACGCCACAGCGAGGCGGTCGAGGTGGGCGCACTCGGCACCACTGCCCAGCCGTTCGTGCGGTCCTTCGCGAATCGCAGCTCGACGGCATCGCCCGGCAGTCCGGTCGCTCCCGGCGCGCCGACCTGGGTGAAGGTCTGGCCCCCGTCGGACGTGCTGGCGATCTTGCCCCCGCTGCCGAGCACCCACCAGCGCGAGGTGCTCGCGGCCGTGACCGATACCGGGCTGAAGTCGGCGGGGACCGGCTGCGGGCTGCCGTCGTACGCCGCTGTCGCCGAGCCACGGTCGGCGGACGGCTGCTTCGTCAGCGGGGTCACGCCGGTGATGCGGGCGCCCGAGACGGGTACTCGCGTGGGCGCGGTCAGGCGGGTGACGCCGTAAGAGAACGCGACGGCCACGACCACGGCTCCGGCTGCGGCAACGGCGGCGATCGAGTGTCGCCGCTCCTTGCGGCGGCAGGCTCCCTCGTGCACCCGGTCCAGCGGCACGAGGGTGTCTGGCAGTCGGTGCGCCGGGTCGGCGAGGACGCGTCGAAGGTCCGCTTCCAGGTCTCGGTCACTCATCGGTCCACCTCCCCTCGGTCCTCCCGTAGCCGTCGAGCCGCTCGCGCAACCGGGCCAGGCCGCGCGAGGTCGTGCTCTTGACGGTGCCGACGGAGCAGCCGAGGACGGCGGCGGTCTCTGCTGCGCCGAGATCCTCGTAGAACCTAAGCACCAGCACGGCTCGCTGCCGGGGCGGCAGCTTGGCCAGCTCGGACCAGAGGCGGGCATCGTGCGGGTCCGGCGGCTCGTAGCCCACCTCGGGGGTCTCGGCGACGAGCCGCTCGCGGCGGGTACGGCGCCAGATGCTGACGTTCCGGTTGACCATGATGCGGCGTACGTACGCCTCGGGGTCGTCGCGGTTGATGATGCGCGGCCAGGCCACCGCCGCCCGTTCGAGCGCGTCCTGGACGAGGTCGGCCGCCTTGTCCCGGTCGCCGCACAGCAGGAAGGCGAAGCGCAGCAGCCCGGCCGTACGGGCGCGCGCGAACTGGTCGAACGCTGCGTACGCCCCTGGGTCAAGGCGGTGCTGGACCGTTGGCTCGCGCGCGACTGCGTCCGTCGGGTTCAGCGCGGTCAAGATGGCCGCGCGCTCTGGTGCCACACCATCCTGACGCGGCAGGGCCGTGAAAGGTTGATTGCGGCGCAGGCGCATCGCGGCCCTCAGACCGGACGGCGCGGTCGGGGCATCAGCCGGGTCGTGGGCATCGGCGGTGCGGCCAACGACGCGCCGGGATATCCCTGGACGGAGCCGAACCGGGTGCCGGCCGCCCAGTCCGTGCGGTCGGCCACGATCTCATCGTGGCTGCGACCCACGAAGTTCCACCACATCAGGAGCTGTTCCTCGAACGGCGCGCCGCCGATCAGCAGGAGGTCCGCCGGCTGGTCGGCCGCGACCGCGAGCTCGCTGCGGCCGCCGCTGAGGTACGTCAGGTCGCCGACCCTCGCGGGGGTGCCGCCGATGGTGGCCGCGCCGGATAGCAGAAGCACGCCGTGCTCGAATCCTCGCTCCAGCGGAAGGACCGTCGGTCCCGCGCCGGACAGCTGCAGGTGCGCCCCGACCATCGGCGCGTACGTCAGCGCGGGCGAGTTCTGGCCGCCGAGCACGCCCATGAGCACGGTGGTCGTGGACCCGGTGTCCTCCAGGGTCGGCAGGTGAGTGTGCTGCTCGAAGTGCGGCGCCTGTGCGCGGTGGGCGTCGGGGAGGGCGACCCACAGCTGGACCCCCAGCAGGGTGGTGACGCCGGGCGTCGAGACCTCGGAGTGCGCGATGCCGCGGCCGCTGGTCATCAGGTTGAGCTCGCCCGGGCGGATCAACGTGTGGCTACCGAGGCTGTCCCGGTGCTCGACCTCGCCGGCCAGCAGCCAGCTCACCGTCTGCAGGCCGGTGTGCGGGTGCGGAGGGACGTCCATGCCAGGGCCGCCCGTGACGTCGTGCGGGCCGTAGTGGTCGACGAAGCACCAGGGGCCGATCGTTCGCAGCGTCCGGCTCGGCAGCGTCCGGCGTACGAGCATCGCGCGGGTCCCGCCCAGCGGGACCTCGCGTGCCTCGAGCACCTCGTGCACCGGCTCCGCCGCGCTGCTCACCCTTGGATTGTAGGTACGCGAGCGCGCGGGAGTCCGGGCTGGCGATTAGCTGGTGTCTGGTCTGTGGTCGGTTGGTGGTGATTCGTACTCACGTCCGTGCCGGTTGGTCCAGGTGGTGGTTCCGTCGGGGTTGCGCCTGGTGGTCCAGCCGCCGTGGGTCTTGAGCTGGTGGTGGCGGCAGCATTTGGGGTCGTTGTTGTCCGAGCTGGTGCTGCCACCGCTGCCCCCGCCCCCGCCCCCGCCGCCTTCTGTGTTGGTGTCGGGGTGGTGGTTGAAGGGGTGGTTGTGGTCGATGTCGCAGGCGTGTGCGGGGGTGGGGCAGACCGGGAACGTGCATTCGGGGTCTCGGGCCAGCAGGTAGTCGGTCAGTTCTTGGCTGGGCCGGTACCTGGTCGAGCCGAGGTCGAGCAGGTGCCCGGTGACTGGTTCGACGACCAGGCGCTGCCAGACCCCGCTCG
>JANMWN010000362.1:0-3481 GCA_031394045.1 Sporichthyaceae bacterium
CCCCCAATTGCGGGGCGCGTGGTGGGCTGTCCCCTCCGTGCGGACAGCCCACCGGCGGTCACGATCGGGTCAGGACGAGGGGGTTGCCGCCACCTTGCGGGAGGCGATCACCTGGTCGATGAGCCCGTACGCGAGCGCGCCGTCGGCCGTCAGGATCTTGTCGCGCTCGATGTCCTTGCGTACCTGCTCGAAGTCCTGCTTGGTGTGCAGCGCCAGGATGGTCTCCATCTCGGTACGCATGCGCAGGATCTCGTTGGCCTGGATCTCGATGTCCGAGCCCTGGCCACCACCCTCGGTGTACGGCTGGTGGATCAGGATGCGCGAGTGCGGCAGCGCGAACCGCTTGCCCGGCTGACCCGCGGCGAGCAGCACGGCCGCCGCCGATGCAGCCTGGCCGAGGCAGACCGTGGTCACCTCGGGCTTGATGTACTGCATCGTGTCGTAGATCGCCGTCATGGCCGTGTACGAGCCGCCGGGCGAGTTGATGTAGATGGAGATGTCGCGGTCGGGGTCCATCGACTCCAGGCACAGGAGCTGGGCCATCACGTCGTCGGCCGAGGCGTCGTCGATCTGCACGCCGAGGAAGATGATGCGCTCCTCGAAGAGCTTGCCGTAGGGGTTGTACTCGCGGAAGCCCTGGGCGGTCCGCTCGATGAAGTTCGGAAGGATGTAACGGGCCTGGGGTGCGTACGGCGTGCTCACGTGGGTCACCTTGTTCTCAGAGAGGCCATAGCTGTCGAGGGAGCTCATGCCGCCGTACCCCCGGACCCGGAGACCTGGCCGGCGTTGCGGACGACGTGGTCGACGAAGCCGTACTCCCGGGCTTCCTCGCCGGCGAACCAGCGGTCACGGTCGGAGTCGGCCTCGATCTGCTCGACCGTCTGGCCGGTGTGCAAGGCGATCAGCTCGGCCATCGTCTTCTTGGTGTAGAGCATCTGCTCGGCCTGGATGCGAATGTCCGAGGCGGTACCACCGATGCCGCCAGACGGCTGGTGCATCATGATCCGCGCGTGCGGCAGGGCGTAGCGCTTGCCCGCGGCACCCGCGCAGAGCAGGAACTGACCCATCGACGCGGCCAGCCCCATCGCCACGGTCGCGACGTCGTTCTTGACGAACTGCATCGTGTCGTAGATGGCCATGCCGGCCGAGACCGATCCACCGGGTGAGTTCACGTACAGGAAGATGTCCTTGTCCGGGTCCTCGGCGGCGAGCAGGAGCATCTGCGCGCAGATCGCGTTGGCCACCTGGTCCTCGACCACCGAGCCGAGGAAGATGATCCGCTCGCGCAGCAGTCGCTGGTAGACGGAGTCGTCCAGTCCCATCCCGCCGCCCTGGGGAGAGCGGGCGCTCGGGACCGCAAGGCCGGGCGTCTCGAGGTGCGTCACGGCGCTTCACCTTTCGTTCTGTCCTTGAAGTGATGTCTCTGTGGTGCAGGTTCGTGTGACCTTAACGCGACGAAACCCCCGAGCCATCCGCAGGCACGGGGGTTTCGCTGAAGGGGGAAATCAACCACACGACCGCCGATGGCGGCCCGAGCGGCCTGGGCTACACGTCGTCCTCGTCGTCCTCGTCGTCCTCGTCGTCCTCGTCGTTGCCGTCGAAGGCGTCGATGGCCTGGGCACTCGCCGCAGACATAAGCGCCGGCTCGTCCTGCAGCTCGCTGAGGTCGACCACGCGACCGGACGCGTCCGTGACCTTGGCGTTCTCAAGGACCAGGGCCAGCGCCTTGGCGCGGACGACCTCGCCGACCACCGCGGGCACCTGTCCAGCGCCGACGATCTCGGTCGCGAACTGGTCAGGGGACATTCCGTAGCGCTGCGCGTTGCGGACGATGTACTCGGTGAGCTCGCCCTCGCCGACCGACAGCTCTTCCTTGGTGGCGATGGCGTCGAGGACGAACTGGGCCGTGAGCGCCTGCCGGGTCTGCGTCTCGAACTCCTCGCGATGGCCCGGGTCGCCGTGGCCGTCCTCGAAGTGGCCCTCGATCTGGGCAGCCACAAGGCCTTCGGGCAGCGGTACCTCGACCAACGCGAGCAACGCCTCGAGCACGTGGTCGCGGGCCTCGACGCCCTGCTGCAGCCGCTTGTAGCCGGCCAGCCGCGTACGCAGGTCGTCCTTGAGCTCGGGCAGGGTGTCGAACTCGCTCGCGAGCTGGGCGAAGTCGTCGTCCAGCGGCGGGAGGTTGCGCACCTTGACGCCGCCGACGGTCACCGTGACATCGACGTCCTTGTCCGCGTACTCACCCGCGCGCAGCGGCGTCGAGAAGGTCGTGATGTCCCCCGCCGACTTGCCGAGGATCGCGTCGTCCAGGCCCTCGAGGAGCTGGCCGCTGCCGACCTCGTACGACAGGCCGGCCGCCGTGGCCTCCTCGATGGCGACACCGTCCGAGGACGCCGCCAGGTCGAGGGTGACGAAGTCCCCCTGCTCCACCTCGCGCTCGACTGCGGCCAGCGAGCCGAACCGTGAACGCAGGCTCTCGAGCTGCTCGTCGACGTCGGCGTCGGTGACCTCTGCGTCGTCGACCGAGACCACCATGCCGTTGTACTCGGGCAGGTCGATCTCGGGGCGTACGTCGACCTCGGCAGTGAACGTGAGGTTGGCGCCGTCGGCGAACTCGGTCACGTCGACGTCGGGCTGCCCCAGCACCTGAACCTTGTGCTCGTCAACCGCCGCGTTGTACGCCTTGGGCAGGTGCTCGTTGACTGCCTCGTCGAGGACCACGCCGCGCCCGACCCGCTGGTCGATGATCGCCGACGGCACCCGGCCCTTGCGGAAGCCCGGGATCGAGACCTGCGCGGCGATCTTCTTGTACGCGGAGTCCAGGCTCGGCTTGAGCTCCTCGAACGGGATCTCGACGGTCAGCCGTACCCGGGTCGGATTCAGGGTCTCGACGGAGCTCTTCACGGTCGTGCTTCTCCTCGCGCAGGCAATCTTCGGTGGGCTGTGCTGGCTGGTGGTGCTGCTGGCTGGTGGCTGTGCTCGTTGCGCTTCGGTCGGGGCGGGGAGAGTCGAACTCCCGATCTCCTGCCCCCAAAGCAGGCGCGCTAGCCACTACGCTACGCCCCGCAGTGACCTCGGTATCCTAGTGGACGTCGAGGGGCCGGCCATCCGGCTGCCGCTCGCACGCGGGTGTAGCTCAATGGCAGAGCCCCAGCCTTCCAAGCTGGCCATGCCGGTTCGATCCCGGTCACCCGCTCTCGGTATCGCCCCAGGTCACAGGCCTGGGCGACCCTTCGGCGGACACCCTTCGACCCGGCGCGTGCCCTAGCCGTGCCCTAAGTGGCGCAAGACCCCGACGAAAACAGCCCGGCGATCCGGATGTTCTACGCCCTCCACGCACACCTCTCTGTGTGGAGTGCAGATGACCAGACGCGACTACGGCTCGGTACGACGGCTGCCGTCGGGGCGGTGGCAAGCCCGCTTCGCGACGCCGGCCGGTGAACGGACGACGGCGCCTGAGACGTTTGGTACGCGGGCCGAG
>JANMWN010000003.1:0-4577 GCA_031394045.1 Sporichthyaceae bacterium
CTCGTCACTCAAGTCAAGCCCAATCACACTGGCAAGGAGCCGTCATGACTCAGACCGCAACGGTCGACCCCGCCGGGCCTACCGCAGGTGCGCCTGCCGCTGCACTCATGCAGGTCGAGCCGGGCCCGCTCGGCCGGCTGGCGCGGCTGACCTACCGCCGCCGAGGTCGTACCGTCCTGGCCTGGGTCCTCGCCCTCGTCCTCGCGTCCGGCCTGTCGGCCGCGTTCGCCGGCTCGTTCAGCGCCGACTACACGGCACCGGGCTCGGACTCCCAGCAGGCGCAGTTGCTCCTCGCGCAGCGGTTCCCGGGTCAGTCCGGCGACACGATCTCCGTGGTCGCGCACAGCACCGGGTCGATCGGCGCCCCGGCCACCAAGGCCCGGCTCGAGGCCCTGCTCGCCGACCTCGGCCGCCAGGCCCACGTCACCGGCGTCGTCGACCCGTACACGACGCCCGGCTCAGTGTCGCCGGACGGCACCACCGCGCTCGCCACCGTGCGTCTCGACGTGACCCTGCCCGCCGACATGCCGGTCCCGGACACCCAGAAGCTGATGGCCATGGCCAAGGCGGCCGAGACGCCGGACCTCCAGGTCGCGCTCGGCGGCCAGACCGTCGAGGCCGCCCAGCAGGGCGAGATCGGCTCGGAGGGCATCGGCCTGCTCGCGGCGGTCCTGATCCTGCTGATCACCTTCGGAACGGTCGTCGCGGCTGGGTTGCCCATCGCCGTGGCGCTGGCCGGCCTCGGCGTCAGCGGAGGGCTGACCGGCCTGATCGCCGCGGTCATGCCGGTACCGGACTGGTCCACCTCGCTCGCGACGATGATCGGCCTCGGCGTGGGCATCGACTACGCGTTGCTCTTGGTCACGCGGTTCCGCGAGTGGCGGGCCGAGGGTCTCGACCCCGAGACCGCAACCATCGCAACGATGGACACCGCCGGCCGGGCCGTCGTCCTCGCCGGCAGCACCGTGGTGATCAGCATGCTCGGCCTGTTCGCCATGGGCCTGTCCTTCATGCGCGGCGCGGCCGTCGTGACCATCGCGGCAGTCCTGGTGGTGCTCCTCGCCGCGATGACGCTGTTCCCCGCGCTGCTGGGCTACCTCGGCCCGCGCATCGACCGGCTGCGGATCCCGATCGGCCTCCGCCGTAAGACTGCCGGAACTGCTGACGTAGCAACAGGTTCTTTCGCACCCAGCCGGGGCTGGCTGCGCTGGAGCCGCTTCGTCCAGACCCACCGGGTTGCCGGTACCGTCACGGGTGTCGCCGTGCTGCTCCTGCTGGCCTCCCCGTTCCTCGGCACCCGCTTCGGCTTCCCCGACGCGGGCAACGACGCGATCGGTACGTCCGGGCGGACGGCGTACACGCTGACGGCTGACGCCTTCGGGCCCGGCGCCAACGGCCCGCTGCTCCTGGTCGCGGAGGTGCCGGCCGGCTCGGCCGGCTCAGCTGACTCGGCCGACTCGGCCGACTCAGCACTGACGCGACTGACCTCGACGCTCGCGCAGGTCCCTGGCGTCGCGGCAGTCACGCCGGCCCGCCTGAACCCGGCCGGCGACACGGCAGTCCTCACCGTCGTACCCACCACTGGACCGCAGGACCCGGCCACCGAGGACCTGGTTCGCCACCTGCGCGACACGGTGCTCCCGACGGCCACTGGGGGCACGGCCGGCAACGGGGTGACTGTGAACGTCGGCGGCGTGACCGCCACCGCGATCGACAGCACGGCCAACATCGTCGGGCGGATCCCGTTGCTCATCGGTGGCGTGGTCCTGCTCTCGATGCTGCTGCTGGTCGTCGCGTTCCGCAGCATCGCCGTCGCCCTGAAGGCGGCCGTGATGAACCTGCTCTCTGTCGCCGCGGCGTACGGCGTCGTGGCCCTGGTCCTGCAGGGGGGCTGGTTCGGTCACCTGTTCGGGATCGACAACCGCACCCCGCTGCCGGCCTTCGTCCCGGTGCTGATGTTCGCCGTGCTGTTCGGGCTGTCGATGGACTACGAGGTCTTCCTGGTGGCGCGGATGCGCGAGGCCTGGCTGCGCACCGGCGACAACGCGACCGCGATCGTGCAAGGGCTGGCCAGCTCGGCCAGGGTCATCTCCGCCGCAGCCGCGATCATGATCGCCGTGTTCGCCGCGTTCATCCCGAGCCAGGCCGTCGTGCTCAAGGTGATCGGCATCGGGATGGCCTCGGCGATCCTGATCGACGCGACGATCGTCCGCATGCTCCTGGTCCCTGCGGTCATGCATCTGCTCGGCGAGCGCAACTGGTGGCTGCCGGCCTGGCTGGAGCGGCTCGTACCCCAGGTGCACGTCGAGGGACATGCGGACCACTACCTGCCGCAGCGGGCGGCCTCCGAGCGCGAGCTGGTGGGTGTCGGCGGCTGATCCCTGCAGTCCGAACCGGCCCCCCCGCGCTACTCGAGCGGGAGGGGCCGGTCGCGCTCCTCGGGGGAACGAGGTCCGAAGATCCGTCGGTCCTGCTCGGCGATCGCGACATCGTTGATGCTCGCCTCGCGCCGGCCCATGTACCCCTGGGCGTCGAACTCCCAGTTCTCGTTGCCATAGCTACGCCACCACTGGCCGGCGGCGTCGTGCCACTCGTATTGGAAACGTACGGCGATGTGATCGTCGGTGAACGCCCACAGGCTCTTGCGCAGCGCGTACTCCTGCTCGCGTTCCCACTTGCGGGTCAGGAAGGCCACGATCTCGTCCCGGCCGCGTACGAAATCCGAACGGTTGCGCCACACCGAGTCGGCTGTGTAGGCGCCGGCCACCCGCACGGGGTCGCGCGAGTTCCAGGCGTCCTCGGCTGCCTGCACCTTCTGCCGGGCGCCGGCCTCGTCGAACGGAGGTAGGGGCGGGCGGGGCGGCATCTCCATGGGCGTGCCTTCCGGTCCTCGGGCAGACTGTGCGCCACACCTTACGGAGGGCAGCGGACCCATGGAGCCGGTGACCAGCAACGACGCGCCTGAGATGGCCACTCGGCGCGGCGAGAAGGCGCGCGCGCTGGTGGTGCGGGCGCAGGCCCTGGTCGAGGCGCTCGTCGAGCGGATCAAGCCGACCCTGCTGTGGCGCATCTGGGAGCGCATGCTCGAGAACGAGTTCATGGAGCGCAGCATCGCCCTGGCGACCAAGGGGTTCATCTCGCTGTTCCCACTGCTGGTGATCATCGCGTCCATCTCGCCACCGCGGATCCGCGAGGCGATGTTCCGATCCCTGACGCACCGGTTCGGGATCCAGGGCGAGACGCTCGACCTGGTCAAGGGGGCGTTCCTCTCGACCAGCAAGGTGTGGGACGCGACCGGCCTGCTCGGTCTGATCCTCGTGCTCTACTTCGCCACCTCCTTCACGAGCACCTTGCACCGGATGTACCTCAAGGCCTGGCGACTGCCCAGGGCCAAGGGCAAGGGCAACAACCGCCAGCTCCGCGGTCTTGCCTGGTTGGCCGCCGTGGTCGTCTTCGGCGCCGTGTTCGGCGGGCTGCGCGGGTGGATGACCGGCCCGGTCGGCACGGCGAGCTTCTTCGCGATGTCGCTGGTCGGGTCCCTGCTCCTGTGGTGGGCCACCGCCTGGCTGATGCTGGGCGGGCGGATCCGCTGGCGAGTGCTGCTGGCGCCTTCGGCGCTCACCGCGATGGGCGCAGTCACGTACACCCTCTGCGCGCCGATCTGGATGCCCCGCGTCATCGCCGCTCACGTCGAGCAGTTCGGGTTCTTCGGTGTCTCTCTCGCGCTGGTGACCTGGTTCGTGGGGTTCGCCTTCATCATCGTGGTGACCACCTGCGTCGGCCCGGTCCTGGCCGAGGACAACGGGCTCCTCGGGCGACTCACGCTCGGTGACGTCCCCTCTCCGCTGACGAACGCCGACGACCCTGACCAAGTGCTACCACTAGGGTCTGCGGCATGACAGCAGTGGACTCGGCTCCCGTCAAGGTCAGCAAGCAACGGCTCCGCTCCGTCGGCGCCGCCGTGCTCGCGG
Source organism: Sporichthyaceae bacterium (assembly GCA_031394045.1). Lineage (GTDB taxonomy): Bacteria > Actinomycetota > Actinomycetes > Prado026 > Prado026 > JANYIP01. Next base: position 3,972 of record JANMWN010000003.1, read on the forward strand.
CGCTCACGGCCATCCTCCTGGTGGTCAGCGTCGTCGCCAGCTGGACGAGTGGCACCGCGCTGAACACCGAGAAGTTCGTCAAGCGGATCAGCCCGGTCATCGACGAGCCGGCCGTACGCATGGCGGTGGCGACCGAGCTCGGCAACGAGCTGGTCGCGGTCCTGCACGTGCAGGACCGGCTCACCCCTGTGCTGCCGAGCAATCTGCAGTTCCTCTCCGCCGCATTGGCCACGGGCGTGGAACGGGTCGTCCGGGAGCAGGTGACCAAGATCGTCGACAGCACCGCGTTCGACCGGATCTGGGTCGCGGCGCTCACCTTGTCGCACCAGCAGGTCGTGACGACACTGACCGGATCGGGCGCACCGCGTCAGGTCATCAACGGGAAGATCTACGTCAACCTCATCGACGTCGTCGTGCTCGTCATGCAGGATCTGGTGAAGCAGCTACCCACGATCTTCGGTACCGCACTGGCCCAGCGGATCCCGGACGGGCTGACGGCCGACGCCCTGCGCCTGCTGCTGTCCAAGGCCCTCGGTGTCGACCTGTCGGCCACGTTCGCGTCGGTACCGATCCTGGACGCCACCGCGCTCGACCAGGCCCGCAAGG
>JANMWN010000035.1:0-4765 GCA_031394045.1 Sporichthyaceae bacterium
CAGCCCGCACGTCCTGCAGATGATCATGGACTCGCTGCGGTACTGGGTCACCGAGATGCATGTCGACGGCTTCCGCTTCGACCTGGCCGCGACCCTGGCCCGCCAGTTCCACGAGGTGGACCGGCTGAGCGCGTTCTTCGATCTCGTGCAGCAGGACCCGATCGTGTCGCAGGTCAAGCTCATCGCCGAGCCGTGGGACCTCGGCGACGGGGGCTACCAGGTCGGCGGCTTCCCTCCCCTGTGGACCGAGTGGAACGGCAAGTACCGCGACACCGTGCGCGACTTCTGGCGCGGTGAGTCGGCGGCGATCCCGGAGTTCGCCTCGCGGATCACCGGCTCCTCGGACCTGTACGAGAGCAGCGGGCGGCGGCCGATCGCGTCAGTCAACTTCGTCACGGCTCACGACGGGTTCACCCTGCACGACCTGGTGTCGTACAACGAGAAGCACAACGAGGCCAACGGCGAGGGCGGCTCGGACGGCGAGAGCCACAACCGCTCGTGGAACTGCGGCGTCGAGGGCGACACCGAGGACCCCGGCGTCCTGACGCTGCGCGGACGGATGCAGCGCAGCCTGCTCGGGACGCTGATGCTTAGCCAGGGCGTCCCCATGCTCCTGCACGGGGACGAGGTCGGACGGACCCAGCGCGGCAACAACAACGGCTACTGCCAGGACAACCCCATCTCGTGGGTCGACTGGTCACCCGAGGCGGTCGACGCCGACCTGCTCGACTTCGTCCAGCGGCTGGTGCACCTGCGCCGCGACCACCCGGTGTTCCGGCGGCGCCGGTTCTTCCAGGGCGCGGACGTACGCGGCGAGTCCGGCGACGCCGAGATCGCGTGGTTCCGCCCCGACGGCGACCAGATGGGCGACGAGGACTGGACCGGCGGGTACGCCCGCTCGCTCGCCGTCTTCCTCAACGGCGGCCGGCTGCCCGACGTCGACTCACGCGGCGAGCCGGTCCGCGACGACTCGTTCCTGGTGCTGATGAATGCGCACAGCGAGGCCGTCGACTTCGTGCTGCCGGACGGGCCGTTCGGCGACCTGTGGACCGTCCAGCTCGACACGGCGGACGACGCCGCGGGCCTGCCCACCGACAGCGCTCGCGAGGTCAGGGCCGGTGCCGTGCGGGTGGTGCCCGCGCACGCACTGGTGCTGCTGCGTCGCGAGTCCTGACGTGACCCTCGACGTGACCCTGACGTGACGGGCGCCCCTCCGCCAGTACCGCCCAGCCCGCCGACTGCGACCTACCGCTTCCAGCTGACCCCTGACAACGGGTTCGCCGCGCTCGCTGCCCGGGCCGGCTACCTCGACCGGCTCGGTGTCAGCCATGCGTACGTCTCGCCGGTCCTGCAGGCCGCGCCGGTCAGCATGCACGGGTACGACGTCGTCGACCACGGCCGGATCGCCGAGGAGCTCGGTGGTGAGGACGGGTTCCGGGCCGCGGTCGCCGCGCTGCGGTCCGCCGGCATCGCCCTCGTCGTCGACGTGGTGCCCAACCACATGGCGATCCCTGTCCCGGAGCACCTCAACGGCATGCTCTGGTCGGTCCTTCGGGACGGCGTCAAGTCGCGCTACGCCAGCTGGCTCGACGTCGACTGGTCGCTCGAGCGCCCGATCCTGATGCCCGTCCTCGGCCGCCGGATCGAAGAGTGCCTCGAAAGCGGCGAGATCACCGTCGACCCGGTCGGCGGCCCCGACGGCACGCCCGTCGTCCGCTACTTCGACCACGTGCTTCCGGTACGGGCTGGCACCGAGGGGCTACCGATCGAAGACCTGCTGGCGGCACAGCACTACCGGCTCGCGTTCTGGCGGGTGGCCGACAAGGAGCTCAACTACCGTCGGTTCTTCGACATCGCGACCCTCGTGGGCGTACGCGTCGAGGACCCCGAGGTCTTCAACGCCAGCCACGCGCTGCTCGTCCGGCTGCTGCGCGAGGGACTGGTCCAGGGGCTGCGGATCGACCACCCCGACGGGCTGGCCGACCCTCGTGGCTACCTGCGCCGGCTCGCCGAGGCAACGGAGGGCGCGTGGGTCGTGGTCGAGAAGATCCTCGAACCCGGCGAGGACCTGCCGGCCGACTGGCCGTGCGCCGGGACCACCGGCTACGACGCGCTCCGGGCCGTCGGCGGGCTGTTCGTCGACCCGGCCGGCGAGCCGGTGCTGACCGCCGCCTTCGCCGAGGTTGCCGGCGTCACCGACAGCTGGGCGGCAGTCGCGGAGCAGTCCCGCCGCGACGTGCTGGCCGGCCCGCTGGCCGCCGAGGTCGACCGGCTGGCCTTCGTCGCGCACGAGGTGTGCCAGGACGAGGTACGTCTGCGCGACCACTCCCTGCGCGGGCTGACCGAGGCCGTCGTCGAGCTGCTGGTCGCCGCGCCGGTCTACCGCGCCTACGTCACCCCTGGCGAGCCCGCGCCGCAGCAGGCCGTCGACGTCCTCGATCTGGCGGCGGCCCGGGCGGTTGCCCGGCGGCCCGACCGCGAGCCGGAGATCCTGCTGCTGCGCGACCTTGCGCTCGGTCGGCACGGGCGCAGCCCGCGCAAGGACGAGCTGTGCGTCCGCTTCCAGCAGACGACCGGTCCGGCCATCGCCAAGGGCGTCGAGGACACCGCGTCGTACCGGTGGTTCCCGCTGACCGGGCTCGCCGAGGTGGGCGGTGCTCCCGACCTGTTCGGGGTCGGCCCCGAGGCCTTCCACGCGTGGGCCGCCGACCGGCTGGCGCACTGGCCCGCGACGCTGAACGCGATGTCGACGCACGACACCAAGCGCAGCGAGGACGTCCGCGCCCGGCTCGCCACGCTGAGCGAGATCCCGACCGAGTGGGTCGGCACCGTACGTTCGTGGCGCGAGGCCGTCGGTCCGCTGACGACGCAGGACGGCCAGACCGACGGCGTGCTTGAGTGGCTGCTCTGGCAGACCGTCGTCGGTGCCTGGCCGATCGACGCCGACCGGCTGACCGGCTACCTGCGCAAGGCCGCCCGCGAGGCCAGGACGCACACCTCCTGGACCACGCCCGACCAGGTGTACGAGGCACAGGTGGGTGGGTATGTACGGCGCGTGCTCGAGGACCCGGCGCTGGTGGCAAGAATCAGCGCGACCGTCGACCGCCTGCAGCCGGCCTTCGCGGCCAACGTGCTGGGCCAGCGGGCGGTCCAGCTCTTCACGCCGGGCATCCCGGACATCTACCAGGGCTGCGAGAGTGTCGACCTCACCCTCGTCGACCCCGACAACCGCCGCCCGCTCGACCACGCGGAGCTCCGCCGGGCTCTCGACTCTCTCGATGCCGTCGGTGCCGTCGGTGCCATCGGTGCCATCGGTGGCCTCGAGCCGGGCAGCGACCTGGCGACCGCCAAGCTCGCGCTCACCGCGTACGGCCTTAGGCACCGGCGCGCCCACCCCGAGCACGTCGACGGCGCCGCCTCGTACGCACCGCTGGTGGTCGAGGGCGAGGCGGCTGCGCACGCGGTCGGCTTCGTCCGGGCCGACGCGGTGGCGGTCGTCGCCACGCGGCTGGCCCTCGGGCTGGCTGCCGGCGGTGGCTGGCGCGGCACCACGGTCGGCTTGCCCGTCGGGCAGTGGCGCGACCTGCTGACCGGGCGCACGTACGACAGCAGGGGAACGGTCGACGCCGAGCAGCTGCTGAGCAGCTGGCCGGTCGCCCTCCTGGTCCGTACGTGAGCGGCGGGCCGACCTCGTGCGGCTGAGGGTCTGGGCGCCGCTGGCCAAGACGGTCGTCGTGCAGGTCGTCGACGGTCCGGCAGTCCCGTTGAACCCGGACCCAGCGCGCCCCGGCTGGTACGCCGCCGACGTCGCCGAGCTGGCGCACGGGGTCGACTACCTGATCCTGCTCGACGAGGAGCCGCTGCCCGACCCGCGAGCGCGGCAGCTACCGAGCGGCGTGCACGGGCCGGCCCGGGTGTGGGACGCGACCCGGTTCGCCTGGACCGACGACGGCTGGTCCGGCAGCCCGCTCTCCGGCGCGAGCCTGGTGTACGAGCTGCACGTCGGCACCTTCACGACCGTCGGGACCCTGGACGCGGCGGCCGAGCGGCTCGACCACCTGCTCGAGCTCGGCGTCACCCATGTCGAGCTGATGCCGCTGGCAGCCTTCGACGGCACCCGCGGTTGGGGGTACGACGGGGTCACCCTCGAGTCCGTGCACGTGCCGTACGGCGGGCCGGACGCGCTCTGCCGCTTCGTCGACGCCGCGCACGCACGCGGGCTGGCAGTGCTGCTCGACGTCGTCCACAACCACCTCGGCCCGAGCGGCAACTACTGGCAGCAGTTCGGGCCGTTCATGACCGACCGGCATCGGACCCCGTGGGGCGATGCGGTCAACCTCGACTCCGAGGGTTCCGACGACGTACGTACGATCCTGCTCGGCAGCTCCGCCGGGCTGCTGCGCGACTTCCATCTGGACGGGCTCCGGCTCGACGCCGTGCACGAGTTCCGCGACGACCGTGCGCGTACGTACCTCGAAGAGCTCGCCGACACCGTGGCTTCGCTCTCGGTCGAGCTGGGCCGTCCGCTGGCGCTGGTCGCCGAGTCCGACCGCAACGACCCGCGCACGATCACACCGACGGCCGCAGGGGGGCTGGGGATGACCGCGCAGTGGGCCGACGACGTGCACCACGCCCTGCACTGGCTGCTCACCGGCGAGAGCCGGGGCTACTACGCGGACTTCGCGTCGTGCCAGGCCGTCGCCCACACCCTCGAGCACGGGTTCCACCACGACGGTCGCTGGTCGTCGTTCCGCGGGCGTACCCA
>JANMWN010000044.1:0-16561 GCA_031394045.1 Sporichthyaceae bacterium
CACGGCCGGGCCCAAGGAGGCGCGGGCCTGGACCATCCACAAGGGCGACACCGCGCCGATCGCGGCCGGGGTGATCCACACCGACTTCCAGCGCGGCTTCATCAAGGCCGAGGTCGTGTCCTTCGCGGACCTCGTCGCCGCGGGCTCGATGGCCGAGGCCAAGGCCCGGGGCAAGGTACGCATCGAGGGCAAGGACTACGTCATGGCCGACGGCGACGTCGTCGAGTTCCGCTTCAACGTCTGACCGTCAACCCGGCAAGCCGCTGACCTGCGGGTCTACGGACCGCGGAGCAGGACGGGTTGTGCGTGTCACTCACCGGGGGGCATCGAGCCAGATGCCCTAGTACGGGCACTGTTCCTGCCCGACGTGGGGGATCAGGCGGCCCTTCGGGCGGACGACGCGAAGCCGCTGAGGAGCGCTCGGAGCACGTCGTCGGCCGGTGTCGGGACGAGACCCAGCTCCTGCTGCGCGGCCGAGGAGTCCATGACGAATGGCTGCTCGAGCTGGTAGGCCACCTCGGGCAGCTCGCGCATCGTCGGGTTCACCAGACCGAGCGCCTTGAGGAGGAGGCCGGGGACCGTGCTCACCTTCGGCATCGGTACACCGACCATCTCGGCCAGGCGAGCGATGGCCTCCCGCTGCGTGCACTCCAAGGCGCTTGGCACGTGCCAGGCCCGGCCCCACGCGCGCTCGTCAGCGCCGAGCGCGACGAGGGTCATGGCCATGTCCTCGGTGTACGTCCAGGTGTGCAGGCTGTCGGGGCTGCCTAGCACCTGGACGTTCTTGCCCGCGAGCAGCTTCGGGATCGTGCGCTCGCCGAGGTGCGACTCTGAGCCGGGTCCGACGTAGTCGGCGCCGCGGGCCTCGGTGGCACGGACGCGACCGGCCTGATGCGCGGTGAGGGCGTCCTCCCACATCCGGATGCGCACCTTGGCCTTCGCGCCGGCACCGTTGAGCGGCGTCTGCTCGGTCATCGGGGCGTCGACCTTGCCGTACCCGTAGAGGTTGGCGGTGGTGACGAGCACGGCGCCCGACGATTCGGCGGCGGCGAGCAGCGCGTCTGCGATCGGCGGCCAGTCGGTGGGCCAGCGGTGGTACGGCGGGTTCACGCAGTTGTAGATCACGTCCGCGCCCGAGGCGAGCCCGACGAGCCGCGCGCTGTCGGAGGCGTCGGCGGCCACCTTCTCGACGCCGGGGAGGTCCGGTCCTGAGCCCGAGCGGGTGACCACGCGGGCCCGGTCGCCGGCGGCGACGACACGGCGCACGACCGCCGATCCGATGGGTCCCGCTCCAACGACGAGGTGGGTGCGCTGGCTCATGTCGTTCTCCGTCCGTTCGTCCCGGGAGTATCCGAGAGCACTGCTCACAGTATGGAGCGGTGTACGCAATCGTGTCAAGAGCACCGCTCACAAACAGGGGCACCGCTCTCGGATCTGGCATGATGTCTGCGTGACCCAGACCCCCGCCGCCCCGCGCACCGCCCGCGAGCGGGCTCGCGCCGAGCTCACCCGTGAGATCGTCGCCAGCGCCCGCCGGCACCTCGAGGCCGAGGGTGCAGCGGGACTGTCGCTACGCGCCGTCGCGCGCGACCTCGGCCTGGTGAGCAGCGCTGTCTACCGCTACTTCCCCAGCCGCGACGAACTGCTCACCCGGCTGATAATCGAGGCCTACGACGGTCTCGGGGACGCCGTGGACGCCGCCGAGGGCGTCGTCGCCCGCCAAGATCTGCTCGGACGCTGGATGGCGGTCGCGAACGGCGCACGCGACTGGGCGCTCGAGCACCCGCAGGAGTGGGCGCTGATCTACGGAAGCCCGGTCCCCGGGTACGCCGCTCCCCAGGCGACGATCGCACCGGGGACGCGTGTGGCGGTCACCCTGATCACGATCCTGGCCGACGGCGTGGCCGAGGGCATCGAGCCGGTGACGGTGCCGGTGCCGTCGGCCGTGACGGCGGGGATGATGCGGCTGCGTGAGCTCGTGCCAGCGATCGTCACCGACTCGCATCTCATCGCCGGGTTGATGGCGCGGACGCAACTGCTGGGCCACATCAGCCTCGAGCTCGACGGCCAGTACAACAACTCGATCGACGACCTCGACTCCTTCTTCGACCACGTCATGCGCCGCACCGCCGACACCCTCGGCCTGGGGTGAGCGACCCGAGTGCCCGCAAGCCCCGAACCGGTTGGTGGCTGCCGTCCTCTCCGTGCCCCTGATCAGCAGCTCGGCTCGGTCTGCATGACGCTCGGTCCAAGATTGCTTGGAGCGGGCCATCCCGGCGCGAGCCCATACGGCACGATGGTCGTCGTGAGCGACGATCATCTCCCAACGCCGCCAGGATCGACCGTCGCACCCGTCCTGGCTCTGCTTGACCTTGCCGCGGAGCTTGATGTGATCCTGTGGCTCGACGGTGGCTGGGGCGTCGATGCGTTGCTGGGCCGGCAGACGCGATCGCACGATGACATCGACATCGTGGTCGAAGAGCGCAGCGTCGCCCAGCTTGCCGGGCGGCTGACGGACGCGGGCTACGCCGAAGTTCGCCCGAACGAGGCACGGGCATGGAACTTCGTCCTGGGGCACCCGTCTGGGCAGCTCATCGACGTCCACGTGATCGTGCTCGATCGGGATGGCAATGGCGTCTACGGGCCGGCGGAGAACGGCGACCAGTACTCTGCCGCCGCGCTGGCTGGTACCGGAGTCGTCGCTGGGCGACCGGTCCGTTGCATGAGTCCGGAGTCGATGGTGGCCTTCCACACGGGGTATCCGGTCGATGACAAGGACTGGGCCGACGTGTCCAAGCTGTGCGAGGAGTTTGGGCTGGTCGTCCCGGGCGACTTCGACCGATGGACCGCGGACCAGTGAGCGAAGTGCTTGTCATTCGCGAGGGACACATCGGCGACGTCGAGGCGATGGGCTGGGCAAGCTCGCAGGAGCAGCGCGACGTCTGGCGTCAGCACCTCGACCGGTCCCTGGACGGCCAGGTCTGTTTCATCGTCGCCGAGCTGGACGGTCGGGTCGTGGGCAAGGCGGTCCTCGACTGGGTACGCAACGTGGACGGCCCGCCCTGGTTGTGGCTGTTCTCCGTCGCCCCCGAGTTCCGCAGCCGAGGTATCGGCACGAGCATGCTCAGGTTTGCTGAGGCACGGGCCCAAGACCGCGGCCATACCGCGATCGAGATGTGCGTGGACGACGACAACCCGCGAGCCCGCGACCTCTACCTGCGGAACGGGTACGCCACGGTCGGCCCGTACCTGGATGAGTACGACAAGGCTCTGGCGGACGGGACCACGGTCCGCGTCAAGAACCCCGGAGTCCGGCTGCGCAAGGAACTTGACCTGGCTCCCCCACCCGCGCCTCAGCCGGCCCCTCAGCGTCAAGCGGGTCCGACCAGTGGTGCGTCGCCCGCTTCGACGGGCATCGGTCAGGCGCGGGTGGGGCTTTGATCAGCTCGATGACTCAATTGGCACCCAATGGACCCGTACGACCACCGATTTCGGTCGGCATAGTGGGGCATAAGGGATGATCTGCGTGCCGTCGGGGGTCGTTAGGGTGCCATTAGAGTCAGCGGTCAGCTCGGGCTCGCCCCAGATCGTCGGGCGCTCCGACGGGCAGCAACGCCAGCCCAGTCGATCCGCCCGAGAAGCACCAGGCCGATAAGCATCAGCACCTCCAGGCCGATCGCCCACGGCGACGCCAGCGAGTCGCGGAGCAGCTGACCGACGCTAGTGTTCTTGGCCACGCTCGCGCCTCCGACGTACAGGGAGTAGCTCACGAGCCGCCCCGCGAAGAAGGCGAGCGTCAGCGGCAGCAGCCGGACCGCCATCAGCCCGGCCGCCTCGAACAGCTGGGCCGACGGCACGGGCGAGAGGGCGAACAGCCCGATCCCGACGAGCGAGCCCTTGGGGCTCGACAGCACCAGCTCGCCCGCCGCCTCGGTGTTGGCGACGTACCGCTTCGGCAGCCACCGGCGCAGGTGCCGGAACGCGAGCGCGAGGATGAACCGGCCGGTGGCGGCAGCAACCGCCCCGACCAGGACCAGGGGCACCGTCGCCAGGCCGGAGCTCAGCCGCACGATCACCAGGACCGCCCACGTCGGTGGCGCCAGTGCCGGCAGGAGGTTGAGCCCGAGCACGAGCAGCCCGACCAGCAGGTAGTCCCTCAGCATGATGGGGCCCACCCTCGCACGGTCGCGCTGGCCGAACAGTCCGTCCGGCATCGGCTGGACGTCCGGACTTGGCCGGACGCAGATCGCGCCGAACCTCCACCCAGGTAGCGTGACCGCCGACTGGGCATAGGAGCCAACACTCGTGAATCAAGATCCGCTCCAGGCGGACCGGCTGCGTGGGGGCGAGCCGGGTCTTCGGCTGTCCTGGCTCGTCGCGCCGCTCGTGGCCGGCGCCGCGGGCACCGCCGCCCCAGGAGCAGCCGGCCCGGCGACCTCAGCACCAGAGCTGACCGTTGGAGCCGCCTCGCTGCACCGGTGCTCCGTCGCCTCTGGAACGTGGTGCGGCAGCGTCCAGGTTCCGCTCGACTACGCCGACCCCGGCTCGGGCACGATCAAGGTGGGCTTCGCCTGGACCCCCGCGCGCGGCGGGTCGACCGGGACGATCCTGGCGATGGAGGGCGGCCCCGGCTACCCCTCGTCCGGCTCGGCCGCCGACTTCGCGACCCTGTTCGACCCGCTGCTCGCGCAGCGCGACCTGCTCGTCGTCGACGCGCGCGGGACCGGCCGCTCCACCCCGGTCGCCTGCAAGGCCGAGGCCCTGCAGGCGTACGCGGGCAGCACCGCCACCGACGCGTACCGCCGGGTGGCGGGTGCCTGTGGCCAGCAGCTCGACCACACGTACCGGCGCGCGGACGGCAGCTTCGTCCACGCCAGCGACCTGTTCGGCACGGCCAACGTCACGCGCGACGTTGCCGGGGTGATCCGCACCCTGCGCCTGCGCAAGGTGGACCTCTACGGCGACTCGTACGGCACCTACTTCGGCCAGACCTTCGCCTCAAGGTACCCGCAGCTGCTGCGCTCGGTCACCCTCGCCGTCGCGTACGAGGTCGTCGGGCTCGACCCCTGGTACCGGACATCCGTGACAGCGGGTGTGGCAGAAGGTCGACGTGCGAGGCCTGGTGGACATGGTCAACGACGCCGGCTATCACTACGGCGTCTATCGCAACCTCGACGCCGCGGCGCGGGCCCTCCTCGACCACAACGACTCGGCCCCGCTGCTGCGACAGCTCGCCCAGGACATCGGGTACGACGACGGCGACATCGTCGGCAACCCTGCGTCCTACTACTCCGACGGCCTCTACCTCGCCGTCGCGTGCACTGACTACCCGCAGCTGTTCGACATGTCCGCGACGCCGGCGGTCCGCCGCGTACAGCTCCGCGCGGCCGAGAAGGCGTTGCCCAGCAACACGTTCGCGCCGTTCACAGCCGCGGAGTGGGTGCAGATGAACACCTACACCGAGGCGTACACCGGCTGTCTCGACTGGCCGGCCCCGGTCCACCACGACCCGCCCGTCGTCAAGGCGCTGCCCCTGCTCGACGCCCCCGTCCCCGTGCTGGTGCTCAACGGTTCGATCGACTCGCTGACGCCGCCGCTGGGGGGCGCTCACGTCGCCGAGCAGCTCGGGCCGAGCGCCCGGTTCGTCGAGGTGCCGAACATGGTGCACCTGGTCGGGCTGTACGACCCGTACGGCTGCGGCTCCTCGATCATTCAGGCCTTCGTCGCCCACCCCGACCGTCTCGCCACGCTCGACACGTCGTGCACGCGTACGGTCCCTGAGGTCCGTGCGATCGGCAGCTACCCGGTGCGTACGACGGACGTCGTGGGGGCCGCCGAGGCCACGGTGGGCGACGCCGTCCAGCGTTGGTCCTACATCTCCGGCTCGACCGACCGCGGCCTGCGTGGCGGCTCGTTGCGCGCAGCTCTAGCGGCCAGCGCCGACGGGGTGACCCACGAGACCCTGCTGGCCGACCGGTTCGCCGCCAACGTGGCGGTGTCCGGGCACGTCACGATCGCGGCGGACGGCCTGGGTGTCAGTGCCTGGGTGACGGCCACCCTCGACGGCGGGCGGTCCGAGCGGCTGCACATCGTCTGGGACGGCGGCCGCCCGCACGCCCTCGCGACGGTGACCGGACCCGGCCTGCAGCGGGTCGCCCCGGCGCCCTGACCAGACGCATAGGTCAGCCCGCGAGCAGGACCCCGAGGTACAGCGACGACAGGGCGGTCAGCCCGGTCACCGCTCCCCAGATCGCCAGCCCGCGAGTCGTCGTCGCCCGCGTGTGCAGCCAGGCGCTGATCCCGGACGCTGCGACCACCGCCATCTTCACGCCCAGGACCGCTTGGTACGTCGAGTCCGGGTGGTCGTCGTGGTTGACCGCGACGACATTCCAGATGCCGGTCACCAGCAGCAGCCCGAAGGCCGGCCAGGCGATCCGGTTGAAGGCCCGCGCGACCTTCTTGGGCACGTCCGGACCGACCGTGCGCAGGACGGGTACGAGGGCGGCGAGGGTGAGCTGGCCACCCACCCAGACCGTGGCCCCGAGGATGTGCAGCCAGATGCGGACGCTGTCGACAGCGGTGGCGAGCATGCGGTGAGTCTGTCAGGTGGCGCGGGCCTCGTCGGGACCGGGGACGGTGGTTGGCTCCGCGCGTACGAACCCGTACGCCAGGGCTGCCAGGACGCCGCCGACGAGCGGGGCGAGGATGAACAGCCAGAGGTGCTTGAGCGCGTCGCCGCCGGCGAACAGCGCGGGACCGATCGACCGCGCCGGGTTGACCGACGTGCCGGTGAGCGGGATGCCGACGAGGTGCACGACGACCAGCGTCGCGCCGATGGCGATTCCGGCGAACGCCGCGTCAGCCGCGCGGTCGGTGACCAGCAGGATGACAAGGACGAACAGGAAGGTCAGGAGCACCTCGACGACGAAGGCGCCGCCAGCGTTGATGGCCTTGCCGTAGCCGTTGGTGCCGAGGCCGCCGGTCTGGTCCGTGACCCCGAACGACGACACCATCAGCTTGAGCACGGCGCCGCCGACGACCGCTCCGGCCAACTGGGAGATCCAGTACCCGACGGCATCCGCGATCGGCATCTTGCGCGCGACGACCATGGCGATGGTCACTGCTGGGTTGATGTGGCACCCCGAGATCGGACCGATCGCATAGACCCCTAGGACGAGGACCAGGCCGAACGCCATCGCGACGAAGCCGGTTCCGTGCGTCGAGATGCCGACGACGGCCGTACCGACGGCCAGGAAGACGAGGGCGAAGGTCCCGACGAACTCCGCGATGTACTTGCGCTGCATGGCCATCCTCCGCGACTAGGGAAACGCGTCGAGCGTGCCAGTCCCGGAGCGGAGGTGCACGGCGACACCCCGTGACACAGCGGACGGCCTTGGTGCGTAGCTACATCGCGGTGCCGACGAGGCGGCCGATGCCGTACGTGACGGCCATCGCCAGCGCGCCACCGACGACAACGCGGAGCACCGCACGCTTCCGGTCGGCGCCGCCGAGCCGGGCACTGACCGAGCCGGTCACGACCAGGGCCAGGAGCATCGCGACGAACGTGACCGGCGAGCGCAGGGTGGGCGAGGTGATCAGGACGGCGATCAGAGGCAGCAGCGACCCGAACGTGAACGCGAGCCCGGACGTGATAGCTGCGTTCCACGGGTTGACCAGGTGCTCGACGGCGATCCCGAGCTCGACCTCCGCGTGGGCTGCGAGCCCCCCGCCCACGGAGGTGAGCTGCACGGCCACCTCGCGGGCCAGCTCGGGGGTGAGCCCCTTGGCCTGGTAGAACCCGCTGAGCTCGGCCAGCTCGCCCTCGGGGTCGTTGGCCAGCTCGTACCGCTCCAGCTCGAGGGCGGCCCGTTCGGTGTCCCGCTGCGTCGACACCGACACGTACTCACCGGACGCCATCGACAGCGCGCCTGCGACCAGCCCGGCGAGGCCGGCCGCGAGGATGGGCGCCCGCTCGGTCGTCGTGGCCGCGACACCGAGAACGAGGCCGGCGGTGGACACGATCCCGTCGTTCGCGCCGAGGACACCGGCCCGCAGGATGTTGAGCCGGTTGCCGAGGTGGTTCTGCTCGTCGGGGCTGTCGGCGCTGCTAGTGCTCACGTCGCGCCGAGGTCCGTCGCGATGGCCGAGATACGGTGGGCCAGCTCGACGTCGAGCTGCGTGACGCCACCCGCGGAGTGGGTCGAGAGCCCGAAGAGCAAGGTGCGCCAGCGGATGTCGATGTCCGGGTGGTGGTCCATCGCCTCGGCGGCCTCCGCGACCTCCGCGACGATGCGTACGCCGGTGAGGAAGTCCGGGGCCTTGACCGTACGAGCGATCCCCGCGGTGTCCCCGGCCCAGCCGGGCAGGTCGCCCAGCTGGCGGCTGAGCTCGTCGGCGTCTAGGAGGCGAGCCATCGTCAGCCGGTCACGAGTCGGAGGGGGTACGCCGACGGATCTTGCTGCCCAGCCAGCGGACCGGGTCGTACTTCAGGTCGGCGACCCGCTCCTTCATGGGGATGATCGCGTTGTCGGTGATCTTGATGTGCTCGGGGCAGACCTCGGTGCAGCACTTGGTGATGTTGCAGAAGCCGAGACCGTGCTCTTCCTGCGCCGCGTGCTTGCGGTCGAGGGTGTCGAGGGGGTGCATGTCCAGCTCGGCCAGCCGGATGAAGAAGCGCGGGCCGGCGAACGCCGTCTTGTTCTCCTCGTGGTCCCGGATCACGTGACAGGTGTCCTGTCAGTGGAAGCACTCGATGCACTTGCGGAACTCCTGGCTGCGTTCCACGTCCACCTGCTGCATCCGGAACTCACCGGGGGCCAGGTCGGCGGGCGGCGAGAACGACGGGACCTCGCGGGCCTTCTTGTAGTTGAAGGACACGTCGGTGACCAGGTCGCGGATCACCGGGAACGCCCGCAGCGGCGTGACGGTGATGGTCTCGGCCTCGGTGAAGGTGCTCATCCGCGTCATGCAGAGCAGCCGCGGCCGGCCGTTGATCTCGGCGCTGCAGGAGCCGCACTTGCCGGCCTTGCAGTTCCACCGCACGGCCAGGTCTGGGGTCTGCGTGGCCTGGAGCCGATGGATGACGTCGAGGACGACCTCGCCCTCGTTGACCTCGACGGTGAAGTCCTTCAGCTCGCCGTCGGCGGTGTCGCCGCGCCAGACCCGGAATTTGGCGTCGTAGCCCATCAGTTCTTCTCCTCGGGGAGGCCGGTCAGCTCTTCTGCGGTGAGGTACTTGCCCAGCTCGGCGCGGTCGAAGAGCCCGAGCAGCTCGTCCGGCATCACCGGCAGCGGCTGCCGTTCGACGCGTACGCCGTCGCCGTTGGCCGAGCAGATCAGGTTGACCTGTCGCCAGATGGGGCTCATCGCTGGGAAGTCGTCGCGGGTGTGGCCGCCGCGGGACTCCTCGCGCTCCAGCGCCGCCCTCGCGATGCACTCGGACACCAGCAGCATGTTCTGCAGGTCGAGCGCGAGGTGCCAGCCGGGGTTGAACTGGCGGTGGCCCTCGACCGTCACGGTCTTGCTCCGGGCCTTGAGCGCGGCCAGCTTGTCGAGCGCGGCCTGCATCTCGTCGGCGGTACGGATGATGCCGACGAGGTCGTTCATCACCTGCTGGAGCTCCTGGTGCAACGTGTACGGGTTCTCGCCACCCTCGGCCGTGAACGGTGCCAGGGCCGCTGCGGCTGCCGCGTCGATGTCGGCCTCGACGACGGTGGGCCGCGCCTCGCCGAGCGCTGCGACGTACTCGGCTGCCCCGAGCCCGGCCCGCCGCCCGAAGACCAGCAGGTCCGAGAGCGAGTTGCCGCCGAGCCGGTTGGAGCCGTGCATGCCGCCAGCGGACTCACCCGCGGCGAACAGCCCCGGGACCCGTGCCGCGGCGGCGGTGTCGGGCTCGACCTCGACGCCACCCATCACGTAGTGACAGGTGGGGCCGACCTCCATCGGCTCGGCCGTGATGTCGACGTCGGCGAGCTCCTTGAACTGGTGATACATCGACGGCAGCCGGCGCTGGATCTCCTCGGCGGGCAGCCGCGAGGACACGTCCAGGAACACGCCTCCGTGCGGTGACCCGCGACCGGCCTTGACCTCGGAGTTGATCGAGCGCGCGACCTCGTCGCGGGGGAGCAGCTCGGGTGGGCGCCGGTTGTTGTCGGCGTCCTTGTACCAGCGGTCGCCCTCCTCCTCGGTCTCGGCGTACTGCTTGCGGAAGACGTCCGGCACGTACTCGAACATGAACCGCTTGCCCTCGGAGTTGGTGAGCACACCGCCGTCCCCACGGACCGACTCGGTGACCAGGATGCCCTTGACGCTGGGCGGCCAGACCATGCCGGTGGGGTGGAACTGGACGAACTCCATGTTGACCAGGCTGCTTCCGGTACGCAGCGCCAGGGCGTGCCCGTCGCCGGTGTACTCCCACGAGTTGCTGGTCACCTTGAACGACTTGCCGATGCCGCCGGTGGCGATGATGACGGCGGGCGCCTCGAACAGGACGAACCGGCCGGACTCGCGCCAGTAGCCGAACGCGCCGCTGATCGCCCCCGCCTGATCATCCGCAGCGTCATCGGCGGCAGGCGAGCGCATGAGCTCGGTGATCGTGCACTCCGCGAACACCTTGAGGCGGGCCTCGTAGTCGCCGAGCTCCTTCAGGTCCTCCTGCTGGAGGGCGACGATGCGCTGCTGAAGCGTACGGATCAGCTCAAGGCCGGTGCGGTCACCGACGTGGGCCAGGCGCGGGTACTCGTGGCCACCGAAGTTGCGCTGACTGATCCGTCCGTCCGCCGTACGGTCGAACAGCGCGCCCCACGCCTCGAGCTCCCAGACCCGCTCGGGGGCCTCCTTGGCGTGCAGCTCGGCCATCCGCCAGTGGTTGAGGAACTTGCCGCCGCGCATGGTGTCGCGGAAGTGGACCTGCCAGCTGTCGTGGCTGTTCACGTTGCCCATGGACGCGGCGATGCCGCCCTCGGCCATCACCGTGTGCGCCTTGCCGAACAGCGACTTGCAGATGACCGCGGTGCGCAGGCCGTGGCTGCGTGCCTCGATCGCCGCGCGAAGCCCGGCCCCGCCGGCACCGATGACGATGACGTCGTAGGAGTGGCGCTCGATCTCGGTCATGTGTCTGCGGCCCGTCTAGTGGATGCGGTACGAGTGGATGCGGTGCTGGTGGAGCGGTGCTGGTGGAGCGGTGCTGGTGGATGTGGTGCTAGCCGATGAAACGGAGGTCGGAGAACCAGCCGGCGGCGACGGCCATCACGTAGAAGTCGGTGATCGCCAGGCTGGCCAGCGTGACCCAGGCGAGCTGCATGTGCTTGCCGTTCAGGCGCGAGATGGCCAGCCAGGACTTGTACCGGACCGGGTGCTTGGAGAAGTGCTTGAGCTTGCCGCCCATGATGTGCCGGCAGGAGTGGCACGACGCGGTGTACAACCACAGCAGCACCACGTTGGCGATCAGCACCAGGTTGCCGAGGCCGAAGCCGAAGCCCTGCGGGCTGTGGAAGGCGCTGATCGCGTCCCAGGTGTTGATCAGCGAGATCAGGACCGCGGCGTAGAAGAAGTAGCGGTGCAGGTTCTGGCCGAGCAGCGGCAGCTTGGTCTCGCCGCTGTACTTCGCGTGCGCATCGGGCACCGCGCAGGCCGGGGGCGAGAGCCAGAAGCTGCGGTAGTAGGCCTTGCGGTAGTAGTAGCAGGTCATCCGGAAGAGCAGCAGGAACGGCAGGGTGACCGCCGCGAACGGGATGAACCAGTGGTCGGGAAGGAACTGGCCGAACTCGGAGGCCCCCTCGACGCAGCCCTTGGAGACGCACGGCGAGTAGAACGGCGTGAGGTAGTGGTACGCCTCGACGTAGTAGTCCTTCTGCTGGAACACGCGCACGGTGGCGTACGTGATCCACGCGAGCAGCCCGATGACCGTGAGCAGCGGAGCCTGCCACCAGCGGTCGGTGCGCAGGGTGCGCTCGGGAATGCTCGCCCGACCGGGGGACATGGTGCCGTTCGACATCGCTGGCCTCTCCACGTACCGAAACGTTCGGCTGGTGGCATCCTGCCACCGTGGCCACTCCGCGTCCTCGTGAAGTCGTAGTGGCATCGGTCATATTTCGGGCGGGTCGCGTCCTGGCCGGCCGGCGTACGGAACCGCCCCGGCTCGCGGGTGGGTGGGAGCTGCCCGGCGGCAAGGTCGAGCCGGGGGAGTCCGACGAGCAGGCGCTGGTGCGCGAGCTGCGCGAGGAGCTCGGCGTGGAGGTGCTTCTGGGGGCTCGGGTCGGGGGCGAGTGGCCGCTCGAGGCGTACGTCATGCGGGTGTGGGTCGGCACGATCGTGGGGGATGCCGAGCCGCAGCCGCTGGAGGCGCACGACGCCCTGCGCTGGGTCGCCCTTTCCGACCTCGACTCGGTGGCCTGGCTGCCCGGGGACCGCGAACCGGTCGAGGCGGCCGCCGAGCTGCTCCGGGCCGGTACCCTGTGACGACCGCCCCCCACAGGATCGAGCCTGTTCGCATGCCCGCCACACCGCCCGCCAAGGCTCAGCGCACGGATCTTCGCAACCTCGCGATCGTCGCCCACGTCGACCACGGCAAGACCACGCTCGTCGACGCGATGCTCTGGCAGTCCGGCGCGTTCAGCGACCACCAGGCGGACGAGGGCTCGGTACGCGACCGGGTCATGGACTCCATGGACCTCGAGCGCGAGAAGGGCATCACGATCCTGGCCAAGAACACGGCCGTGCGGCACGGCAACGTGACCCTCAACATCATCGACACCCCGGGCCACGCCGACTTCGGTGGCGAGGTCGAGCGTGGGCTCGAGATGGTCGACGGCGTGCTGCTCCTCGTCGACGCGAGCGAGGGCCCGCTGCCGCAGACCAGGTTCGTCCTGCGCAAGGCGCTGCAGAAGCGGCTGCCGGTGATCCTGGTCGTCAACAAGGTGGACCGGCCCGACTCGCGGATCGCCGAGATCCTCGACGAGACGTACGAGCTGTTCCTCGACCTCGACGCCGACGAGCACCAGATCGAGTTCCCCATCGTCTACACCTCGGCCAAGGCCGGCCGCGCGTCGCTCACCCGGCCCGAGGACGGCGGGATGCCCGACTCGCCGGACCTGGAGCCGCTGTTCGAGACGATCGTGGCGACCATCCCGGCTCCCTCGTACGACGAGGGGGCGCCGCTGCAGGCGCACGTGACCAACCTCGACGCCTCGCCCTACCTCGGCCGGCTGGCGCTGTGCCGCGTCCGCCAGGGCTGGATCCGCAAGGGGCAGACCGTGGCGTGGTGCAAGACCGACGGGACCATGGAGCGGATCAAGGTCACCGAGCTACTCGTGACCCAGGCGCTCGAGCGGGTGCCCGCCGACGAGGCTGGTCCCGGGGACATCATCGCCGTCGCGGGGATCCCCGAGATCACCATCGGCGAGACGCTGGCCGACGCCGACAACCCCGTCGCGCTGCCGCTGATCACCGTCGACGAGCCGTCGATCTCGATGACCATCGGCATCAACACCTCGCCGCTTGCGGGGCAGAGCGGCAAGAAGCTCACGGCCCGGCTGGTCAAGAACCGGCTCGAGGCCGAGCTGGTCGGCAACGTCTCGATCCGGATGCTGCCGACCGAGCGGCCGGACACCTGGGAGGTCCAGGGCCGCGGTGAGCTGCAGCTGGCCGTGCTCGTCGAGATCATGCGCCGCGAGGGCTTCGAGCTCACCGTGGGCAAGCCGCAGGTGGTCACCCGCATCGTCGACGGCAAGGTCCACGAGCCGATGGAGCACCTGACCATCGACACCCCTGAGGACTACCTCGGCGTCGTCACGCAGCTGATGGCGCTGCGCAAGGGCCGGATGGAGCAGATGGTCAACCACGGCACCGGCTGGGTACGCATGGAGTACGTCGTACCCGCGCGTGGGCTGATCGGGTTCCGTACCGAGTTCCTCACCGAGACCCGGGGCACCGGCCTGCTGCACCACGTCTTCGACCGGTACGAGGCCTGGCACGGCGAGCTGCGTACGCGTCCGACCGGGTCCTTGGTGGCGGACCGCCGCGGCGCGACGACCGGCTTTGCGCTGTCGAACCTGCAGGAGCGCGGCACGATGTTCGTCGGCCCCGGCACCGAGGTGTACGAGGGCATGATCGTGGGTGAGAACTCGCGGTCGGACGACATGGACGTCAACGCCACCAAGGAGAAGAAGCTCACCAACATGCGGCAGTCGTCCTCCGACGTGCTGGTGCCGCTCATCCCGCACAAGCAGATCTCGATGGAGCAGGCGCTGGAGTTCTGCCGCGAGGACGAGTGCGTCGAGGTGACGCCGGCGACCGTACGGCTGCGCAAGGTCGTCCTCGATCAGACCCAGCGCGAGAAGACCCGCTCCCGGGCGAAGAAGACCACCTAGTTCGGTGCTGGCTTTTCGTGTCCGGGTCACGGTGCGCCAGAACGCACGCTGACCCGGACACGAGCGCTCGGTCACAGGCGAAGGGCGCGGCGCAGCTGGTCCGCCACCTGCTCGGGCTCCGTGCGCACGGCGTACGCGGCGAAGCGCAGCACCGTCCTCCCGTCGAGGACGAGCTCGTTGCCGCGCTGCATGTCGTCCCAGTAGTTACGGGGCAGCAGGTGGACGGCGCCGTCCACCTCGGCCACCACGTGCCGGCCGTCGGCACCGACCCACTCGGCATCGAGGTAGCGGCGCTTGCCCGACGACTCGACGCGTACTCCCTGACGGCGCGGCTCGGGCAGGTGGAACCGCCGGCACAAGCGGGCGAAGTCGATCTCTGACAACGCCTCGGCGCCGCCGCCGATGTCGGCCAGCGCCCGTGCCAGGAGCCGATGGTGGCGGATGCGGCCAGCCCGCTCGAGCTCAGCGGCGATCAGGTCGGTGCGGACGAGGCGCTGCTGCACTACGGCGGCGAGCACCCCCACGGCCGTCCGCGGGCTCCGGCTCCACGATGCGGCGTCGACCGCGCTTCTCGCCGTGCGGGTCCGCGGAGGTGTACGGCCCGGATGCAGGTCCTCGAGCGGGTCGAAGCGTCGTGACTCGTGCACGCGTACGCCGGGGGCGGGCCGTACCTCGGTGCCCTTGGTGACGAGCACCTCGATCCCCGGTCGGCCCCAGCCCTCGAGCCCATCGAGCTCCAGGGCGGTGAAGGCGCAGAGGGCGGCGGCCGGCCCGGCGTTGAGCACAGCGACCCAGCAGGACTGCCGCCGGGTGAGCGGGCCGTTGTGCAGGACGAGCGCCAACGGTGGGTCGCGCGTCCAGCGGCCTGCGGCCACCTGCGCCCTCGCCCGGCTCGCGGAGACGCCCACCTGGCCCAGCTGCACCAGGGTGGCGACGCCGTCCTGGGCACATGCCAGCTCCGCCAGCGGGTCTGGTGCGCGGAGGGCCATCCGGCGACTCTGCCAAATCGGGGCGCCGTGGGTCGGCCGTCATCCACAGCCCCGGGGCCTCGGCCCTCGTGTCCGGGTCAGCGTGCGTCGGGGCGCACGTACACCCGGACACGAGAACCTGGCGGACGGCTAGGCGAGGGCCGCGCGGAGGAAGTCGAGCTGTAGGAGCAGGAGGTTCTCGGCGACGACCTCCTGGGGGGTCATGTGGGTGACCCCGGACAGCGGCAGCAGGGTGTGCGGCTTGCCGGCCGCGAGCAGCGCCGACGACAGCCGCAGCGAGTGCGCCGCCACGACGTTGTCGTCCGCGAGGCCGTGGATGATCATCAGCGGCCTGGTCAGCTCGGGCGCCATCGCGACCAGCGACCCGGCCGCGTACGCGTCGGCATGCTCGTTCGGCAGCCCGAGGTACCGTTCGGTGTACGCGGTGTCGTACAACGTCCAGTCCGTCACGGGCGCACCGGCCACCGCCGCGTGGAACACGTCCGGTCGGCGCAGCACCGCGAGCGCGGCGAGGTAGCCGCCGAACGACCACCCCCGGATCGCGACCCGGCCCAGGTCGAGTACCCCCGGCAGCACGCGGTCGACGGCCTGCAACGCCTCGACCTGGCCCGCGAGCGGCGGGTTGGTCAGGTCGAGCCGGACGGTACGTTCCCACGATGGCGCCCCCGGCGTGCCAAGGCCGTCCGCGACGATCACCACGAACCCCTGGTCGGCCCACCACTGCGACTCCAGGAACGCCCGCGCCGACGAGACGACGCGGGCGGAGTGCGGCCCGCCGTACGGGTCGAGGAGCACGGGCAGCGGCGGGTCGCCCGGTGACCAGCCGGCCGGCAGCAGCACAGCGGTGGGGACGCCTGACTCGGCGGCGGTGAGCAGGCGTACGCCGGGCAGGAACCCCGGGTCGGCCGCGTACGACCCGACGGTCACCGGCGCGCCCTCGCCGCGTCGTACCGTCACCACCGTCCGGGACGAGGCCGGCGTCGCGGTCTGCAGGACGAGCAGGTCGCCGGTCGCGGCGGGGACGTTGACGCTCCCTGGCTGGGTGAGCCGGGTCCAGCCGAGCCCGACGTACCCGCGGGCGTCGGCCGGGGCGGTGGTCCCGACGGTGAGCCGGTAGACGTGCTGGTCAGGCCCCTCGGTGCCGATGACGAGTACGCCCTTGGACACGTCAGCGACCGCGCGTACCTGGACGCCAGGCGGTGAG
>JANMWN010000062.1:0-1523 GCA_031394045.1 Sporichthyaceae bacterium
CGGCGCGTCCAGCAGGAGACCCTGGGCCATCGCGGCCGCAAGGCCGATCCGCTCTACGGGATCCAGAACGTGCTGCGCTGCGGCGCCGAGCGGCTCACCGACAAGCAGAAGGCCCGACTCGACAAGGCCTTCGCAGCCGACGAGCGACACATCGAGGTCGAGGTCGCGGGGCACTGCGCCCAGCAGCTCCGGGCGGCCTACAAAGCTGACAACCTCAGCGAGGGCAAGAACTCGCCGAGCAAGTCCTCTCGTCGTTCCCCACCTGCCCGATCCCCGAGATCAAACGGCTCGGCAAGACCCTCAAACGATGGCGCGAAGTGTTCCTGGCCTACTTCGACACCCGCCGATCCAGCAACGGCGGGACCGAAGCGATCAACGGCCTCATCGAACTCCACCGCCGCGTCGCCCGAGGCTTCCGCAACCGCGACAAATACCGGCTACTGATGCTGCTCGTCTCCGGAGGACTCAGCCCGGATCCACCGTGTCGTGATGCCGTGTGGTCACGGCGGGCTTGTTGATCTCGGTTGTGGGTGGGGGCGTCCTGGTCCTGCCGGTTGTGCCGGCGGCTTCCACTTTGTTGTTCGGGTTGGGGCTGGTGGGCCGGTTGGTCAGGGGGGCGCGAGCTGCTGGGGCGCCCATCGTGAGGTCCCAGAGCTGCTCCCAGGCTGGCTGCCAGGGCCATCGCTTGGGCAGGTGGAGCACCAGCTTGCGGGCGGAGTGCGCGAGCCGGGCTGGGACGTTGATGAGCTGGGCCCGCAGCGTCGCGGTGGTGGCTCGGGCGTGGAAGCCCGAGGCGAGGCACCCGGCGGCGCGGGTGAGGTTGAACGCGATGGCGGCCAGCACCGACCAGGCACTGTTCGCGGTGAACGAGCTGGAGGGCAGATGGGCTAGCGGGCCGGCCTTGAGGTCGGCGATGACCTGCTCGATGATGGCGTGTTCGCGGTGGCTCTTCTCGGCCTGCACCAGCAGCAGGGGGCTGTCGGTGAACACCGCGTGGTAGCGGTAGGTGGCGAACAGTTCGGGCTGCTGGGCGGTCAGGGCCTTGCCGGTCTTGTCGGTCTTGTCCGGCTTGCTGGTGGGGTTGAGGCGCTTGACGCGGCGCACGATCAGCCGGCCGGTGATCTGCTCGCTCTTGCGGTGGCTGGTGAACGCGGTGAACTCGACCTCGGCGATCTGAGCGTCGGAGACCAGTCGTTGCTCGTCCTGGTCCCAGACTGCGTTCGGGTACTTGATCGCCGTCCACGCGTCATCGGTGACCTGGGCGATTGCCTTGCGCACCGCCGGGTTCATCCGGGCGGTGATCGAGAAGCAGGCCGTCGCGCGGTGGGCCGCGGCGATCACGTCGTGGGTGTAGAACGCGCTGTCGGCGCGGAGCACGACCAGTCCTTCGCCGGCCCGGCCACCCGCGCCACAGGCCTTGGCGGACTTGAGCGCGTCCGCGACCAGCCGGGCAGCGCCCCGGGCACTGTTCGCGTCCCCCCGACCGCAGCCGGGTCGCGGCGATCACCGGCCGCGACAGCGGG
>JANMWN010000074.1:0-16524 GCA_031394045.1 Sporichthyaceae bacterium
GGGCGCTGCCCGAGCTGATTGCCACCTGGCGCGACCGCGCAGAGACACTGACCGGGAACACCCCAGCAGCGATCACCGCCGCCACACCCAGCGCCCACCAGCCAGTTGGCCTGGGCATTCGTGACTTCGACGCTGCCACCCTCGATGGTCTCGCCGAGACCGTCCTGACCGGGGTGGAGCAGCGCCGGGCCACCTGGAACCGCTGGAACCTGCACGCCGAGGCCGCCCGCGCCACCCGCAACCTGCGCCTGACCGGTGACGGAACCCGCGAACACCTCAACTCGGTAGTGGTCGCCGCGGCGGAGGCCCGCTGCCTGGTCCTGGAGCCTGTGCCCGAGGTGCGCCGGGGGGAGACCCGGATGAGTACCCCGGGCATGCTGCTGGCCGAGCAGCACCTTCTCGACGCGTCCGTCGACGGCGCCGGACCATCTCTCCCGGCCAGGGTCACCGATCTGGTCGTGGGCTCGATGACCGGCCGCGGGCAGCTGTCCGCCGACCAGGCCGCCGCACTGCGCGGGATCGCGGGCAGCACGAACACCGTGCAGGTCCTGGTCGGGCCGGCCGGGTCCGGTAAGACGACAGTCCTGGCCGCCCTGCGCGGGCTGTGGCGCCGCGAGCATGGCCAGCGCTCGGTCCTGGCGCTGGCCAGCTCCGCGACCGCCGCAGACCAGCTGGGGAAGGCGTTGGGGGTCCGCGCGGACACCCTCGCCAAATGGCTCCACGAGTCCGAAGGCCCCGGCGCACTCCAGCGGCTTGAGGGGCTCGCGGCAGCCCAAGCGCAAGCCCGCACGCCCCGCGATAGCCGCTTTGCAACCGGTCAGTGGGCCAGCGACGTCCACACCCACCGCCTGCTCGCCGAACAGCTGGCCTGGACGCTGACGCCGGGGCAGCTGGTCATCGTCGACGAAGCCTCCCTCGCCGGGACTCTGGCCCTGTCGAGTTTGACCTTGCAGGCGCAGCACGCCGGCGCGCGTGTGCTGCTGGTCGGGGACGACTACCAGCTCGGCGCCGTCGAAGCCGGCGGGGTCTTCGGGCTCCTCGCCGGGCGACCCGGCGCGCAAGAACTCACCGCCCTGTGGCGGTTTGAGAACAGGTGGGAAGCCCAAGCCACCCGGGCGCTGAGGGTCGGGAACCCCGCCGCGCTGGACTACTACACCGCGCACGACCGCATCCACGACGGCTCGCGGGACGACATGATCGACGCCGCGTACAGCGCCTGGCGCGACGCCGAACACGCCGGGCGCCTCGCCGTCCTCGCCGCCCCGGACAACGCCACCGTCACCGAGCTGAACGACCGCACCCACCACGACCGCGTGACCGACGGGCAGGTCACCGGGAACCAGCTCGCCGTGGCCGACGGCCTGGACGCCGGGGTCGGCGACCGGGTCGTGACCCGACGCAACAACCGGCGCCTGCGCACCGACCACGGGTTCGTCCACAACGGCGACCTGTGGACGGTCACCGACGTCCACCCAGACGGGTCGCTGCTGGTCGTCCCCGCACCTCGCCACCACACCGACCACGACCCCAGTGCCGACACGACCGGCGGGAGGACACCGCTGCCGATCCGATTGCCCGCCCGGTACGTCCGCGACCACGTCGAGCTCGGCTACGCCACCACCATCCACCGCGCCCAAGGGATCACCACCGACGAAACCCATCTCGTCGTTGGCCCCGACACCACCCGAGAAGCCCTCTACGTCGGGATGAGCCGAGGACGCGCCGCCAACCACGTCTACGTCACCACCGACACCCCCACCGACAGCGACGAGCACGCCTACCCCAACGGAACACCGCGCACAGGCCGGCAGATCCTCGAACAGGTCCTCGCCACCAGCGGCCGAGAACTCTCAGCCACCGAGACCTGGAACCAGGCCCGGCCAGCCGGCAACCAGACCACCGAACTGTGGCAGCGACTCCTCGCCGGACTTCGTCCACAGGCATCCAGCCGTCCACAGATCGCCCCGACACAGTTGACCAGCCCCTACCCCACACGTCCCGATGGCAGAGCCATCGGCGACTAGCCAGGCACGTCCAGGCGAGTCCACCACTGAACGAAGGAGAACGGAAATGAATGATCACACCCGTCGCACCGACGAGAGCGACCCCAGCCTCGGCGCCACCGGCGAGCGTCCTGACCGTGAGCCCAACGTCCGCCTTCTGCTCAGCGTCGAAGAAGCCGCCCAACGTCTGCACATCGGGCGATCGACGGTCTACACGCTCGTGGCCCAGAACCAGCTTGAGTCGGTCAAGATCGGCAAGCTTCGGCGCATCCCCGCGACGGCGCTCGACGACTACGTTGCGTCGCTCCGTGAAGGCGACTACGGCCACGGCGACATCGCACTCTCACGCCGGAGCTGAAACCCCATGCGCAGGCGAGGCAACAACGAGGGCTCGATCTACCAGACGACAGACGGCCGATGGCGTGCCGCGGTGGTCCTTGCCGACGGCCGCCGCAAGTACGTTTCGGCGAAGACCAGGGAGGGCGTCGTCCAACGCCTGCGGCTGGTTCAGCGACGCAACGAAGACGGACTCCCGATCAGCACCGATGGGCGTCCGCCAACGGTCGAGGCTTGGCTGACTCACTGGCTGGACCACATCGCTTCCGCGAAGGTCCGACCCTCGACGCTAGAGGGCTACCGCAGCAAGGTCCGGACGCGGATCGTCCCCACGCTCGGCCGGTACCGGCTGGACCGCCTCCAACCTGAGCAGGTGGAAGCCTGGCGCGACAAGCTCCTTGCTGAAGGGCTCGCACCATCCACCGTCGTTCAGTGCCAACGAGTTCTGTCGCGAGCGCTCAAGGTGGCGATGAAGCGAGGAAGGGTCGCTCGCAACGTGTGCGCGCTGGTCGACACCCCCAGCATCCAACGCGACGAGGTACAGCCGCTCACCGCTGACGAGGCCCGCCGAGTTCTAGTCGCGGCCCGCCAGCAGCGCAACAGTCCGCGCTGGTCCGTCGCGCTAGCCCTCGGTCTGCGACAGGGCGAGGCACTCGGGCTGCCGTGGAACGCGATCGACCTGGACGCGGGCACGCTCGCCGTCCGGCAAGCCCTACAGCGCCAGACCGGCAAGGGCCTCGTGATCGTTCGGCCGAAGAGCCGGGCCGGTCGTCGGGTGATCAGCCTGCCGGGTCCCCTCGTCGACGCGCTGCGCGCTCATCGGGCGGCCCAAGCCGAGGAGCGCCTGGCCGCCGGATCCCTCTGGCGCAACGAGCACGGGCTCGTCTTCACCCAACCGAACGGTCGCCCGGTCGATCCTAGCCGGGACTACCAAGACTGGCAGCAGCTCTTGGTCTCGGCCGGGGTTCGCAAGGCCCGTCTCCACGACGCCCGACACACCGCCGCGAGCCTTCTCCTCGCCCAGGGCGTCCCGGCACGTGTGGTCATGGAGATGCTCGGCCACTCTCAGATCACGCTGACAATGGGGACCTACAGCCACGTCGCTCCCGAGCTGCAACAGGAAGCCGCCGACCGAATGGCCCAGGTCCTGTGGCGCAACACCGGGACTCAGTCCTAGAACTGCAGCCAGTTGATCATGGAGGCGGCCACGCGAATCGTCGCTCACGTCCCTTGACCTGCAGCGATCTGGTTGGGCGGGTGGGGCTCACCGCGGCACGCCGGCGTGCGGTGATTCCTGAAATAGCTCGTCAGGTCGTAGGGATGAGTCGGGGGCGATCCGCCTGGGTGGGTCAGGACTCAGTCCGCGTAACATATCCCCAGTACGGATTGAGGTCTGACACTGTTCCGACGAACCAGAGATGGTGCTTGCACTCTGGCGTTACGTCAGGATTGATGGCTGGCGGTGGAGGGCAGGTAATGTATGGAAGTCCTCCGTGGAGCACGCCACGAATAGTGACACGCCCATCCGTTCGTTGTACAAAGACGGGGGCACCGCTGTCCCCGCTGGCATGAGTCATCCCAATAGAGTTGTTCCACGCCTCCCAAACCCAGACGCTATCGATGTTCTCGTACGTGTACGTCATGACCGTCAGGCTACAATGCATTCCGCTGCTTGCACCGCTCTGGCAGACGGAATCTCCAACCATGCTCATGGCGTCCCCCGCCACCTTCTTGTAGGTTGTGGAATTGTAAACGCCGGTGTAAACGCGCGCTGCACCTGCGATAGTCGAGGTGGTCGCGGCCATCGAGTCAATCGCGGGGCCTGGGGCCGACTGACTGAGATGTGAGGCTATTGCCCAAGTCTTGGTCGGGGATGCGGCCACCCCGTTATCCCAGTTTTCCACTGAACAGTGGGAAGCCGTGAATACCCTGACGCCACCGGAACTGGGCACCGTCACCGAATAGCCACTTGAGCACACGTCATTGAGGTCTGGGTTGTGTATTCGCGACCCCCCGTACCACCCGGGCGCCGTAGGCTGATCATTCGTTCTTCCTGCCGACTCACCGGAGCCAGGATATGGCTCACCGCTAACGGCGTTAACGCGCACCTCTCCCGCGAGCGATTGAAGCACCGAGACAACTGAGTCCGGGATCTTCGGCGATTCGGCCGCGCCACTTTGGTCGCTGTCTGACATCCGAATGGAGAGCCCGCTGCCATCTTGCAATAAGTCAATACTGTCGATTCTTAGTCCACTACCCGCGCTTTCGGCGTTGGGCGGCCATGCTGATGTGACTCGCCGGACGGCAGCCTTCATCTCGGGCGTTGTATATTCTGCTGGCTTGATCACCAATGTGAGGCCGGCAGGAACCCGAATCGCTTCAATCGCTTGCGGCACGGATCCCTTCCAGTACACCGTAAGCGTCTGGGTCGCCAGGTCATTCTGCTCCGTTGCGAGACCAACCAGATGTTGTGACGCGATAGTGCTGTCAATAGCGTCCTTCAGCGGCTGAAGAGCCTCCGTCGCTTGCGCGACCTTGAGATCGTCGTCTGTCAGGGGCGCGACATCCTCAGTTCCCTTTTCGCTTCTCGCCGCATCTGCAGGCGGAGCCGTCGGCGTGCCATTCGAAACGAGAGAATCGTGCTCGCTTGCGCCCGCAGCTCCGTCGTCGCCGTGAGCCGGGGCAGCCATCAATGCGAAGCCAAGTGCAATCGTGCAGGCGGCTGATCGGCTGAGCAACCTTCGAGTCCGCATGTTGACCCCCGCTTCAAGGTAGACCCGGCAGCGCCGGACATGGGACACAGACTGGCACGAGAGTCTTTCGTACGCTAGCCCCAGGGCGAGACGTCAACCGCCGTTAGAACGGCCGGGGAACGGGGGTGAGGTACGCGCCGCACAGTTCACGGGGGAGGGTGACCAGGAACGAGCCAGCGCTGGTCATGGCCAGGATCACCACGTTGGCCTGTCCCTTAGCCGTACCGGGGCACCCGGACTTGCTCCCTAACTGTGTCGGGCGGCTGAGAAGTGCCAGGTCAGGGGCAAACTGCGAATTCGTTCGAGTCAGGATTAGATCTGGGCCGGCACGAAAGCCGGGGAAGTCACAGATGATCAAGGTCGACACGGGAGCCGTAACGCGCTGCGCCGGCAGGTTGTGAGGATTGAGATCTACCACCTCGCCAAGCGAGGTAGGGCAGCGCGAGGCAGAGGTCGGAATGCCTTGCAACCCCTCTGGCGTCGCTGCGCCGATCGTGGGGGTGCCCGGGCTCGATAGAGAAGGGCTACCAGACCGGGAGCCGGTAGGCGTATGCACCGGGACACTAGCGGTACCGGTGCAGGCGACTAGTGCAAACATGGCAACGGCCGTGATGGCCGCGATCACCCTTGGAGGCCCCATGCACATCTGACGCACGCCAGCCAACTTGCGCTCCTTGGGTCTGCTGTCGATTCAGGTGACGGGTGGCTGTGACTGATCATGCTGCGTGATCAGGGTCGTTCGGGACGAAAACTAGCTCGAACACGACGGGGCTGAGCTTGGCGAAGCCACGCCGACGATGTCCACGGTTGCAGCGTTGCAGCGCCCTCAGTCTCGATGGTTCCGGAGTTCTCGCAGTACCGGTGCAAAACGCAGCGGGATCCGCCGGCGGTTCAGCATCGCACGACGGCCCGCCACTGATGGCCGCCCATGCCACGCGAGTGTGCCATTCAACCGAGACAGGGTCCACGTTACCGCGCATATGTCAGCCGAACGGATCGGCCGCGTTGCCGACTGCGTCGTCGTGCGAACGGTGCGAGGGAGCCGGAGACACGAAGTGATACACCCCCACCGACGGCACCGAGCGCTCTCACCTCAGCGGGCTACGGCAGGCCGGGCGGGACATCCTTGGACAGGCCATCGCCACCAGCGACCGCCTCCACAACGCCCGACACACCGGCGCGACCCTGCTGTTCGCTCAAGGCGTCCCTGCGCGGTGGTCATGGAGATGCTCGGCCACTCAGATCACCCTCACGCTCGGCACCTTCAGCCACGTCGCCTCCCTAGTTGCACCAGGAAGCTGCCGACCGGATGGGCCGGTCCTTTGGCGCAACTAGAGGACCCGTCCTACAACTGCTGCCAAAACTGCTGCCATTTGATCATGGAGGCGGCCACTCGACTATCGATCATGCCGTTGACCTGCGGCGATCTAGTGGGGCGGGTGGGGCTCGAACCCACGACCCAGGGATTATGAGTCCCCTGCTCTGACCAGCTGAGCTACCGCCCCGGTGAAAAGGCTGAGCCTATCCAGGGCGCGGTTGCTTCCGATTCCGGGACAGATGGGGCAGACTGCGAGTGTCGTTCCAGGAGTGACTGGCGTGGCGGTACGAGGTAGCTGGGGAAGGCGACCCTCGACCGACCGACAGGAGAACCCGGTGACGACTCGTGGTGTGGTGTACATCCACTCGACGACCTCTGCACTGTGCCCGCACGTCGAATGGGCCCTGGCAGGGGTTCTTGGCATGCGCGTGACCCTCGACTGGACCACCCAGCCCGCCGAGCCGGGCCTGTGGCGCGCCGAGCTGTCGTGGCAGGGCGAGGCCGGTACGTCGGCCAAGCTCGCCTCGGCGCTGCGCGGCTGGGTCCAGCTGCGGTACGAGGTCACCGAGGAGCCCAGCGCCGGCAACGAGGGCGCGCGGTACTCGTACACGCCCAAGCTCGGCGTCTTCCACGCGATCACCGGGATCCATGGTGACCTGATGGTCCCCGAGGACCGGCTGCGGGCCGCCATGCTCTCGGCGATCGCCGCGGGGGAGTCGCTCGAGGACGTGGTCGGCAAGCTGCTCGGCCAGCCGTGGGACGACGAGCTCGAGACGTTCCGCTGGGCCGGCGAGGGCGCCCCCGTCCGCTGGCTCCACCAGGTGGTCTAGCGCTCCATCGCTGCAGCACTCCATCGCTGCAGACAAGTTGGGGGCCAGGACCCCCAGGATGTCTGCAGCGATCGGGCGCGTAACCAGTTAGAGCGGGATGTTGCTGTGGGTGCCGCGTACGGCCGGCGCCTCACGGATCGCCCGGGCGACGGCGGTACGCGTGTTCCCTGGAGAGATGACCTCGTCGACGACGCCGATCGCGATCGCGCGGTCGATACCCCCGGCGATCAGCTCGTGCTCCTCAGCCAGCTCCTGCTCCAGTGCGGCCCGCAGGTCGTCAGGCGCGTCGGCGATCCGGCGGCGGTGCAGCACGCGGACGGCGGCCACCGAGCCCATGACGGCGACGGTCGCGCCCTCCCACGCGTACACCTTGGTGGCCCCGAGCGCGCGAGCGTTCATCGCGATGTAGGCGCCGCCGTAGGCCTTGCGGGTCACCACGGTCACCCGAGGCACCACGCACTCGGCGAAGGCGTGCAGCAGCTTGGCGCCACGGCGGACGACGCCCTCCCACTCCTGCGCCACACCGGGCAGGTAGCCGGGTACGTCGACCAGGACCACGAGGGGTACGCCGAGCGCGTCGCACATGCGCACGAAGCGCGCAGCCTTCTCGGCCGAGTTGGAGTCCAGGCACCCGCCGAGGCGCAGCGGGTTGTTGGCGACGACGCCGACGGTACGGCCGCCGAGCCGTCCCAGCGTCACGCAGATGTTGGGCGCCCACCGCTCGTGCAGCTCGACCCCGGTGCCCTCGTCGAGCAGCCCACCGACCAGAGGGTGCACGTCGTACGCCCTCTTGGCCGACTCGGGCAGCAGCCCGCCCAGGTCTGAGTCCTCGACCTTGCCGAAGACCCCCTGGTTGCCCAGCATCGAAGCCAGCGCACGGGCAGCGCCCAGCGCCTCGGCCTCGGAGTCGGTGGTGATGTGCACGACGCCGCTGCGCCGTCCGTGCGGCTCCGGACCGCCGAGGCGCTCCATGTCGACGTCCTCACCGGTGACCGAGCGCACGACGTCTGGACCGGTCACGAACACCCGGCCGGCGGGACCCATGATGACGATGTCGGTCAGCGCCGGACCGTACGCGGCACCGCCTGCGGCAGCCCCGAGGACCACGGAGATCTGCGGGATCCGCCCTGACGCGCGGGTCATGATCGCGAATACCTCGCCCACGGCGTGCAGCGACAGGACGCCCTCGCGCAGCCGCGCACCGCCGGAGTGCCAGAGCCCGATCACGGGGCAGTTGTCGGCCAGGGCGCGGGCGTACGCGGCCAGGATGACCTTGCAGCCGGCCGACCCCATGGCCCCGCCCTGGATCGACGGGTCGGAGGCGAACGCGACGGCGAGGGTGCCCTCGACGCGGCCCGCGCCGGCGAGCATCCCGCTGTCGTCCTCGGCGGTGATGATGGTGAACGAGCCCGGGTCGAACAGTGCCGCCATCCGCACCTTGGGATTGCGCGGGTCGACCGGCGCGGCCTCGGCGGGGACGACGGGCGTGTCGACGCTCAAGAGGCGCTCCGGAAGATGACGGCGACGTTGTGGCCGCCGAAGCCGAACGAGTTGTTGAGCGCCGCGATCGGGCCGTCGGGCAGCACCCGGGGGGCGCCGCTCACGATGTCGAGCGCGACCTCGTCGTCGGGGTCGTCGAGGTTGATGGTCGGCGGCGCGAGCCGGTGGTGCAGGGCGAGCACGGTGGCGATCGACTCGACCGCACCGGCCGCTCCGAGCAGGTGCCCGGTCATCGACTTGGTGGCCGAGACGGCGACGTTGTCGGCGTCGCTGCCGAGAACCCCGCGGATCGCGGCGGCCTCGGCGACGTCGCCCTGCGGGGTGGACGTCGCGTGCGCGTTGGCGTGCACCAGGTCGGACGCGACCAGACCTGCGTCCTGGAGCGCAAACGCGATGGCGCGCTTGGCTCCCGCGCCGACGGGGTCGGGCTGCGCGATGTGGTGGCCGTCGGAGGTGATTCCGGAGCCGGCGACCACGCCGTAGACGCGCGCGCCGCGAGCAGCGGCATGGGCCTCGGACTCCAGGATCAGCACGCCGGCCCCCTCGCCGAGGACGAACCCGTCGCGGCCCTTGTCGTACGGGCGGGAGGCTCGGCCAGGCTCGTCGTTCCGCTTGGAGAGCGCCATCATCGCGGCGAATGCGGCCATCGGCAGCGGGTGGATACAGGCCTCGGTGCCGCCAGCGACGACGATGTCAGCTCGTCCGGACCGGATCATGTGCACGGCGTACGTGACCGCCTCGGCGCCGGACGCGCAGGCCGAGACCGGCGTGTGCACGCCAGCCTGAGCCTTGAGCTCGATGCCGACGTACCCGGCCGGACCGTTCGGCATCAGCGCGGGGATGGTGTGCGGTGAGACCCGGCGGGCACCCTTCTCGCGCATGGTGTCCCACGCGTTGAGCAGGCTCACCGCCCCGCCGATCCCGGAGGCGATCACCACGCCGAGGCGTAGCGGATCGACCTCCGGGGAGCCGGCATCCTTCCAGGCTTCCCTGGTGGCGATGAGGGCGAACTGCTCGCTGCGGTCGAGCTTGCGAGCCTCGACCCGGTCCATGACCTCGAGCGGCTCGACCAGCGCGGTGGCGGCGAAGCGCACCGGCAGGTCCTCTGCCCACGGCTGGGTCAACGCACGGCCCCCGGGGGTGCCCGCGAGCAGGGCGGCCCAGGTGCTCGGCACGTCACCACCGATCGGCGTCGTCATGCCGAGTCCGGTGACCACCACGGTTGTCTGGTCCGTACGCGCGGTCTGCCTGGCGGTCGGGGCGGAGTCGGTCTGCTGGGCCACGGTCGTGGTCCTCCTCGCTGGTCGGTGCCTTCGGCGCTGCTCAGGCGTGCGGTCGCACGCCTCAGGCGCCGGCCTTCTCGATGTACGTCACGGCGTCGCCGACGGTCTTGAGGTCCTTGACGTCGTCGTCCGGGATCTTGACGTCGAACTTCTCCTCTGCGGCGACGACGACCTCGACCATCGACAGCGAGTCGATGTCCAGGTCGTCGACGAAGGACTTGTCGAGCTGCACGTCGTCGACCGGGACTCCGGCGACCTCGTTCACGATGTCGGCGAGGCCGGAGAGGATCTCCTGCTGGGTGGCCATGCTGGGGGGCTCCTTCGTCAGATGGTCAGGGGGCGGTGTGTTGCTCAGCTGGCAGGCTAGCGGCTCGCGAGGCCTTCCCGGTTGCCGGGCGGTCGCGGGGATCAGGGGAGCGTGACGACCTGGGCGGCGTACGACAGGCCCGCGCCGTAGCCGATCAGCAGGGCGGTACCCCCATGGGGCGCCTCACCGTTGTCGAGGAGGCGTTCCATCGCGAGCGGGACCGACGCCGCGGAGGTGTTGCCGGTGTCCACGATGTCCCTGGCGACGGCCACGTGCTCGGGCAGCCCGAGCTTCTTGACCATCGCCTCGACGATCCGCAGGTTGGCCTGGTGGGGGATGAACGCGTCGAGCTGGTCGGCGCGTACGCCGGCCTTGTCGAGCGCCTGCTGGCAGACCGGCGCCATCTGGAACACCGCCCAGCGGAAGACCTGCTGGCCGTTCATCGACAGCGTCGGGAACTTGTGGGTGGGGTCGTCGCGAAGGGTGTACCAGGGGACGTCCTGGGTGATGGCGTCGGCCTGCCCGCCGTCCGCGCCCCACACGACCGGGCCGATGCCCGGGGTGTCGGAGGGTCCGACGACAGCGGCCCCGGCGCCGTCGCCGAAGATGAAGGCGGAGCCGCGGTCGTACGGGTCGACCATGTCGGTGAGCTTCTCGACACCGACCACCAGGACGTACTCGGCCGAGCCGCCACGCACCATGTCGTTGGCGAGCGCGAGGGCGTGGCAGAAGCCGGCGCAGGCGGCCGAGATGTCGAACGCGGCCGCCTTGGTCGTACCCAGCCGATGGCCCAGAACCGCTGCTGCCGAAGGGGTCTGCAGCAGGTGGGTGACCGTGGCGACGATGACGCAGCCGAGCTGGTCCGCCGTCACGCCTGCGTGCGCGAGCGCCTTCTCGGACGCGACCAGAGCCATGTCGACCACGGTCTCGTCGTCCGCGGCGCGGTGCCGGGTCTGGATCCCGGAACGCTCGCGGATCCACTCGTCGGAGGAGTCGATCTTGTCGACGATCTCGGAGTTCGGCACGACCCGGGTGGGGCGGTAGCCGCCGATCCCGAGCATCTTGGCGTACGGGGCTCCCGTACCCATCGTGAACGCCGGGGCCCCGCTCACGCCGGCACCGCCTCGGGGTGCAGGCGTACCAGTGGCTGGCCGGGCGAGACCGGGTCGCCGTCCTCGACGAGCCACTCGACCACGTGGCCACCGTGGGGCGCGGTGACCGGCTGCTCGTCGCGCAGCGTGATGACCTTGCCGACCGTAGCGCCGGGGGCGAGGAGGTCGGTGCTGTCGCCACGACGGAACGTCCCCTTGGCCGGGGCCACGAGCAGGCGCCAGGTGGGCATGTCCGAGACCGGGTTGCTGCTGCCGTGCCGGGCCACGAGGTCACGCGCGGCCTCGAGGTCGTCCGGGGTCTTCAGCGCCACGGTCTCGACGCCGGGGATCGCGCGCTTGGCCAGGCCGACGAGGGTGCCGGCCGGGGGCAGCTCCAGGATCCCGGTCACGCCGAGGTCGGCCATGGTGCGCATGCAGAGGTCCCAGCGGACGGGGTTGGCGACCTGCTCGACGATGCGGCGCAGCACCTGCCTGCCGTCATGGACGACGGCTCCGTCGCGGTTCGAGAGGACGCGGGTACGCGGGTCGTGGGTGCTGACCGAGGCGGCCAGGGACTTGAGCGCGCCCACCGCGGGGACCATGTGCTCGGTGTGGAAGGCGCCGGCGACCTCGAGCGGGCGAAGGCGGGCTCCCTCGGGTGGGTCGGCCTGGAGCGCGGCGAGCTGTTCGAGGGTGCCGCCGGCGACGATCTGGCCGGCGCCGTTCTCGTTGGCGGCGACGAGACCGTGCTCCGTGAGCTTGGCAAGGATGACGTCGCGTTCACCGCCGAGGATGGCGGTCATGCCGGTCGGCGTGGTCGCCGCGGCCCTGGCCCTGGCCCGGCCGCGCTCGCGTACCAGGACCATCGCCTGCTCGGCGCTGATCACGTGCGCCGCAGCGGCGGCGGTGAGCTCGCCGACCGAGTGCCCGGCGCCTACGCCGACCTTGCCGAAGGCCTCGGTGGGGTGCGGGAAGAGCTCGAGCAGCGGGATCAGCCCTGCGGCGACGATCAGCGGCTGGGCGATTGCGGTGTCGCGGATCGTCTCCGCGTCCGCCTCGGTGCCGTAGTGGGCGAGGTCCAGCCCCGCGCAGGCCGAGAGCCAGCCGAGCCGGTTGGCCACGCTGGGCAGCTCCAGCCAGGGGGCGAGGAAGCCGGGGACCTGGGCGCCCTGTCCGGGCGCGACGATGGCTAGCACCCCTCAACCGTGGTGCAGGAGCGGCCGTGGCGGCGGTATCGACCCCGACGACGATGCGCGCCATAGGTTGTCGGGTTCCTCCAACTGGAGGTTTCCTACAGATGTGCGTGACGTTTCGCCGCGTCGTCGAGGCGGCCGAGGGTGAGCGCGATGCGCAGTGCGAACGCCCCTCGCGCCTCGGTGGCCACGAAGCCGGTCACCTCGGAGACCCTTCTCAGGCGGTAGCGCACGGTGTTGGGGTGCACGAACAGCGCGCGCGCCGCGCCCTCGATCGAGCCGGAGGCGTCCAGGTACGAGGTCAGCGTCACGAGCAGGTCTCCTGCGCCGTCCGCGAGGGAGGCGTACCCCTGCTCGATCAGGCGGGCCCGCGCCCCGGCGTCGCCGTCCAGGGCTCGCTCGGGCAGGAGCTGTTCTGAGGCGACCGGCCTCGGGGCGCCCGGCCACGCGGCGGCGGCCCGAAGTGCGGCGACGGCCTCGGCCGCGCTGAGGGCCGCGGAGGTGAGGTCGGCGACGACCGGGCCGGCCACCACCGGGCCCGGCGCGAACTGGCCGGCCATCGCGCGCGCCGCCGCCACCGGGTCGACCACGCCGTCGATCGCGACGACCAGCCGGTCGCCTTGTACGGCGCTGATCACGTCGAGCCTTGCCGCCTTGGCCGCGCGCTGGACGCCGTCCGCCACCGCGTCCGGCGAGGCATCTGTGGCCAGGCCGACCACCACGGCCACCTGGCCGCGCTGACCCCAGCCCAGGGCGGACGCCCTCGAGCGGATCGCCTCGTCGATGTCGCCACGGAGCAGGGCGTCCACCACGAGGGCCTCGAGGCGGGCGTCCCAGGCGCCGCGGGCCTCGGCGGCCTGGGCGTAGATCGCGGCTGCGGCGAAGGCGATCTCGCGGGAGTACAGGAGCACCGACTCGCGTACCAGCTGCTCGTCCCCGGGTGCCGCGAGCTCGTGCGCCTTGTCCTCGACCACGCCGATCGTGGCCCGGATCAGCTCGACGGTCTGCTGCAGGGTCACGGCGCGAGCCAGTTCACGCGGAGCGGTGCCGAACACGTCGGCGGTGATGGCGAGGCCAGGCCCGGGGTCGCGGAACCACTCGATGAACGCGGCGATGCCCGCCTGGGCGACCAGGCCGACCCACGAGCGTTCGTCCGGCGGCATCGCGCGGTACCACGGCAGCGTCTCGTCCATGCGCTGGATCGCGTCGGTGGCCAGCTGGGCGATGGCTCGCTCGAATCGGCGTACCGTCGCCGCCCGGTCGTTCGCCACCGTCCCAGCGTAGGCCGCGCCGACCTTCGCGGGGGCGCTCACGTTGTAGAAGCCCCACAACCAGACCCCGTCGATCTTGAGTCGATCTTGAGAGATA
This sequence comes from Sporichthyaceae bacterium, assembly GCA_031394045.1. Taxonomy (GTDB): domain Bacteria; phylum Actinomycetota; class Actinomycetes; order Prado026; family Prado026; genus JANYIP01. The sequence continues at coordinate 13,983 of JANMWN010000074.1, forward strand.
ACTGGGCGACACGCCGTACGGGCCAGTGATCTCTCAAGATCGACTCGGGTGGGGACTCAGGTGGGCCGAGGGGAGCGCCTAGCCTGGGCGGATGGAGCCACCCGTACGCGCGGCTCAGCTGACTCGGGCGACTCGGGCGACTCGGGCGACTCGGGGGGCGCGGTGGGTTGCGGTGGGGGCGGTCGCCTCATTCTGGGCGCTGGTCCTGGTCGCCGGCGCGGTCAACCCGGGCTACCTGCTCACCCGCGACTACATCAGCGCCCTGGCCTCGCGCGGCGCCGACCAGGCCTGGCTCGGGGTCAGCGCCCTCGTGCTGCTCCCGACAGCACACCTGGCGACCGCGGTCGTGCTGCGGTCACGCGTGCGGCTGGCCTCGTACGGACTGACCCTCACGGTTGTGGCGGGGCTGCTCGTCGCCGCTGACCGGATCAGCTGCCCCGGTGGCGCGGCGCGCTGCGGCACAGTGCCAAGGACCCAGCCGGCCGACTGGATGGACGCGGTCCACGGCAAGTCGGTCGCGGCGTACGGCGTCATGATGGTGCTCGTGCTCATCACCGCCGCGATCGAGCTCTGGGGACAGGTCGGCCTGCGAAGGCTCGCGGTGGCTTCGGCGGTGCTCGCTCCGGTGTCCGCCGCCCTGCTGCTCGCCTCAGCCAGCAGCGCCAATCCTGGTGGCCCGCAACGGCTCTGGCTCCTGGTCAACACCGGGTGGCTGGTCGCGGCGGCGCTGCGATGAGCGACACAGGACCGGCATCGGAACCGGCGGCGTCCCCTTCGGCCTTGGCCACTGGTGCGCTGCGCCGCATCGCATTCCTGCTCGAACGCGCCGGCGAGCCCACGTACCGGGTACGTGCGTTCCGTACTGCCGCCGGGGTCGTCGACGGGCTGCCCGAGGGCGAGCTTGAGCAGCGGCTGGCGGTCGGGACGCTCACCGAGCTGGTCGGGATCGGAGCAGTCACCGCGCTGGCGATCACCGAGGCCGCTCGTGGTGAGACGCCGGTCTACCTGGGCCGACTTGAGGCGACGGCGGCGCGGCCGGTGGCCGAGGGCGGGGCGGAGCTGAGGTCGCTCCTGCGGGGTGACCTGCACACTCACTCGGACTGGTCCGACGGTGGCTCGCCGATCCGCGAGATGGCCGAGGCCGCGATCGCCCTCGGGCATGAGTACATCGCGCTGACCGACCACTCGCCCCGGCTGACCGTCGCGAACGGGCTCACCCCGTCCCGGCTGCGGCACCAGCTCGAGGTGGTGGCCGCGCTGAACGCGGAGCTCGCGCCGTTCAAGATCCTGACCGGGATCGAGGTCGACATCCTCGACGACGGCAACATCGACCAGGAGCCCGAGCTGCTCGACCAGCTCGACGTGGTCGTCGCCTCGGTGCACTCCAAGCTGCGGATGCCGGCTGCGGACATGACACGACGGATGGTCGTCGCGGTGGCCAACCCCCGGGTGGACGTCCTGGGGCACTGCACCGGGCGGATGGTCAAGGGCAACCGGCACCGGCCGGAGTCGGAGTTCGACGCCGACCTCGTGTTCGAGGCCTGCCGCCGCTTCGGGGTAGCGGTCGAGATCAATGCCAGGCCTGAGCGGCTCGACCCACCCAAACGCCTGCTGCGCCTGGCGGTCGAGGCCGGCTGCCGGTTCTCGATCGACACCGATGCGCATGCCCCTGGGCAGCTCGACTGGCAGCCGTTCGGGTGCGAGCGCGCGGCCGCCTGCGGGGTGGAATCCGCGACGGTGGTCAACACGTTGGGGCTGGCAGAGCTGCTGGACTGGACGAGGAGAGCGCGATGACCGCAGGGGTGGACGTACGCAAGGCCGGCGAGCGGTTCTCGACCCGGATCTCGTGGCTGGACTCGAAGCACTCCTTCTCGTTCGGTCAGCACTACGACCCGGCCAACACGCACTTCGGGCTGCTCCTGGTCTCCAACGACGACGTGGTCGCGCCAGGGGCCGGCTTCGAGACACACCCGCACCGCGACATGGAGATCGTCACGTGGGTCCTTGACGGTGCCCTCGTGCACCAGGACTCCGAGGGGCACAACGGCGTGATCTACCCAGGCCTGGCCCAGCGGATGAGCGCCGGTACCGGGATCCTGCACAGCGAGAAGAACGATGCGTGGCGGCTCACGGGTGAGACCGCCACCCATACCCCGGTGCACTTCGTCCAGATGTGGGTGCTGCCGGACCAGGCCCGGCTCGACCCGGGGTACGAGCAGCTCGACATCGGTGCGGAGCTCGCGGGGGGTGGCCTGGTCGTCGTGGCGTCGGGTCGGCCCGAGCACCGGGACGCATCGGCGATCCGGATCCAGCAGCGGGACGCCGCGCTGTACGCCGGTCGGCTGGCTCCGGGGGAGTCGGTTGCGCTGCCGTTGGCTGCGTACGCCCACGTGTACGTGGCCAAGGGCGCGGTCGAACTAGAAGGCGCCGGCCGACTCGGGACCGGCGACTCAGGCCGCGTGACCGGGTCCGAGGGCCAGCGCCTCACCGCAGTCGACGGCCCCGCCGAGGTCCTGGTCTGGGAGATGCACTCCGCGGCCTA
>JANMWN010000120.1:0-16160 GCA_031394045.1 Sporichthyaceae bacterium
AGGTGCAGGACCTTGGGGTGGCGGGCGTGCTCGGCGAGGGTACGCAGCCCGTTGACCACACCGCCGGCCAGGTCGCCGGCCGAGAACTGCGTCGTCATCGCGAGTGCGCCGAGCGCGCAGGCGTGGTCGTCGAGGTAGCGCTTGGCCTCGTGCCCCGTCACGATCTCGGTCTGTCGGCGCCCAGGGTCGACCGCAACCAGGACGGACGAGTCCGCCTGGGCCAGCGACCTGTGCAGCTGCAGCGCCCGCTCGCGCGTTGAGTCAGCCAGCGAGCCGAGGTAGACGCTGAAGTGCAGGCCCGTGTCCTGCTCGGCCCCGCGGATGGCGCGCGCGACGTCGTCGCGCTGCCGGTCGGAGAAGATCTCACCAGTGGGCACGCGCGCCACCTCCGCCCGTCGACCCGGCCGTCGGGTCGGTCGTGCCATCGCCGGCTCCCCCGGTGCCCCCGGTGCCCCCGTCAGGACCGCCCCACCACTCGGGCTTGCCCTGCCAGGCCACGCCGGCGCGGTAGCGCGGACCGCGCGACCCGGAGCCGGCGAACACCAGCAGGTAGAGGACGGCGATGACCAGCGCAGGGATGCCGACGAACAGGCCCAGCGTCTCGACAGCAGTGAGTCCGGGCCCGGGGTCGTCGCCCTCGTAGTAGCGCTGCTCGGCCAGTGCTGGCGAGGCCAGCAGGACCGTCAGCGGCAGTCCGACAGTGATTACGGTGGCTCTGATCGCGTTCCTCACCCGCTCACGCTATCCGACCCGTCCGGCTCCGGCCGCCCCGCCTGGCTCTCGCGTCGCATCGGGGCTGACCCGGTTCGAGACGGTGCCCGCGAGTGCTCGCATCCGCTCGGAGTCGACGAGGTCCTCGAGCAGCACCGGCCGCCCGTTGGCGTCGGTCAGCGGCACCCGCCAGTTGGGGTACTCGTTGCTCGTGCCCGGCTGGTTCTGGGCGCGTACGTCACCGACACCATCGGGCAGCGCGACACCTAGCAGCCGGGCCGGGGTGGCAGCGAGGTAGCGGTGCAGTGCCTCGACCGTCGCGCGCACGCCGGCTCCGTCGGCGAGGAGCCCACGCTCGCGCAGCACCGTCAGCCACGCCTCCTGGTCGGCGACGTCGCTGGCCCGCTCCTCGTCGACCGGGCGGGTGAACAGGCCCAGCTCGGCCCGGATCCGCAGGTGCTCACCCTGCAGGTAGCCGGCGGTGGGCGGCAGGTCGTGCGTGGTCACCGTGGCCAGGCACAGCTGGCGCCACTGCTCGGCCGGCAGCGGCCGGCCACTCCAGTCGCGCTCGAACCACAGGATCGAGGTCCCGGCGATGCCGCGGTCGTGCAGGAAGTCGCGCACCCAAGGCTCCACGGTGCCCAGGTCCTCACCGATGACGATGGCGCCCGCGCGCTGGGCCTCGAGCGCGAGGATGCCGACGAGCGCCTCGTGGTCGTAGCGCAGGTACGTGCCCTCGGTGGGCCGCGCGCCCTCCGGTACCAGCCAGAGCCGGAACAGCCCCAGGACGTGGTCCACGCGTACGCCACCGGCATGCCGCAGCACCGCGCGGAGCATGTCCCGATAGGGGGCATAGCCCCGCTCGGCTAGCTCCTGCGGGTTCCACGGAGGCTGGGACCAGCCCTGACCCTGCTGGTTGTACGCGTCCGGAGGCGCACCGACCGCCAGACCGGTCAGGAGCACCGGGCTCAGCGCCCAAGCGTCGAACCCGTGCGGGTCGACACCGACGGCGAGGTCGTGCACGACGCCGACGGGCATCCCGGCGGCGCGACCGGCGTGCTGCGCAGCAGCCAGCTGCTCGTCGAGCCACCACTGCAGCCGGGTGTGTAGCTCGACCCGGTCGGCCAGCCGCTCACGCTCGACACGTACCGCCTCGCTGCCGGGGTCGTGCAGCTCGGCCGGCCAGTCCTGCCACGGCAATCCGCGCTCGTCGACCAGCGCGCACCAGGTGGCGAAATCGACCAGGGCAGCGCCTTCGCGGGCCCGGTAGGCCGCCAGCGCGGCTGCCCGCCCGGCCTCGAGCGGGTGAGCGGCGATCAGCTCGAGGGCCGCCCGCTTCGCCGCCCATGCTGCGTCCCTGTCGATGCCGGTTCCTGTCGCGGCTCTGCTGGCTCTGCTGGCTCTGCTGGCTCTGCTGGCTAGGTCAGCGTGCAGGCGCCCGACCTCGGCGTGCTCCTCCGAGGTCAGCGTCGCGATCTCGGGCACCTGCTCGACACGCAGGTACAGCGGGTTGGCAAACCGCCGGGTCGTCGGGAGGTACGGCGACGGCTCCATCGGCGCCGACGGTGACGCGGCGTGCAGCGGGTTGACAAGCAGGAAGCCGGCCCCCAGCTCACGCCCGCTCCACGAAGCCAGGTCTGCGAGGTCGGCCAGGTCGCCGACGCCCCAGGAGCCACGCGAGAGCACCTGGTAGATCTGCGTCATGAAACCCCACGCCGGGGCCGCCCCCATCGCTTCGGGCAGCTCCAGCGAACCCGGCGTCACCACGAGCGTGGCGGTCGCCGTGGCGGTCGCCGTGGCCGTGGCTGTGCCCGAACGCGCGCACAACCGGTGCCAGCCCAGGCTCAGGTCGGCCGGCAGCTCGAAGGTCGCCTCGCCGACGAGCCGGCCGTCGACCTCCTGCGGCTGCACCCATCGGTCGAGCTGGACGAGGTCGTCGCGCCGACCACCGTCCTCGAGCTCGACCCAGACCTCGACCGGATCGCCATGGGGTACGTGCACCCAGAACGAGGACGCCGAACCCGCACGGGCGACCAGCGTCGGCGCGAGCATCCGCCGCCAGGGGGTCAGCCGGAGCTCGGCGAGCGACTCGAGGGCAGCCTCCGGTGTCGTCGCGTCCGCGCCGAGCGCAGCCAGGACGGCGATCACCGTGCTCGCTGGCACGGCGGTGTGCCGGCCCTGCCAGTCGAGGAACTCGGTGGCGACGCCGTGAGCGGCTGCCAGCTCCACGACCTCGTGGGAGGGAACGGTCATCGATGGGTACTGCCGGTGTGGATGGCTGCCGGGCCTAGCTCGTACCGGTAGCCGAAGCCCCGCAGCGTGGTGATCGTCGCGGGGTCGACCCCGAGCGCGCCGAGCTTGCGGCGCAACGCGGAGACGTGCATGTCCAGGGTCTTGGTCGAGCCGTACCAGTGCGCGTCCCACACCGTCGTCATCAGGTCGTCGCGGCTGACCGCGTCGCCCGCGCGCCTGACCAGCTCGACCAGCAGGTCGAACTCGCGCGGCCGCAGCGGGACCGCGACGCCGTCGACGGTGCAGCGCCTGGCGGCCGGATCCACGACCACCCCGGCGACGCTCAGCGGGGCAGCACGCTCGTCGACCACGCCCCTGCGCAGGTGGGCACGAACGCGGGCCAGCAGCTCGCCGAGCCGGAACGGCTTGGTGACGTAGTCGTCGGCGCCGGCGTCGAGGCCGACCACCACGTCGACCTCGGCAACGCGCGCAGTGAGCATCACGATGACCGCAAGCGGCAGCACCCCACGCAGCTGCCGCGCCAGGTGGACGCCGTCGAGGTCGGGCAGCCCGAGGTCGAGCAGCACCAGGTCGGGCACGGGCAGGTCGAGTGCGAGATCGATCGCACCGGCGGCGTCGCCGGCCAGGCGGACCGCGTAGCCCTCGCTCTCGAGGGCTCGGCCGAGCGGGATCGCGATCGCCGCATCGTCCTCGACGACGAGGATCACGGGTCCGGGCATGCACCGATGCTAGGCATGCCCGGCACAGCCTGCAGCATGCGCACTCTGCACTCCGCACAACGGGTCAGGCGGTGGCCGGCTCCGCGTCGGCCATCAGCAGCGTGAACATGGTGCCCGCGTCGGTGCGCGCGACCATCAGGCGAGCACCCTCAGCCTCGGCCAGCGACCGTGCGAGGGCCAGCCCGATGCCGGTCCCACGGGCGCTGGCCGACCGGCGCAGGAAGATCTCCTCGAGGTCGCCGTCGGGGAGCACGCCCTCGTCACTGACGTCGATCGCCACTCCCGTACCGGAAGTGCGGGCCAGGACGCCGATGGCTCCCACCCCGTGCGCCAGCGCGTTGTCGACGAGCACCCCGAGCACCTGCCGCAGGGCGGCCTCGGGGAAGGCGACCTGAGGCAGCGGCTCGGCTACCTGGACCGTGAGCTCGCGGCCCTGCTCGGAGCAGGCCGGTTGGTACCGGTCGACCAGTGCCTGCACGACCGGCGCCACGTCGGCGGGGACCGCGGGGCCCGGCAGGTCACGCGACAGTGCCAGCAGGTCCTCGACGGTGCGCTCCAGCCGGTCGACCTGGACCAGTGCCTGCGTGGAGACCGTCTGCACCGACGAGGACGGGTCCACCAGCGCCGACTCCAGGGTGATCCGCAGTGCAGTGATGGGCGTACGTAGCTGGTGCGACGCGTCGGACGAGAAGGCCCGTTCGCGCTGGAAGCGGTCACCCAACCGACGGCCTGACTCCTCGAGCACGGCCCCAACGACGTCGACCTCGTGCACGCCGGTACGCGGCACCCGCAGGGCGAAGCCCCCCTGCCCGAGCGACTCGGCACTGGCCGCCAGCCGTTCGAGCGGCGCGGACAGCCGGCGCGACAGCCGGCCGGAGACCCACCAGGCGAGCAGCAGGACCCCCAGGGCCAGCAGCCACATCAGCACCCAGGCGCGCAGGTAGCGGCCGGACACGACGCTGCTCGGCAGCGAGGCGCGGACCACAGCCTGCGCCGGACCCTCGGCGCGTACGGGCAGGAACGCGGCCAGCTCGTCCCCCTCGCGTACGGTCCGCGCGTCCCCGTCGGCCGCGCTCGCCGAAGCGGCCCCCGACTGCTCCGGGCCCTGGCCGTCGGTCCGGTGGCCGGTGACGTCGTAGACCGCGAGGTGGACGCTCCGGTCGCCCGGCGTCGGCAGGATGCCCCGGCCCAGGATCCCGCTGTCGGGGACGACGGCCAGGACCCGGGCGGCCTCACGCTCTAGCTCGGTCTCGGACTGCTGCACGTACGCGCTGCGGATCGCGACCATCAGCGGGATCGCGAACACCACGAGCGAGGCAGCCGTGGCCGCGACGATGGCCAGCCGGACCCGGCGGTGCAGCGGCTGAGCCGTCAACGCGCTCCTAGCCTCGTTCCTTGGGTTTCTCGGGTCCGTCCGTGGACCGGTCCCGGCGCTGCTGGCGCTGACGGCGCCGCCACGACCAGGCCCGGTCCAGCCCGGCCCCGATCGCCGCGATCACGACGAGCAGGAACACCAGCGGCATGCGTACGGTCCAGAACAGCAGGTTGACCGTCGTCTCGCCGCTGTTCTGGATCACCAGGACGAGCCCGAGCAGTGCGAGCCCGCCGATGCCGCCGAGCTTGAGCTGACGGACCCGCTCGTCCGAGTCGGGCTTGGCCGCTGGGTGCGGCGCCGGGTCCTCTGCCATGGCGCAGAGCCTAGGGGGCGGCAGGCAGCGGGAGCACCGCATCGCCCAGGCCATGACCGACGAGGTACGGGATCCAGCACGGGTCGTGCCGCCCGCTCGCGAGCACCCGCCAGGCCGGTCCAGCCGGCTGGGTGGGCGGCTGCCGCAACCGCCAGCCGAGGTCGGCGGGGGTCTTGTCGGCCTTGACCCGGTTGCAGCGGTGGCACGCGGCGACCACGTTGTCCCAGGTGTGCCGGCCCCCACGGCTACGCGGCACGACGTGGTCGATGCTGGCCGCGTTCGCCCCGCAGTACGCGCACCGTCCGCCGTCCCGCGCGAACACCGCCCGTCGGGTCAGCGGCACGCCGGCCCGGTGCGGTACGCGTACGAACCGGTTGAGCCGGATCACTGAGGGCACCGCGATCGCCCCACCAGCCGAGCGGACCACCCGGCCTGAGACCTCGACAGCCGTCGCCTTGGCCGCAAGCACCAGCAGGAGGGCGCGCCGGTCGACCACCACGCCCAACGGCTCGTACGTGGCGTTCAGCACCAAGGTGTGCGCCATCACGCTTGCTGTCGTCCTCCTCGGGGGCTGCTGTCGTCCTCCTCGGGGACCAGTGTCCGACGCCGACACGCGTGGGCGCCAGCGCTATTCACCAAGAGCCCCCGCTTAGGGTGATTCGCGCCATGACTGAATCCACGCGCGCAAGTGCGCCAGCCGCCCCGCCCGTGCCCGCCGAACGGCTCGACCTGGTCGAGGTCCTCCACGGGCAGCCCGTCGCCGACCCGTACCGCTGGCTCGAGGATCCGGCCAGCGACCAGAGCCAGGCCTGGTCGGCGGCACAGGACGAGCGGTACGCCGCCCAGCGCGCCACCTGGCCGGGGCTGGACCGGACGCGGGCCCGCCTGACCGAGCTCCTCGCGGCCGGCATGGTCACCCCGCCGATCTGGCGCGGGCAGCGCCAGTTCCTGATGCGACGGTCGGCCGAGCAGGAGCACGCGGTGCTGCTCACGATCGACCCCGACGGCACCGAGCGCACCCTGATCGACCCGATGGCCCTGGACTCCAGCGGCCTGACCACGCTCGACACCTGGCAGCCGTCCAAGGAGGGCGATCTGCTGGCGTACCAGGTCTCCGAGGGTGGCACCGAGGAGTCCGTCGTCCGGGTCATGGACGTCGTCACCGGCGAGCTGCTCGACGGCCCGATCGATAGGGCCCGGTACTCCCCCATCGCCTGGCTCCCCGGCGGCGAGGCGTACTACTACGTACGCCGGCTGGCTCCCGAGCTGGTGCCCGCCGGCGAGGAGCAGTTCCACCGCCGGGTGTGGCTGCACCGCGTGGGCTCCGACCCCGCCGACGACGTGCTCGTCTTCGGCGAGGGACGCAAGGCGACCGAGTACTTCGGCGTCTCCGTCTCCCGGGACGGCCGCTGGATGACGGTGACGGCGTCCGAGGGCACCGCGCCGCGCAACGACCTGTGGTTCGCCGACCTGCACGCGTCCGCGCTCGAGACGCCGGTGCTCTCGCCCGTGCAGATCGACGTCGACGCCCAGACCGGGCTCGAGGTCGGGCGCGACGGCCGGCTCTACGTCTTCACCGACCTCGACGCCCCGCGCGGGCGGATCTGCGTCACGACTCCCGAGCTGCCGACGTCCGAGCACTGGCGCGACCTGCTCGCGCAGGATCCGGTCGCTGTCCTCGACGGGTTCGCGATCCTGGATGGCACCGAGCTGGACCGGCCGGTGCTGCTGGCGTCCTGGATCAGGCACGCGGTCTCCGAGCTCACCGTCCACGACCTCGAGACGGGGGCCCGTACCGGTGAGGTGCCACTGCCGGGGCTCGGGTCCATCGGCGGGGTGGTCGAGCGGCCGGAGGGTGGCCACGAGGCCTGGTTCGGGTACACCGACAACACGACGCCGACCTCGGTGCAGCACTACGACGCGCGTACCAGCACGACGAGCCTTTGGGCCAGCGCCCCGGGCTCGGTCGAGGTACCCCTCGTGCACACCACCCAGGTCGCGTACGCCTCCGCCGACGGCACGATCGTGCGGATGTTCGTCATGTCCGGAACCGGCGGTCCGGACCGGCCCCGACCCACGATCCTGTACGGGTACGGCGGCTTCGGGCTGCCGCTCACACCGGCGTACTCCGCGACTGTGCTGGCCTGGATCGAGGCCGGCGGCGTCTACGTCATCGCGGGTCTGCGCGGCGGCGGCGAGGAGGGCGAGCAGTGGCACCGGGACGGCATGCTCGGCCACAAGCAGAACGTCTTCGACGACTTCCACGCCGCCGCGGAGTGGCTGGTCGAGGCCGGCTACACGACGCCGGCCCAGCTGGGGATCTCCGGCGGCTCCAACGGCGGGCTGCTGGTGGGGGCGGCCCTCGTGCAACGCCCCGACCTGTATGCCGCCGTCGTCTGCTCGGCGCCGCTGCTGGACATGGTGCGGTACGAGCAGTTCGGCCTCGGCGCGACCTGGAACGTCGAGTACGGGAGCGCCGCCGACCCCGAGGAGCTGGCGTGGCTCCTCGGGTACTCGCCGTATCACGGGGCCGAGCGACCGGCCGCGTACCCGGCGGTGCTGTTCACCGTGTTCGACGGTGACACCCGGGTGGACCCGATGCATGCCCGCAAGATGTGCGCCGCGCTGCAGCACTCCACCACCTCGTCCCGGCCGGTGCTGATGCGACGCGAGGCCGACGTCGGGCACGGGGCGAGGGCGATGACCCGTTCGATCGAGCTGTCCGCCGACGTCCTGGCCTTCACGGCGACGTGGACCGGGCTCGACCTTGCCTAGGCTGCATCCGTGAACGAGATGTCAGCGAGCCTTCGGCACTGGAACATCCCGGTCCCGATCGCCATCGCCGCGACGATCGTCGGCGCGGTGATCCTGCGCTGGGTGCTGCGCCGGTCCCTCGATCACCTGATCCGTGGCCTGTCCGACAACGCACTCGCCCGCCGGGTGGCGCGGGCCCGGGCCGCCCACGACGGTGACGACACCGCGGCCCTGATCGCCGAGCGGATGGCGGCCCGCGCCCGCACCGTCGCGTCGCTGCTCAAGAGCATCGTGACGTTCGTGCTGGCGAGCATCGCGCTGATCATCGTGCTCTCGTTGATGGGCATCGACATTACGCCGGTGATCGCCAGCGCCGGGGTCGTCGGCGTCGCCGTCGGCTTCGGCGCGCAGAGCCTGATCCGGGACTTCCTCACCGGCGTCTTCATGATCCTCGAGGACCAGTACGGCGTCGGCGACGTCATCGACACCGGCCAGGCCTCGGGCATCGTCGAGGAGATCGGGCTGCGCGTGACCAAGCTGCGCGACGACAACGGCGTGCTCTGGTACGTCCCGCACGGGTCGATCCAACGCGTGGGCAACAGGTCTCAGGGCTGGGCCGTGGCCAACGTCGAGGTGCCGGTCGCGTACACCGAGGACCTCGGGCCGATCCAGGAGCTGTGTCGCACCACGGCCGAGCTGCTGGCGACCGACGGCGACTGGGACGCCGACATCCTCGACGTCCCTGCCGTCGTCTCGGTCGAGTCCATGACTCCGGATGCCGTCCTGCTTCGGGTCCAGCTGCGTACCCAGCCGCTGCGCCAGAACGACGTGGCGCGCGAGCTGCGGCTGCGCCTCAAGGCCGCGCTGGACGCCGGCGGGGTCAGCTACCAGCAGGGCCCGCGCCACCCCCAGTGACCAGTGAGCGATCAGTGAAGACGGTGGCCGGCAGCCCCTCGGGGTTCGCGCCGTACACGTAGTACATGCGGGCGTACTCGGGCGCGGAGTAGAAGGCGGGGCGACCGGCCGGGACGCGTACGACGTCGCCGGGACCCGCCTCCACCCGCTCGCCGTCGCACTCCACCACCAGCAGGCCCGCCACCACGATGTTGACCTCGTCGTGCGGGTGGCAGTCGCCGTGGCCCGGGGTCGCGGCGCTGAGCTCCCACTCGCCCATCGCGAGCTGGGTCCAGCCCTCGCGACGGGCCGGCAGGATCGTGCGGCACCCGTCGGGGTCGCTGATCGGGCGGGCGGGGACCAGGTCTGCAGGCATGCCCGATCGTCCCACGGGGAGCGGCCACCAACAGCGACGACGGTTTGTAGTGCTAGATCAAACGAGATGTCGAGTGAAGCGGCGAATCAGCGGTCAGCTAGTGGGCGATGCCGAGCGCGGAGTAGCTCAGGCCGGGGAAGATGCCGCTGAGCGAGCCCGTCGAGGCCCCGGTCCGCTTGACCAGCAGCTCGCCGAGCAGGTTGCGGTAGTCCGTCAGGGCCTGCAGGTCGCCGTCGTCCAGCGCGGCCGGACCGACACCGGCCCACGGCCCGTGCACCTGGCCGCCGACGACCCCGCCGCCGAGCAGGAGCACCGCGTTGCCGTGCCCGTGGTCGAGCCCGTACGACCCGTTCTCCTCGACCCGACGGCCGAACTCCGAGAGGGTGATCATGCTCGTCGTCGCCGTGAGCGTCGGCCCGAGGTCGGTGAAGAACGCGGCCAGCGCCGCGGAGAACTCGGCCACCTGGTCGTGCATCCAGCCGGTGGTCGGGTCAAGGCTCTTGTCGGACAACCCCGCGTGCATGTCCCAGTTGTCGTAGTCGAGCGCGGCCGCCTGCAGCCCGACGTTGCCCTTGATCAGTCGGGCGATGTCGCGCAGCGCCTTGGCCAGGTCGCTGTTCTCGTCGTAGACCGCCCCGTTCGCCGGTACGTAGTCGACGGCCTTGCCGAGGGTGCTGATGGTGGCCAGGGCGCCGAGCGTCGCGGCGACCGGCGCCTGGACGGTCATCGGCGCACCGGCGTTGACGGCCCGTAGCGCGGCATCCCACTGCGCCAGTCCCGGGTTGTCCGAGCCGGACAGGCCGAAGTTGTCGATGCTGTACATGCCGAGGACAGGGGCCGGGCCCTGGAACGCCGGGGAGACGGACGAGCTGCCGATCTCGCACGCCTGGAACGCCGTACCTGTCCCGCGAGCGCCGAGCATCCGGTCCAGCCAGCCGGTCCGCAGCGACGAGCCGGGGGCGGCCTTCTCGAGCTCCTCGGTCGCCTCGAAGTGCGACCGGGTCGGGTTCACCTGACCGACTGCGTGCACGATGCCGAACGTGCCGGCGGTCCACATCGGCATCAGCGGCGCCATCGCCGGGTGCAGGCCGAACCGGTTGTCGTTCCCGTTGCCGGCGTTGCCCAGGGTCAGCATCTGGCTCTCGGGCACCCTGATGTTGGGGCGCAGCGCCTGGAAGTCCGCGTCGTTCCTCGGTACGACGACGGAGAGCCCGTCGAAGCCGCCCCGGAACGAGAGCACGATCATCACGTCGCCGGTGTACGTCGGGGTCGAAGCGAAGGCGAGCTGGGTGGCCAGCTCGCGGCCGGTCAGGCTGGTCGCGGCCACGACGGCCGCTCGCTTGAGGAAGGCCCGGCGGTTGAAGCCGGCGCCGCCCTCGCTGGGGCAGCCGCAGGCCTGACGACCGGTGGGTCGCTCTGAGGGGGTCTCGCGTCGCATCGTCGGCTCCTCAGCGCATCGTGTGGTAGACGGAGTCGAGGATCAGCGCGATCACGTAGGCGAACTGCCACGTCACCGCCGCGTCGGTCGACTTCAGGGCCGCGCCGTCTGCCTTGTTCAGGAACGTGAGCACGGCCGCCTTCGCATCGGGCGACAGCTTCTGGAAGACCAGCCGCTGGGCAAGCACGTCGACGAAGGCGCCGTAGGTCGCCGGCAAGGTCGTCGGAAGCAACGTCGTGTGCGCCGGAGCCTGCAGCATCGGGTTGGCCGGGTCGTTGTTGACCGGCCACCACTGACCGGCGAGGGCCATGTGGGTGTTCCAGCGCTCGAGCGTGCCGTTCGTCGACTGCCAGTCGGTCGCGGTGTCCGGGTAGCCGTTGGGCAGGTGCCAGGCCATCGGCTGCTGCCCCATGCTGTCCGACTGCCACCACAGCGCCTGGAGCCCGTCGACGCCCGTACCCGGGTCCGGGGTGATCTCCAGGGTGCGCAGGGTCGCGATCAGGTCCTCCATCGGGCGGCGGACCTTCAGCCCTACCGAGTACAGGAACTCGCGGCTGGTGAAGAGCTGCTTGAGCACGGGCACGATGGCCGTACCGTTCGCGAGGTACGTCGCCGCCAGCCTCGCGGCCAGGCCCGGGTGCGGGTCGTCGGAGATGAAGCGGGTGACCAGCTTGTCGGCGATCCGCCGGGCCGTGGCCGGGTGCGTCGCGAGGTACGCCACGTACGCCTTGCCGAGGGCGTACCCGCCGGCCTGCGTGGTGTTGGCCGAGCTGAAGCCGAGCACCGAGACGGCGCCGACGTAGTGGTTCTCCGGGTGGTACTCGAAGATCCCCGTGGTCGCGTCCTCGGGCCAGGGGTCGTGCACGCCGTAGCCGCTCATGATGAGGGCGGAGTTGCGCATCTCGACCTCGGTGTAGCCGGCGTCCACGCCGACGGTGTGCAGCTCGAGCAGCTCGCGCCCGTAGTTCTCGTTGTAGTCCGGCGGGGCCGAGTCGGCGTTGTTCAGGTAGCGCATCATCGCCGGGTGGTTGGCGCTGGCCCAGAGCAGGTCGGAGAACTTGCCGAACGTGTACTTGCGGATCACGTTCTTGTCGTAGTCGTGCCGGCTGTCCCAGACGTCGCTGCTCGGGTTCGTGACGTTCAGGTGGTTCGACCAGAACTCGACCATCAGCTCGAACAGCTGCCGCTTGCTCCACGTTGCGCGCAGCAGCGAGGCCTGCCCCAGGTCGCTCATCACGTCCCACGCGCCGTTGTTCAGCGCGGCCCGGACCTGCGGGATGGTCCAGTTCAGCCTCGGGTACCGCGCCAGGTAGCCGGTGCACACGTGGTCGTCGATCGCCGCGGGGTTCAGCTGGTTGAGCAGCCAGCGGAGGGGGCCCTGGGCGTTGATCTCGGCGGCTGACGTCGGGGAGGGACCGTACGTCAGACGCCGGAGCATGTGCAGGTTCCGGTCGGAGGTGAGGACCGGACCGCTCGCCGCCGCGGGGGGGGACGCGGCGGACGAGACGGCACCGGACGCCGCTACTGCGGCGCCTACCGCAGCGACCCGGAAGAGGTCGCGGCGGGAAACCTGGATCTGAGGGGTCACCTCTGCTAGTTCGGCCTCCCGGCGGCACCCTCCATAGCCCCATCCGGGTGATGCCCGCCGTCTGAGAGCGGTCTGCGACGATGGCCGGGTGACCGAGGCCGCGCAGGATCCGACCACCCCGTACGCCCAGATGGGTGGCCGGCCGGCATTCGACCGGCTCGTCACCGTGTTCTACGAGGGGGTGGCCGCGGACCCGGTGCTCCGCCCGCTCTATCCCGACGAGGACCTCGGGCCAGCGCACGAGCGGCTGCTGATGTTCCTCGAACAGTACTGGGGCGGGCCGCACACGTACTCCGACCAGCGCGGCCACCCGCGGCTGCGGATGCGGCACGCTCCCTTCGCGGTGACGCCCGAGGCCCGCGACCGGTGGCTGCTGCACATGCGCGCCGGCGTGGACGCCATCGCGCTGCCGGCTGCGCTCGAGACGCAGCTGTGGGACTACCTGGAGATGGCCGCGCACAGCATGGTCAACACGTTCGACTGAGCCGGCCGGCCTTCTTGGCGGGTCAGAGCGCGAACAGGTCGAGGGCCCCCGTGGCGCTGCTTCCGGTGCGCAGGGCCACCGAGCCACCAGGGCAGGCGAGCCGTCGCCAGCTGCCGTTGGACAGGGCGGTGACCTCGCCCTCGCGGCCCAGGAGCCCGACCAGCTCGGCAGCGTGGGCAGCCCGCAGGGGTACTCCTGCAACGACCGGGCGGCCCCAGACCTCAGCCGCGATCGCGTCGAGCTGGGCGCGCGACCGCTGGTCCTCGGGGATCAGGTCGACGCGGCGCCCGAACGCGTCGACACCGACCCGTACCGCGTCGTGCACGGCGCCTGCCGGAACCGTGGCCAGGGACTCCCAGCCGGACCGCGGGGGCAGCAGCCCGGCCCAGGCGGGCCCGGGGACCGGTGCCGGCAGCTCGATCGGGCCGACATCCCCCGGCTGGCCGGTCCCGACGTCGAGACGGTCCAGGAGTCGGGCCGCCGAGACGGTGGCGTCGAACGCCTCAAGGGAACCAGCGGCGCCGAGCGGGTCGGTCGGGGCGGCCAGAGCGACCGGTCGCAGCGTCACGACGTCCATCGGCGGGCCACCCCAGACGCCGAGCACCATGCCGGCTGCCTGCAGCCGTACTGATGCCCGGGTGTCCAGCGCGAGCAGCCGCGTGAGGTAGCCGCGCAGCGCCTGCCGCTCGTCGTCGTCCGCGGGGAGGAAGGAGGTCACTCCACTGGTGGCGCCGACGGCGCCTCAGGCTCGACGGTGAACTCCTTCAGCCAGGCCTTCTCCTCGGCGCTCAGCCGGCGGGGGCGCTCGTTGGCGAAGTCGTACGGGACCATCGTGGACGCGGCCGTGGCATAGACGATGCCGCCCTGGTCGTACACCTCGTACCCGAGGGAGAAGTACGCAGCGCCGATCTTGGTCACCCAGACGTCGATGGGTACCGGCGCGTGCCGGTGCTGCAGCGGGCGGCGGTAGCGGATCTCGCTGGCGGCAACCAGGATCCCGGCCGCGACCTGGTCGATGCCCGACAGCGGCACCGACTTGAACATCTCGACCCGCGCCTCCTCGACGTAGGTCAGGAACTGCACGTTGTTGACGTGGCCGTAGGCGTCCATGTCGGACCAGCGCATCGCCACCTGGGCCGTGAAGCGCGCCACCGTCGTTCCCCGCCTAGCCGCGGGTGAGCTTGCGGTAGGTAGCGCGGTGCGGGCGGGCGGCGTCTGGACCGAGCCGCTCGACCTTGTTCTTCTCGTACGAGTCGAAGTTGCCCTCGAACCAGAACCACTGCGAGTCGCCCTCGTACGCCAGGATGTGCGTGGTCACCCGGTCGAGGAACCAGCGGTCGTGGGAGACCACCACGGCGCAGCCGGGGAACTCGAGCAGGGCGTTCTCCAGGCTGCCGAGGGTCTCGACGTCGAGGTCGTTCGTCGGTTCGTCGAGCAGCAGCAGGTTGCCGCCCTGCTTGAGCGTCAGCGCCAGGTTGAGCCGGTTCCGCTCGCCGCCCGAGAGCACCCCGGCCGACTTCTGCTGGTCGGGACCCTTGAACCCGAACGCGCTGACGTAAGCCCTGGACGGCATCTCGACCTGGCCGACCTTGATCCAGTCGAGCCCGTCTGACACGACCTCCCAGAGCGACTTCTTGGGGTCGATGCCGCCACGGCTCTGGTCGACGTAGGACACCTTGACCGTCTCGCCGATCTTGATCGAGCCGGAGTCGGGGGTCTCCTCGTCGATCAGCATCTTGAACAGCGTGGTCTTGCCGACACCGTTGGGGCCGATCACGCCGACGATCCCGTTGCGGGGCAGGCTGAACGAGAGCTGGTCGATCAGCAGCCGGTCGCCGTAGCCCTTGGACAGCTTGTCCACCTCGACCACGATGGCGCCCAGCCGCGGACCCGGCGGGATCTGGATCTCCTCGAAGTCGAGCTTGCGGGTCTTCTCGGCCTCGGTCGCCATCTCCTCGTACCGGGCCAGCCGCGACTTGCTCTTGGCCTGCCGGCCCTTGGCGTTCGAGCGCACCCAGTCGAGCTCCTCGGCCAGCCGCTTCTGCCGCTTGATGTCCTTGGCACCCTCGACCTTGAGCCGGGACTGCTTGGTCTCCAGGTACGTCGAGTAGTTGCCCTCGTACGGGTACGCCCGGCCGCGGTCGAGCTCGAGGATCCACTGGGCCACGTTGTCCAGGAAGTACCGGTCGTGGGTGACCGCGACCACCGTGCCGGGGTACTTCTCCAGGTGGCTCTCGAGCCACTGGACGGACTCGGCGTCGAGGTGGTTGGTCGGCTCGTCCAGCAGCAGCAGGTCGGGGGCCTGAAGGAGGAGCTTGCACAGGGCGACCCGGCGCTTCTCGCCGCCGGACAGCACCGAGACGTCGGCGTCGCCGGGCGGGCAGCGCAGCGCGTCCATCGCCTGCTCCAGCTGGGAGTCGAGGTCCCAGGCCTGGCGGTGGTCGAGCTGCTCCTGCAGGTTGCCCATCTCGGCCAGGAGTGTGTCGTAGTCGGCGTCGGGGTCGGCCAGCTCGGCCGAGATCTCGTTGAACCGGTCGAGCAGCCCCTTGGTCTCCGCGACGCCGTCCTGGACGTTCTCCAGGACCGTACGGGTCTCGTCCAGCTTCGGTTCCTGCTCGAGGAACCCGACCGTGTAGCCCGGCGAGAGCGAGGCCTCGCCGTTGGATGGCGTGTCCAGACCGGCCATGATCCTCAGCACGCTCGACTTGCCGGCGCCGTTGGGACCGACGACACCGATCTTGGCGCCCGGCAGGAACGCCAGGGTCACGTTGTCGAGGAGGACCTTGTCGCCGTGCGCTTTGCGCGCCTTGTACATCGAGTAGATGAACTCCGCCATGGCTCAAGAGCCTAGTGGGCGGGTGGCGGGCCTTAGGCCGCGGCATCGACGTTGCCCCGCTTGCCAGCAACCGCTTCGACCGGTCCGCCCGCCGGTACCGGTGCTGCGGGCGGATCGATCTCGCCGGACAGCTCGGGGGCGAGCTCGAGCGGCTCGCGGGCCACCGACTCGGCCAGCTCGTCCGCCTCGTTGCGCCCGGTGCGCTCGACCACCCGCGGCTGCGCACGCGTGAACGCCGCGATCCCGCGCGAGAGGTCGTGCCCGGCCGCCTGCGCCTCGAGCTCGACCGCCGTTCCGGCCCGGCCGTCCTCGGAGGTCCATTGCCGCATCCGCAGCCGACCGGTGACGATGATCGGCTCGCCCTTGGAGAACGAGCTGGCCGCATGCTCGGCGAGCTGGCGCCAGCAGACGACCGTCAC
>JANMWN010000146.1:0-3193 GCA_031394045.1 Sporichthyaceae bacterium
GCCGCAACCGTGCTCGCGGCCGAACCACGCGTCGGACTTCGTGCCGGCCAAGCAGGGGTTCGGTGGAGCGAAGTCGCCCAGTCGATGCCCGACCTCAGCCGAGCCCGGGTGGCTGCGACGGACTTGGTCGATCGAACGCGCTCCGACGGTGGGGGAGGAGCGACGTTCGCGGAGCTGGAGGTGGCGCGCCCACAGCTGCGCACCGCTGATCCGCTGACCGACTTAGGCGACCGCATCCTGAGGTTGCGACACCATGCCTGGGAGCTCACCAAGGAACCCATGGTCGGCGTCGCCACACTGACGGACTTCGCCGCCGCCGGAGTCATCGTCCACGCCCACGCCGCCGGGTACCTGGCAGGGAGGGCGCCCGGTGGGATCAACGAGCTGCCGACGCGGTCGATGCTCCGACGCGCTGAAGCTGGACAGGCCACATGGAGCCTGATCCATCTCCAGACGCGTCAGCTCCGGACCGCGACCCCAGGAGTGGCAATCGTGCGCCACGACGTCCTCGCCATTCGAGACTTGTGGAAGCAGGTGCTACCGGTCGGCCCAGAGGCTCGGAGGGAGATCGAAAACCTAGAGCCCCGCGACGCGCGCGCCTTGGTCAACGGAAGTGTCCGGGCACTCAGCGACATCGCCCGCTGGAACGCAGCTGTCTTCGACGACCTCAGCGCGTCGGGCCAGCTCCTGGTGCCATCCCGAACGCTAACGGGGGACCAGGTCAGCGATGATCCGCGACTCGTCGCTACCAAGCTCCGCGGGCGCGTCGCCCCGGCTCCAGCTGAACGAATCGACCAGCTCACAAGGATGTATGCGATCGCGGCTGCGAACGCCGCGATAACCCTGGGCACAGTGTTCATGCATTTGGTCGGCGCGTGGATGCCTCGGCGCGCACCCTCTGCCCGTGACCCAGCGCCGGTCGGCGGTCTCCCGCCGGTTCATCAAGGAGACCGAGACCGCATTGGCCGAGCTGCTGGCCCGGGACCTGTCCAAGCTGGACGTCAAGGTGTTGATGCTCGACGGGGACCGAATGGCCGGGCGGTGCGCGATCAACGCCTTGGGTATCACCGCGGACGGGCGCAAGGTCCCGGTCGGGTTGTGGGATGGGGCGACGGAGAACAAGACCGTGGGTCTGGTCCATGCATGCCGGCCTGGTCTCCCGTGGACTGTCCGCCGGCGATGGGCTGTTGGTCATCATTGAGGGCGCGAAGTCGTTGCGCGCGGCGGTGATCGAGGTCTTCGGCACCCAGGCCGCGGTCCAGCGGGGGAAATGCGCCCTTGACCTTTTGACTGGCGAGTCGAACCCGGCCGATCGAAGCGCTCCGTGGGTCCGCCCGTCCCCATTGGGACATCGGATTCTGGCGGTGAGTCGCGTCGGCGCGGATCGACGCCCAGGGATTGCGCGCGGGGGGCACGCCCCCGACCGATCGTCTCAAGCGTTGCGCCGACGGAAGGTCGCGGCCGCCCGCGGCAGGGACAACTGGAAGGACGCTCCGGCGCCTGGTCCGGTGCTGGCGGCGGTCAGGTCGCCGCCGTGCGCCCGGGCGAGGGCTCGGGCGATGGTCAGGCCCAGGCCCGAACCGCCGTGCCCGCGGTCGCGGGCCGCATCGGAGCGGTAGAACCGCTCGAACACGTGGGGGAGGTCCTCAGCGCGGATGCCCTGGCCCTCGTCGCTGACGGTGACGCGTATACCGGCCGTCATCGCGCTCGCGCTGAGTCGAACCCGACCCGGCGGGTCGGTGTGCCGCAGCGCATTGCTGAGCAGGTTGGTCAGGATCTGGCCGACCCGGTCCGGGTCGACGTCGATGGGCGGCAGCCCTGGCTCGATCAGGACGCTGAGCTCGACCCCCTTGTCTGCGTACGCCGGTCGGGCGCTGGCGGCTGACGTGGCCACGATGTCCCCGATGTTGACGGTCACCCGGTTGAGTGCGAGGGCGTGTTCCTCGGCGCGGGAGACCAAGGCCAGGTCGTCGATCAACCTGCGCATTCGGTTTGTCTGCTGCTCGAGCACTGCCCAGGTCGTGGCGTCCGCTTGACGCACGCCGTCGGCCAGGCCCTCAACGTAGGCGGTGATCACGGACAGTGGGGTGCGAAGCTCGTGGGCCACGTCGCCGATGAGGCGGCGCCGCGCGCCTTCGGTCTCCTGCAAGGTGGCGGCCATCACGTTGAACGCGTCGGTGAGCTGATCGAGCTCGACGCCGAGACGGGGTGTTGGTATCCGGGTTGCGTATGCGCCCCCGGCTAGGTCGGTGGCTGCACGCGCCACACGAACAATCGGCTGGGCCAGCCTGCGGGCGACCAGAAGGCTGAACGCAGCGGCGGCCACGACGCTGGCGGCCCCACCGATGGCGAACGTGAACACCAGGGTGCGCGTGAACGCGGCCTCGACGTGCTCACGCAGCGGACCCGGGTCGCTGCCCAGAGCGGTCGTCAGGTGGGTGTTGATCAGTGCCGGGGCGGCTAGCACGGCCACCACGGCGAGGGTTACGGCTCCCACGGCCAGGGTGAGAAGCTGCGCGGTGAACAGTCGGGGGACCAGGCCGTGGCGCTGGTTCACTTGTGGCTTCCCATCCCGTAGCCGACGCCGCGGACGGTGCGCAGATACCGGGGCTGAGCCGCATCGTCACCGAGCTTGTGCCGCAGATGCGCGAGGTGCACGTCCACGATGTGCTCGTCGCCGTACCAGTCCTGTCCCCAAACCCGGTCGATGAGCTGGCGGCGTGAGAAGGCCATCCGAGGGCGGGCAGACAGGGCGTCGAGCAGCTCGAACTCGGTTCGAGTCAGCTCCACCTCCGCCCCCGCGACGCTGACAGTGCGCGATACCGGGTCGATGCTCAGGTCGCCGAACGTGCGCGCCTGCCCGGCGTCGGGGTCAGCCGCGGGTAGGCGAGGCCTCCGCAGCAGCGCCTTGACGCGAGCCACCAGCTCGCGGGGGCTGAACGGCTTGGTCAGGTAGTCGTCGGCGCCGACGGACAGCCCGATCAGCTTGTCGACTTCCTCGCTGCGGGCGGTCAGCATGATCACGTAGGCGTCGGTAAATGTCCGCAGGACGCGGCACACCTCGACCCCGTCGATGCCGGGCAGCATGAGATCGAGCACCACCACATCTGGGGGTGTGGATCTGGCCAGCTCGAGCGCCCGCTCCCCGTCCAGGGCGACGTCGACCGCGTAGCCTTCCCGGCGTAGGTAGTCG
>JANMWN010000164.1:0-11828 GCA_031394045.1 Sporichthyaceae bacterium
GTTCAGCGCCTTGGCGACCAGCGGTACCGCCCGCGCGTCGATGTAGCCGAACGCCTCCTGCAGCGCGTGCAGCACCGGGAGCAGCGGGCCGCGCTGCTGGGCGTGCGCCGCAATGACCTCGAGCGCGGCAACGTCGGACCAGCCCGCTACAGACGTACCCGCCACGGACGTACCCGCCACTGCCCGCCGCCTCCTCTGGATCCTGACTCCTCGCTCAGCATAGGTCGGCGGCGGTCTCCTGTCCCGCCCTTGCCGGTGCCGAATCGGGCTCGATCGAGCGTGCTTTACCCGAAACCGACGCCGGTTGGCCCGGAGGCGGGCCAACCAGCACCGGTTTCAGCCAATCGTGGCGGCGCTGCGCAGGGTGCCGAGCAGGCCATGGGTCTCGCCGCCGGGGCCGGCACTGAACCAGACCTGGTTGGCCGGGGCCGACGTCCCGTTGCCGGGCATGAGCGCCCAAAGTCCGTCGACCCAGATCGGGGCACCCGAGGAGTCACGCAGGGTGCCATCCAGGTGCCCGGTCCATGGGTTGTACGCGTGGATGCGGCCGTCGCCGAAGTTGCCGACGAGGAGGTCGCCGGCGAACGCGCCGAAGCCGGCCGGTGCGATCGTCAGACCCCACGGCGAGTTCAGCACCCCGCGCTTGGCGAACCGGCTCAGCAGCATGCCATCGGCGCTGTAGACGTCGATGAACCCATGTCCAGCCCCGGAGACGTCGTCATGCCTCGTCGGGTCCTGCTTGGCGTAGCTGACGAAGACCCGGTTGCCGACGACGGCGACGTTGAATGGTGCGTACCCCTTGGGCATCGTCGCGTCCCAGAACGCGCTCGGGCCGAGGTTGACCGGGTGGAACGCCTTGCCGAACACGTCGATCCGGCCGCTGTTGAAGTTCGCGGCCAGCAGCCGCGGGAAGTTCGGGAACGGCTGGATCGCAAGTCCCTTGTAGACCGCGTTCTTCGTCGATGCGACAAGGACGGCGGCCGTCCCCTGGTCCTTGTTCCACGCGGAGATCATGCCGTTCTCGCCCGCGAAGATGAACAGCGCTGGGTTGCCACCGGGCAGCCAGAACTGTCCAGTGGCGTTGAAGACCTGACCGGTCGGCGCCCCGCCCGGGATGGAGACGACGAGCGGCACGATCGCCGGCGTCGCGCCGTCAGCGGCGGTGTAGAGGGTCGAGACGTCGGCGCCGTTGTCCGAGACCCACAGCGGCGAGGTCGGGGCGTTCGAGAGCCCCCACGGGTTGACCAGGTTGGGATCGGTGACCAGCGCCTGTCCGGCCTGGTCCGAGACGAGGTTCGTCTGGACGTACCCCTGCGCAGGGGCGGCCGGGATCGCCACCGCGGCGGCGGCTGCTGTGCCACCGGCGGGCAGCGCCAACGCGACAGCGGCGAGCGAGAGGGAGATTCGAGCGAGCATGGCTCCTCCTGAGGTCGGGCGACCCCGCCGGGGTCGCTCCAACCGTCAAACGGAAGTGGCTGCGGTCCGGTTCAGGTCGGCCAGGGGGCCTGGGCGGAACGACTGGGTTACGAGGTGGCGAGACCTTCGTGGAGCCAGCCGACCACCTCGGCGGCCGACCAGCCCTCGGGGTAGCGAGCCAGCAGCTCGTGGGCGGCACCGAGGTCGGCACCGAGGGTAAGAAGAGGCGGCTCCTGGCTACCGTCGCCCCGTGTCTGCGGGAAACCTGCAGACGCGGTGAGCCCGTTGCACAAGCACAGCCGTCCGACCGTTGCCGAGGCCTCGCCACCCTTGCGGACGAACTCGCCCTCGGGCTCAGCCGGGCAGCGGTAGCCGACCCGCCCGTCATCCCGCCGGAAAGGGGACCGCAGGTAGCCGAGGTCGCAGACCCGGGCCCGCTTGGCGTACGTGGTCGGGTGCGTCACCGTGCCGACGAGGTCCAGCACCTTGAACGGAAAGCCGGTCGGGCTGGCCAACGGGTCAGTCCGTACGCTCGCGCTGCCGTCGCGCACCGCAGCGAGCATCGACTCGCGCAAGTCGGTCCGCAGCCCCGATTCGCGGGACAGCGCGAACGGGGTACCGACCTGCACGCCGCGAGCTCCGGCCGCCAGCGCCATGCGCAGCTGGGCCGGCGTGCCGTAGCCGCCCGCGAGCCAGAACGGCTGTCCTAACGCGGCCATCTTGACAAGATCCACCTTGTCGCGATCGGTGTAGACGGTCTGCCCGGATGCGTCGATCTCGGGCCGACGCGGCGGCGCGTTGTGTCCGCCCGCGGTGAAGCCCTCGACGACGAACCCGTCGGCGGCTGTGCTCTCGGCGCGCTGCAGGTAGGCGGCGAGCACATGGCTGGAGATGATCGCCAGGAACGCGGGCCGCTGCAGCGACACCTCGCGGAGGCGCAGCACGGCGCGCGGGTCGAGGCTGATCTCGTACTCCTCGTGGTCGAACGCACCGTCGACGTCGATCGGCAAGGTCACGGCCTGGCCGGCCGCCAGGTCGTCGAGGAGGCGGGGGATGCGCCGCGGCACGCCCGCACCGACGAGCACGGCATCGACGCCAGCGAGCATCGCGCCCAGCACCGCTGCGGGCGTCCACAGCTGCACCTTCTCCAGCAGGTTCATCCCCACTGCTCCCTGGTGCCCTTCACGAGCCAGCCACACCTGGGCGTACGCCCCCAGGACGTTGAGGCGGACGGCGTCGATCTTCTGGTTCAGGTCGAGCCGGGGGATCGGACGGTACGCAGCGCCGATGGGCTTGCCGCCCTCGACGGAGAACCGGGCGAGGGTCTGCCCGGCGAAGACGGGGTCCGGGTAGGACGCGAGCGCGCGCCGCATGTGGCCACCGATGTCACCGTCCTGGAGGGTGCGGGCCAGCAGCAGGTCGGGAGCCACACCGGAGATCACCCCGAGTCCACCGGATCGCGCCACGGCCGATGCGAGCCACCAGCTCGAGACACCGACACCCATGCCGCCCTGGATGACTGGCGGGACCACATCGATGCGACGGGGGAGTGCGGTGACGGACATGAGACGCCCTTCGACTCGGTGCACGACTCTTACCTAACCTACGGTAGCGTAACTTACGGTTCCGTAGGGCCGTGTCGCCCGCGGCTGCCTGGGTGCTACCTGGCGCAGGCCGAGTCCGGCGGTAGGCCGAGGAACTCCTGAAAGCGAACCGTCTTGACCCCTCCGGGTGCCGGGAGGCGGGCGATGACCGTCAGGCCGGGGATCGACTGCCCTCCGTCGGCGCACGCGCTGGCCTCGGCAGGAATGCCATAGTGCAGTACGAACTCGACCAGCCCGCTCGAGTCGGGCACCAGCCTCGGGCTTGTCGTCCAGAGCGGTCGGTACGCGGACTGGTCTCCCGCCGGGAAGTCGTCGCTTCGCAGACTGAGGTCCAAAGCCTTGCCGCTGGTGATCCTGACGCCGATGTGCAGGGTCAGGACGTGGGTGGCCGGGTCTATCGCGCGGGCGTGGGTGGCCAGCCGGGTCACGATGAGGTCGAGGCCACCACAGGCCGATCGCAGCGCCGTCGCCAGGTCCCTCGACGCCTGATCGCTCAGCACGATGCCGCTGGGGCCGAGTCCGTCGGACGGGATGGAGCTGTCGGAGGAAGCCGGGTCGGCGGGAGGCAGCGACCGGCGGCCGACGAGGGCGTACAACCCGAACGCGTCCGCTGTGGTCGCGACACCGCCCGCCTCGGCTGTCGGGCCGGTGGGCGTCTGCTGGCAGGTGTCGAGGTCGAGGTGCACAGGGACCGCTGTCTGCGCGCCGCCGGGGACCCTGACCTCGTCAAGGCCCTGCCCGGTCACGGTGTACGTCCCGAAGAAGTCGCCCTTGGTCAGGTAGGCGCTCTGTTTCGCGGTGCTCGTGATCGTCAGGCGCAGGTCGGTCGCTGTCCGCAACGGGTCGGCGACCGACGACACGGCGGTGACCGTGAGGTCGCGTCGCGCCAGCCACGAGCCGCAGGCCTGGTCGAGCAGCGTGTCCCAGGACGCCGACTGCGCGCCGAGCGGCAGCATCCCCTCGATCGCTCGCGAGCCCTCGTCCTCGCGGACCCGCAGGCCGTACGCGGAGGCCACGACCGGGACGTCGACCTGGGTGCAGTCGACGACGGCCGAGAGCACGACGCGGGTGGGCTGACCGACGATCATGGGGATCGGCCCGGGGGTGCTGGCCTGCACCCCGGGCCCGGCCAGCCCGAGCACTGTGACCTTGCCTGGTCTGGCCTGCGGCGAGGGTACGGTGAGGATCGCGCTGAGTTCGAGAAGCACGTCTCTTGCGGGCCGGGCGTCCGGGCCCGGCTCCCACGCCGGCAGCCCACTGCCAGCGGCAACGGCGTCGGCTTGGGCGTCGGTCGTGACGGTGAGCGTGGGCAGCTGCGGGGCGTTGCGTACGTACGCGATCGCTGCCACTGCTCCGCCCGCGGCGAGCAGTACGAGTCCGGCCAGAGGCAGCGCCCACCAGCGGCGCGCCCAGCCCGGCCGGGACAGCCGCGGCAGCAGCGAGGGCCGCTCACGTTCAGGGCCCTGGGCCAGGACCTCGGGGGCGCCGTCGACACCGGACATGTTGACGAGGGTATGCCTTGTTGATCACCGCGCGGCTGACTAGGTGGGGCAGAGCGCGGCCATCGCCTGGGGCGATTCCTCGAGATTGATGCCCTGGCTGAAGCGCGATGTCCGGACGCCTCCGGGGACCGGGGTGTGGACGTACACGCTGAACCCGGGGATGTAGCCGCCGTCCGACGGACAGGCCGTTCCCGACGGCAGCCGATAGTGCAACGTCACCCTGACCTGGCCCGTGCTGTCGGGGACGAGCCCGACCAGGTTGGTCCAGAGCGGGACGAACGACGAGGGGTCGTCGGCCGTCACGCCCTCGCTGACCAGGCTGAGATCGGTGACGCGGCCGGGTGTCCCGTCCACCAGGACCTGGACGGTGAGCACCCGGGTGGCGGCATCGACCTTGGAGCCGTCGGTCGCGATCAGGGTGACGTACGGGCCGAGGTCGCCGCACGCCGAGCGCAGCGCGGCGGAGACGGCGCTCACCGCAGCGGCGGACATCACGACGCCGGTCGGCACGCTGCCCACCCTGAATCCGGTGTCGGCCGGATCCTCCACGAGCGGGGGCCGCACGCCCTTGACGGCCACCAGGCCGAGGTAGTCGGAGCTGGTCCCGATGACGTTGCCCGAGCTGTTGGACGGCGGGTCGGGCAGGTAGTCGCACGATCTCAGGTTGCTGTGCAGGTGGACCTGCGCCTGTCCGTGGGCCGGGACGGTCGCTTCCCCTTGGGCCAACGTGACGTCGCCGATGTTGCCGAACCGGGTCGAGATCCCCAGTGCGGCGTCCCCCGAGCCGGCGTTGCGGATCGTGAGTGTCAGGTCCACCTCTGGCTGGATCGGAGCGACGTACGCGGTGACCTGCGTGACCGTGAGGTCAGCCCTGGCCAGCCAGGCGCCGCAGGCCGCGTCCAGGTCGCTGACGAAGGCTGACGCCAACGGCTCGACCGGGGCCAGGCCCTCGACGTCACGGTTGCCGTCATGCACGTGGACCTGCAGGCCGTAGTCGCCGGCCCGCGCCGGCAGGGTCACTTTCGTGCAGTCCACTTGGGTGGTCACCGTGGTCGAGGTCTTCGCACCGGCTGGAAGGGCGATGGTGTGTTCCCGCCCGGCCTCGACGCCCGGCCCGGCGAGACCCACGGTGGTCACGGACCCCTTCGTGCCCGTGGGCGTCTGCAGGACGACCGTGCGGAGGATCGTGACGCCACCCGTCGGGCGGGAGTCCGGGCCCGGCAGCCAGACCGGGGTGCCCTCGGCGAGCGCTCGGTCGGTCGGTGCCATCTCGACGCCGATGGTGGGCACCACCGGACCGCTGCGCAGGTAGACGGCGCCCGCGATGCCGGCCCCCGCGACGACGACGGCGACGATGGCCTTGCGCGGCACCCGACGACGCCGGGCCCAACCGGTACGCGGCCCGCGCGGTGCCCGCTCCGGACGTTCGGGCCCACCGATCAGGACCTCGGGGCCGCCGTCGTTGCCGGACATGCGCCGAGCGTATGCCGTGCCGGTCAGGCCGGCCGAAGAGGTGACCTCGAAGGGCGCCGGGCGGGCACGGACTCCAGGAGAACCGGCCGGCGGTGGTGCTCGCGTAGCCTCGTGAGGCCGCCCCCGCCCGCTGCAGAGGAGTCGCTTTGCCTCCTCCGACGCGCGTTCCCTCGTTGCCGCCCCGACCAGTCCGCCCGGTGTGGGTCCTGATGACCGCGAGCTGCGCGGTGCTCGGCGTCGTCGGCTTCGCTCTGGTCACCCTCGCGATCTATGGCCATGGCCCGCTGCTCGAGGTCGACCTGCACGTGCAGGAGCGGTTCGCCACGCATCGGTCGCGGTGGTTGATCCACCTGCTCGACGCCGAGACCCAGACCGCGGCGTACGTCACCGGTTCGGCCGTCCTGCTGCTGGTGGCATCAGTGCTGGCTGTGGTCGAACGGGCCTGGCGACCGCTCCTGCTCGCCCTGACCGCGGTCGCGCTGCTCGGCATCTCGGTAGGCGCCGGCAAGCAGATGATCGGTCGCTCCCGGATCCCGTTCGCGGTCGACACGTTCGGGGCCGGTGGCACCTCCTACCCGTCCGGCCATACGACGACCGCGGTGGTCGTGTCGGGGTGCCTCGTCCTGCTGTTCGCACGCCGGCTGTCGCAACGGGTACGCCGGCTCGCGCTCGTTGCCGTCGCCACGTACTCGCTGGTGACCGGGTTCTCCCGCATCTACCTGCACGACCACTGGTTCACTGACGTGCTCGCCGGCTGGTTCCTCGGTACCGCCATCGTGTGCCTGGTGGCGCTGATGTTCCTGCGTCAGCCGCGCACTTTCGCGTAGGCACGCACCGGGAACGTCCCGAAGCCGACGACCCGCGGGGGTACGGCGCTGAAGGTGAACCCCTGGAGCGGCAGCTGCCAGAGCCCGCGCAGGTGCTCGACCACGGGGATGCCGGCGGCCAGCAGGGTGGTGTGGGCGACCCTCTCGCCGCCGGAGGTGTCGTCGATGTTGACCGAGTCGATGCCGACCAGGGCGGCACCCTGCTCGACCAGCCATCGGCTGGCGGCACCGGTCACGTACGGGTGCTCGTTGCCGCCGTACGCCTCGGTGCCCCAGTGCCGGTCCCAGCCGGTGTGCACGATGACCGCCTTGCCGCGGACGTCGAGACCGTCGAACGCCGACAGGTCGACCGCGGGTGCGTCACCGGTCTCCCGACGGACGACCAGCCCGTCGAGCTCGGCCAGCCGTTCCAGTGGTAGCCCGGCCAGGTCCGCGCCGCCCTCGTACCGGTGGAAGGGGCTGTCGACGTAGGTGCCGGTGTTGGCCACCATCGAGATCCGCCCGATCGTGAACTCGGTGCCCTCGGCGTAGACCGACCGGGACGCCTCGCGGCTGAGGTGGTCGGTGATCTCCGGCCCTGGCAGCCCGGGGTACGTGATCATGCCCGCCTCGATCGGATGGCTGAGGTCCACCAACCGGTGCTTGGAGCTGATGGCTGCCTCCTTCTCCGCGGGGTCAGCGCCGTCGTAGCGGGGCGAGCCCGAGCGGCGAGACCATCCGCCGCTTGCGGCGCGAGGACCGGACGACGGCAGCCCCGGCCAGGGCGAGGGCCGCTGCCCCGGCTGCGCCGGCCAGCCACATCAGCAAGGACCCGGCGGACACCCCCGCGGAGCCGGCTGCAGTCGGGGCGTGCTGCTGGGTGCCGGCTGCGGCCGGCGTCGGTGTCGGGGACGCCGTGACCGCGGTGGCCGGGTCGACCAGGCTGCCGACCTGACCCGCGGTGGCGTAGCTGGCGAAGGCCCAGTCGAACAGCCTGCGCTCGGCCTTCTCGCCGATCCCCTTGGCGTGCATCAGCGTGATCAGCAAGGTGTGCCCGCCGCGCGTCGCCACCCCGATGTAGGTGTTGCCCGCCTGTGTCGTGTACCCGGTCTTGACCCCGATGATCCCGGGGTAGCCGTCCATCAGCAGCCGGTTCTTGTTCTCGATCACGAACGTGCCGCGCGGACCGCCCGGTGTCTTGGACAGCTGGCCGGGGAACGTCGCCCGCGAGGTGATCACGTACGCCCGGAATGCGGGCAGGGCCATGGCGGCGCGGGCGAACAGCGCGAGGTCGTAGGCCGACGTGAGCTGCCCCTTGGCATCCAGGCCGCTCGGGTCCTTGATTGCGGTGTCGAAGGCCTGCAGGTGCCTGGCCTCGGCAGTCATCAGCGCGATCGTGCGCGGGACTCCGCCGGCGATCGTGGCGAGCCCGTGCGCCGCGTCGTTGGCCGAGGGCAGCAGCAGCGCCTTGAACAGCTGGTCCACGGTGTACGTGGTGCCGGCGATCATCCCGACCCGGGTGCCCTGCATGCGTACGTCGGCAGACGTGGCGGTGTAGACCGTCGTCGGGTCGAGCAGGGGCAGCAGCGTCAGCGCGGTCAGCGTCTTGAGGGTGCTCGCCGGCCGGCCGGGGACGTGCGGTGCCTTGGCCCCGAAGATCACGCCGGTGTCGAGGTCGGCAACCACCCACGAGGCGCCGACGTCCGGCGGAGGCTCAACGCCCGGGGCCAGCACCAGGCCGGTGCTGCCCATCCGCGGCCCGCCGATCGGGTCGCTCGCGACGGCCGGGAGCGCCACAGGTACGAGCGCGAGGGTGAGGCCGACGAGCGTGGCCACGCCCAGGGCCCGGCGCCCGAGCAGGCTCACGGGTACTCCTTGGCGACCGAGGGGGACAGTGCGTCTTGTGCGTCTCGTGCTTCTTGGCTGCTGCCCCGTCAGGGTATCCCTCAGGTCAGGGCCTTGACCCCGCCCTTGAAGACAAGCACGGCAGCCAGCCGCTCCCACCTGGCGACCTGGCAGCCGTCCGTCCGCGTCACCTTGGTGTCGACATGGCGACCCTCGTAGGTACCGGTGATCTGCGCCTTCTGGTCGCCGCCGTAGATCATCGTGCAGCCAGTGTCCTTGGGCGTCTCGGCGAAGGGGTCGCCCTTGATGGCGGCCAGCTGTGCGCAGGCTGCGGACGCTTGCGGGTGGGTGCCAGCGGGCGGGTCGCAGGTCAGCGTCCAGGTCTTGGGGTCCTCGCCGTACCCGGGGTCGACCCGCACGGTCAGCGAGGTGGCACCCGGGCCCGGGCCCGAGCCTGGGCCGCCACCGGCACCCGGGCCGCTGCCGACCGAGGACGCGCTCGCGCAGCCGGTCAGCAGGACCAGCCCGGCGGCGAGGGCGAGTGCGGACGCTGTGACCTTCTTCATATGCGTACGACGCGAGGCCTGGTTCCCACGTTCCCTCAGTCCTTCGGGACGGGCGGTGGCTCCGGCATCCGCCGGATCAGGTCGGCCACGAGCCCGGTCCACCCGGTCTGGTGCGACGCCCCCAGGCCACGGCCGTCGTCGCCGTCGAAGTACTCGTAGAAGTGGGGGGCATCGTTCCAGCGCGGGTCGCGTGAGCGAGCCGTACCGCCGTCGATCGGGCGGCTGCCGTCGGTGGGCAGGAACAGCGACACCAGGCGCGTACGCAGCTCCTCGGCCACCTCGGCGAGCGTCAGGTGCAGGCCGGAGCCGGTGGGGCACTCGACGGTGAAGCCGTCGCCGAGGTACTCGTGGTAGCGCTGCAGTCCCTCGATCACAAGGTAGTTGATGGGGAACCACACCGGCCCGCGCCAGTTGGAGTTGCCGCCGTACAGCCAGCTGTCCGACTCGGCCGGCTGGTAGTCGACGCTGAACCTCTCGTCCCCCACGTCCACCGAGAACGGTTCGTCGCGGTGCCGCTTGGAGAGCGAGCGGATGCCGTACGGCGACAGCATGCCGTCCTCGTCGAGCACCTCGACCAATACCCGGCGCAGCCGTTCGGGGTCGACGACGGTGAGCATGAGGCGGTCGGAGCCCGGCGCCTGCGTCACGAACCCGCAGCCGTCGATGCTGTTCGGGTCCTTGCCGCGGCGGGTCAGGAAGTCCGAGAACCGCTTGCGCAGCCGGGTCCGCCGCACCGTCGTCGACTCGGCGACGTCGAGCGCGGCGAGCACCGGGATCAGCCCGACCACCGACTTGACCCGCAGCGGCACCTTGCTGCCGTCGGGGCGGACCAGCTGGTCGTAGAAGAAGCCGTCGGCCGGGTCCCAGAGCCCGTTGTCGGCGACGCCGTCGGTGATCGCGGCGAAGTGCTCGAAGAATTTGGTCGCGATGTCCTCGTACACGTCGTCGTGCTCGGACAGCACCAGCGCGATGTTGAGCATCGACAGGGCGTAGAAGGCCATCCAGGCCGTGCCGTCGCTCTGCTCGAGCCGGCAGCCGGGAGGCAGGTTCGAGCGGTCGATCGGGCCGATGTTGTCGAGCCCGAGGAAGCCGCCCTCGAACACGTTGTTGCCGTCCGGGTCCTCGCGGTTGACCCACCAGGTGAAGTTCAGCAACAGCTTCTGGAACACCCGCTCCAGGAATGCGTAGTCGCGCGTCCCCGAGGCCGCGGCATCGATGTCGAACACCTTGAGGGCAGCCCACGCGTGCACCGGAGGGTTCACGTCGTCGAAGGACCACTCGTACGCCGGGATCGCGCCGTTCGGGTGCATGAACCACTCGCGGCACAGGAGAACGAGCTGGTACTTCGCGAAGGCCGGGTCGATGTGCGACAGGACGACGCAGTGGAAGGCCAGGTCCCACGCGGCGAACCACGGGTACTCCCACGGGTCGGGCATCGAGAGGATGTCGTAGGCGTCGAGGTGCCGCCAGTGCCCGTTGCGGATGTCGCCGCGACCCTCCGGCGGCCTCGGCTCGCCGGGGTCGCCGTCGAGCCACACCGGTACGTCGTAGCGGTAGAACTGCTTGCCCCACACCATTCCGGCGAACGCGCTGCGCATCACCGCGGCCCGCTCGGGACTCGTACCGGCCGGGGTGAGTTCGGCGTAGAACTCGTCGGCCTCCCGGCTCCGGTCTGCGACCACCTTGTCGAAGGGCTCGCCCGCCCAGGCCCGGTCCGGCTCGTCCCCTTCGGTGGGCGAGAACAGCCGGAGCCGGAGCTCGACCGTCTCGCCGGCGGGTACGTCGAGGCGGTACCACCAGGCCGCCTTGGTGCCGATCTCGCTCGGGTCCACCGTCGGCGAGCCGTCGACCACGTGGTCGTTGATGCCGTCCTTCGGGTAGGCGCTGAGCGGCTCGGTGCCGTACAGCCGGGGTGCGTTGGTGACGTTGTCGCAGAACAGGGCAGTCGGCCGGCTCCCGTCTGGTGCTGCCCCGGCCGCGAGGCGGTAGACCCCCGCCCGCTCGTGCTCGGCGAGCAGGTCACCGGCCTCGGTCCGCAGCACCGGTTTGGGGTGCTGCCGTCCCCACGACCAGGTGTCGCGGAACCACAGCGTCGGGAGGACATGCAGGGTGTCGTCGTCGGGACCCGCGTTGGTGACCTTGATGGTCATCAGGACGTCGGTCGGGCCGCGCTTGGCGTACGTGACCTCGACGGCCCAGTACCGGTCCTCGTCGAACGCGCCGGTGTCGAGCAGCTCGTACTCCGGGTCGAGCCTTGACCGGCGGGCGTTCTCCGCGACCAGGTCCTCGTACGGGAACAGCTGCTGCGGGTAGTGGTAGCGCCAGCGCAGCCAGGAGTGGCTTGGGGTGGCGTCGAGGTACCACCAGTACTCCTTGGCGTCCTCACCGTGGTTGCCCTCGTGCCCGGTCAGGCCGAACAGCCGCTCCTTCAGGATCGGGTCGCGGCCGTTCCACAACGCGAGGCCGAGGCAGAGGTCCTGGTGCAGGGTGCTGATCGCGGCCAGGCCGTCCTCGCTCCAGCGGTACGCCCGAGACCGTGCTTGCTCGTGGGTGAAGGACCGCCAGGCGTCGCCGTCGGCGCTGTAGTCCTCGCGCACGGTGCCCCAGGAGCGCTCC
>JANMWN010000166.1:0-5430 GCA_031394045.1 Sporichthyaceae bacterium
GTTCAGCGCCTTGGCGACCAGCGGTACCGCCCGCGCGTCGATGTAGCCGAACGCCTCCTGCAGCGCGTGCAGCACCGGGAGCAGCGGGCCGCGCTGCTGGGCGTGCGCCGCAATGACCTCGAGCGCGGCAACGTCGGACCACCCCGCTACAGACGTACCCGCCACGGACGTACCCGCCACTGCCCGCCGCCTCCTCTGGATCCTGACTCCTCGCTCAGCATAGGTCGGCGGCGGTCTCCTGTCCCGCCCTTGCCGGTGCCGAATCGGGCCCGATACGCCTGCGCCGGCGCCTGCATCAGACTTGAGCGAGCCCCCTGGATTCCCATGAACACTACAGCCTTCCTACTGTTTGCTCC
Source organism: Sporichthyaceae bacterium (assembly GCA_031394045.1). GTDB lineage: Bacteria > Actinomycetota > Actinomycetes > Prado026 > Prado026 > JANYIP01. The sequence goes on from JANMWN010000166.1 coordinate 357, forward strand.
ACCTCCGAGGAAAGGATCCGGGCGAGGTCAGAACGTGGAGCGGGGTACGCCGGGCCCAGGGTCAATCTGCACTGGACCGGCCGCGCTGGGGCGCACGTCGAAGTCGAAAATCGCCGTGGGCAGGTAGACGGTCGCGCAGGCGTTCGGGATGTCAACGACGCCGGAGAGCCTGCCCTCGATGGGCGCAGCGCCGAGAATCATGTACGCCTGCTCCGGCTTGTACCCGAACTTCGCAAGATAGTCGATCGCGTGCAGGCAGGCGCGCTGATATGACAGATGGGAGTCCAGATAGCGCTGCTCGCCGCTCAGGGTGACCGATGTGCCGGAGAACGCCAACCATTCGCTGTAGCGTGGCTCGACGTTGCCGGGCATGAATATCGCATTCTCAGATACGCCGTAGGTGGTCATACCGCCTTTGATGAGGTCGACGTGCAGGTCGATAAAGCCACCCATCTCGATCGCCCCGCAGAAGGTGATCTCGCCGTCGCCCTGAGAGAAATGGAGGTCACCCATGGAAAGGTTTGCGCCGGGTACGAAGACGGGGTAGAAGACGCGTGTGCCCTTAGAAAAGTTCTTGATGTCCTGATTGCCGCCGTTCTCACGCGGCGGTGCCGTCCGAGCAGCTTCGCCCGCGACCCGGGTGTGCTCCTGGCCGCTCAGGGAACCGAGCACGGCGTCCTTGGCCAGTGGTGGAAGCGCGAGGGGTGGAACCCTGTCGGGGTCGGTCGCGATCAGCGCTGCCTCGCGGGTATTCCAGCGTGTCAGCAGATCGGCTGAGGGAGCCGTGCCCATCAGGCCGGGGTGGATGATTCCGGTAAACGAGACGTGTGGCACATGCCGGGACGTCGCAGTCTGGCCGTTGAAGTCCCAGATGACTTTGTACGCGTCAGGAAACTGCTCGGTGAGGAAACCGCCGCCGTTGTTGGTGGGGAAAATGCCTGTGTACCCCCACCCCTGGCCCGCTAGGGGACCAGAGTCCTCCTGCTGGATCGGACCGACGTCTAGGATGTCGACGATCAACAGGTCACCGGGCTCCGCGCCTTCGACTGCGATCGGTCCGCTGAGCACGTGCACGGTAGAAAGCGGCGCGTCCCTGATATCGTCCGCGGAGTCGTCGTTGTGGATGGCACCATCGAACCATTCCCGGCAGTCGACCCGGAAGCTGTCACCCGGTTTCACCCGGACCGCCGCGGGGATGTCTGGGTGCCAGCGGTTGTGCCCCACCAGCTTCTGGTCGACGAACCGCTTGGTCGAGTCGAGTGGGAACACCAGGTCAGGCATCGGAACTCCTTGCCAGATTGAGAGGGATGACGTTCAGGGTCGAGGCAGACGCTGGACGAGCGGGCCGTACTTGACGTCGCGGCTCCCCTGCCAGTGCGCAGTCTCTGGCAGCCGGGTCACGATCGAGGGCTCGGCGCGGCTGCGCTCAGTGGACTCGATGGCACGAGCGTAAGAACCGCCCACTGCTAGCGGTACGGAGGAAAAGACCCGCGGGCTGTCTTGAGCGCACACCGGGCAGGGCCAGCTCACCGGAGCCAGCCCCATTGGGGCACTCACGTCGGTCCTCCCATGCTGGTCGCAGCGGTACTCGTATGTGGCCATCAGCCCTCACTCGGTTCCGGCTCAGTTAGGGCGTGCCCGGGGTGCACGTCCGGGATTGTGTTGGTGTGCGTTCCACGAAATGGATGTCCGAAGACGATGTAAAGGGCGCCGAGGACTGCCCACGCACCAAGACCGACGAAGAAGCCGTAGTTGTAGTACCAAGCCTGCGTCGGCGTGCGGGGCCAGGCGATATTGATAATCTCGACGACGAGCCAGACCACCGAGACTGCGCAAAGGACGGTGTTCATGGTGCGCCCAAAGTTGTAGGGGCTCTCCACTGGGTCCGTCCATCGGCCCTTGAGCCGGTGGTACAGCAATGCACCGACGGGGCAGAGGAAGCCGATGTAGTAGGCCCCCGCAGTGAAGTTCACCAGTACGTTCAGAGCATTTGCGTAGAGGAACGCCAACGCGGACAGGACAGCCACGAGGAAGACTGCCGGCGTGGGCGACTGGTTGAACTTCGTGACGATCTTCCAGTACTTCGCCCCCGGGATTTGCCGGTCTCGCGAAAAGGAATAGATCACACGTGTCGCCGCGCCTTGGGTCGCGATTCCGCAGGCAGTGAAGGATGTGAGCACGACCAGAAGAAATGGGGTGCGGGCCCATTCCCCGAGCGACTGGGTCACCGATGCAGAGATCGGGTCGCCAGCGTACTGGCCCTCGGGGATGTTCAACGTCCACCCGACTGCGGCTATCATGTCCACGACGCCGACGGCTAGAACTGAGAGCAACATAGCGCGTGGCACCTGTCGGCGCGCGTCACGGGTTTCCTCGGCCACACTGCCACAGGCGTCGAAGCCCACGATCACCCAGGCCGATGAGCTGATCGCGGCGATGAGCGCGGGGATAGCGGGGCCCGGGAGGCTGGGGGTGTGCGTGCTGAACAGATGGCTCACCGGGACCGCACGGAAGAAGAAGAGCAGCGTGAGTGCGATCCCAACCGAGGCGATGATCTCGGCCCCCACGCCGAAATTCACGATGATCTTCAGGAGCTTCAGGCCGACGGCGTTCACGGCGGTTAGGACCCCTAGAAGTCCCAGCGCGAGAAAGATGTGATTCGAGGTCGGACCCGGATCTACGTTGAGCAGCGAGCCAAGGAAGATCGCGCCCGCGTAGACAGTGAGGGACGCGGAGAGAATCAACGCTGCGATGTAGTACCAGCCTGCCCACCAGCCGAATCGCGGGCCCACGAGCCGCTTGGACCACTGGTAAATTCCGCCGGCGATCGGCCAGCGAGCAGCAAGTGAGGAATAGGACATGGCCACCAAGGCCTGGAAAAAGACGACGACGGGAACCGACCAGATCCACCACACGCCAGCATTCGCCAGCCCCAACTGAAAGACGGTGAACAGGCCGACGACGGGAGAGATGAAAGCGAAGCCGATGGCCCAGTTTGTCCACAACTTGAGGACACGTGGTAGTTCCTGTTCGTAGCCGAACTCAGCCAGGGCGGCAGATTCGGCCTCGTGTGCCTCCAGCGCGGATCCCTCTGGCCGCGGGCGGGGCTGTCTGTTCTCGGGTTCGATCGTCACTGGTGTGCTCCAGCTAAGTAGTATCGCGGGACGGACGGTTTGGCCCCCGATTGAGGTGCATGTTCTGGTATTTCTAAGTTTGTCTGCAGCCTTTCAACCGACAGACCCATTCGTAGCGAGGTCGGCAGCAGCCCGAGCCGCCTGGGCTTCCTTAGCCCTACGCCCGCCGATCTTGCCTGCCGTGAGCATCGTCGCCAGGACGTCCATGATCGCGACTGCGCCCAACTGAGCGGTGTTGTCGTTGACGTCGTAGGGCGGGCAGACCTCGACAAGCTCCATTCCGCAAATGCCCTCCTTGGCGACCGCGCGGATGAACCGCAGCATCTCCCTGGGAAGGAAGCCCCCCGGCTCAGGGCATCCGACGCCGGGTGCGGACCCAACGTCCACGCAGTCGATGTCCAGACTTAGGTACACCGCTGAGCAGCCCTCCCACGCGAGCTCGAGCGCCACCTCAGCGGCTTTGTCGACGCCCAGACGCTCGATGTCGCCCATCGTCAAGACGGTGGTGTCGCGATCCTTGGCAACCCGAAGTCCGGGCCCGTTGCCCCACCAGCCTCCGATACCGCATTGGACCAGGTTGGCCGCCTTCACGTTGGGCAGCATCGTGGCGTGATACCAAGGGGTTGTGTGCATCCGCTCATCCATGTCTTTCTCGGCGATGTCTATATGCCGGTCAAGGTGGATGATGCCGATCCGTCCCTCGATCTGGGGGGCTAGAGCACGCACATTGGGATACGCGATGGAATGATCGCCGCCAACGATGATCGGAAATGCTCCTGACTGGTGCACGAAAGAGACCGCGCGGTCGATCTGATCGAACGTCTTTTCGACGTTTGCGGGAATGACGAAGATGTCCCCCACGTCAACTATATCAAGCTCTTCTTTCAGGTCCACCCCGAAATCAGGTGAAATACCATCGTAAATCCCGGATATTCTGCGAACCGCCTGCGGCCCAAACCTCGCGCCAGGCCGGTACGCGGTGGCACTGTCGAACGGTGCCCCGATAATGGCCACTTCGTGCTGGCCCACTTCGTGGATATCCTCCACGTACGGTGACTTGAGAAACGTGTTGATTCCGGCGAAAGCCGGCCGCATCCCGCGTACAAAGGTTGTGATGGACCGGTCCCCCACTGACGGGGCAGCTTCGAGCCCATGGGCGATTTGCCGTTCCTCATCTTCCTTGGTCCAGCGGTCAGATATCCCGGCGTAGCGGTCGAGTCCGCGCATGCCTTCCAACTCATGACGAGCCGAGCGCGTCGAGCCTGGGGGCGAGGGGTAGTCGGACGGGGGGTACTCGGACACGAAGCGCTCCTCATCATCTGCAATGGGCCTGCGTCGCTGGTCCATCACCAGTTTCGCCGAGAGTCAGTGTCTACTCTCGTCCCGGAGGGCATGTCAATGCATTCGGGCAAGCAGACTCGAGCGAAGATGGGAGATGACAGGGGCGGATGGAACAAGTCCGCCGGGCGGACTGGACGAGTTCGCGAATGAAGTGTCTCGGCGTGCAGACAACTTGCGACTTCGATCTTTCATGATGGGCGACCAACGAGCTGGGACGTGGCCGGGCAACATGCGCGGGTCATAGGACAACCTGCGATCAGGGTGCCGAAATCACGCTCTCCAACGTATCGACGATACTTTGCGCGCTAGGACAACCGGGATCAACCGCGGGTAGGCGCCCAGCGCCCTGACTTCGGGGCTGACCATCCAGGCAGGCCATCACGACAGGACAAGACATGGACGACGCCGGTCGAGTCCGCGTCCACCGTAGGAGTCTGGCTAGGACAACTTCCTGACGCAGGACCGTGCGTCAAACGGGCTTGCACTTGAGCGGGGTGGCTTGAGCGGTTGAGGCTCGTGGCCTCGACCTGCTGGTGGTTCTGACCCGACTCGAGGTTGTCCCGGTCTTCGTGGAATTTGAGGTGGCGGTCCCCCGCCTG
>JANMWN010000178.1:0-24160 GCA_031394045.1 Sporichthyaceae bacterium
GGCCACGCTCGCGTTCCTGCAGAATGCGCTCCGCGGCGTCACCACGTCCGGCACCTCGAAGAACCAGTTCAGCAGCTTCCCGCTCAACCTCGTACCCGTCGCGTCCAAGACTGGGACCGCTGAGGTCGCCGGCAAGCAGACGACGTCATGGTTCGCGACCTACGCGCCGGCCACCAGCAAGCCTGCGTATGCGGTCGTGATGATGGTCAGCCAGGGCGGCTTCGGCTCCACCACCTCGGCTGACTCCGTACGCGCGATCTACGAGGCGCTGTTCGGCATCAAGGGCAGCAATGCCCCCGACCCGAAGCTCTCGATCCTGCCCGGCGGCGTGCTGCCGGTGAAGCTGCCGATCATCACCGCAGACGGTCGCATCCTGCCGCCGGGGAGCAAGGTCCCGCCCGTAGCGCCGGCCGCACCCTCGACCCCCGTCGCGGCTGGTGCCGTGGGGCCGGCCTTCTCGAGCGAGCCGCGGCGGCAACGTGGGGGCGGGGTATGACCGTCGGCTACCGCTCGCCCTCGTACTCGCCCTCGCGCAAGTCGTTCGCCTCGCGCGTCGTCGACCGCGAGTCGCCCCTGCGGCGGCTGGACTGGGTGCTGACCCTGGCCGTCGCCGGGTTGCTCGTGATGGGGACGCTGCTGGTGTGGTCAGCCACCAAGCAGCGTCAGCTGGACCTGGGGCTCGACCCGCAGGCGTTCCTGCGCAAGCACCTCATCAACATCACCCTCGGCCTCGTGCTCGGCGGCATGGTCGCGCTGTTCGACTATCGGTCGCTGCGGGCGTACGCGCCGCTGGTGTACGTCGCGTCGATGCTCGGGCTGATCGCCGTGCTGGCTCCGGGCGTCGGGGCCACGATCAACGGCTCGCACTCGTGGATCCTGCTGCCGGCCGGGTTCTCGCTGCAGCCGTCGGAGTTCGCCAAGGTCGCGCTCTGCGTCGCGCTGCCGATGCTGCTGTCCGAACGGCGGGACGCCGAGCAGGAGCCCCGGCTCTCGGACGTCGGGCTGGCGCTCGGGGTCGCGCTCGGTCCGATCGCGCTGATCATGCTGCAGCCCGACCTCGGCACCACCATCGTGATCGGCTTCATGATCCTCGGCATCCTCGCGGTCGCAAACACCCCGACGAAGTGGATGGTCGGCCTGCTGCTCATCGGTGCCGGTGGCGCGGGGGCGGCGGTCAAGCTCGGCGTGCTCAGCGACTACCAGGTGGCGCGGTTCACCGTGTTCGCCGACCCCAGCTCGGACCCACAGGGCGCCGGTTACAACGTGAAGCAGGCGCTGGTGGCGATCGGCTCTGGCGGGCTCACCGGCAAGGGGCTGTTCAAGGGCACTCAGACCAACGGCAAGTTCGTCCCGGAGCAGCAGACCGACTTCGTGTTCACCGTGGCGGGGGAGGAGCTCGGCTTCATCGGGGCCGGCCTGCTCGTGGTGCTGCTCGGCCTGGTGCTCTGGCGGGCCGTACGTATCGCCGTACGCGCTGAGGACCTGTTCGGCACCCTGGTGGCCACCGGCATCGTCTGCTGGTTCACGTTCCAGGCGTTCGAGAACATCGGGATGACGCTGGGCATCATGCCGGTGACGGGGGTACCGCTGCCTTTCGTGTCCTACGGCGGCTCCTCGATGTTCGCCAACATGATGGCGCTCGGCCTGCTCCAGAACGTCCACATGCGCCGCTACGCCTAGCCCCGCCGGCTCGTGAGGGGCGCAGCGGGGGCTTAGGCTGCGGGGGTGCCAGTCGAGTCAGCAGCGCCGGTCGGGTCCGAGTCGGTCGAGTCGGTTTTTCCCGCGCTCGAGGCGCTGCTGCCCCTGGTGCAGAAGCCCATCCAGTACGTCGGGGGCGAGCTCAACGCGCAGACCAAGGACTGGGCCAGCTGCGACGTCCGCTGGGCGTTGATGTACCCCGATGCGTACGAGGTGGGCCTGCCCAACCAGGGCGTCCAGATCCTGTACGAGGTCCTCAACGAGCAGGCCGGGGTCCTCGCCGAGCGTACGTACAGCGTCTGGCCGGACCTCGAGGCGCTGATGCGCCAGCACGGCGTACCCCAGTTCACCGTAGACGGCCACCGCCCGGTCGCCGCGTTCGACGTGCTGGGCGTGAGCTTCTCCACCGAGCTCGGCTACACGAACCTGCTGACCGCGCTCGACCTGGCCGGCATCCCGCTGGAGGCCCGCGACCGCACGGACGAGCATCCGATCGTCCTGGTCGGCGGGCACGCCGCGTTCAACCCCGAGCCGATCTCGGACTTCGTCGACGCGGCCATCATCGGGGACGGCGAGCAGGCGGTGCTGGCGGCCAGCCTGCTGATCCGCGCCTGGAAGGCCGAAGGCAGGCCCGGCGGCCGCGAGGGTCTGCTGCTGCGCCTGGCCAGGACCGGCGGCGTCTACGTACCCGCGTTCTACGACGTCGACTACCTGCCGGACGGCCGGATCCAGCGGGTCGCACCGAACCGCCCCGGCGTCCCCTGGCGGGTGAGCAAGCACACGGTCATGGACCTGGACGAGTGGCCGTACCCGAAGACCCCGCTGGTGCCGCTCGCCGAGACGGTCCACGAGCGGATGAGCGTCGAGATCTTCCGTGGCTGCACCCGCGGCTGCCGGTTCTGCCAGGCCGGCATGATCACCCGCCCGGTACGTGAGCGGTCGATCACCGGGATCGCGCAGATGGTCGAGCAGGGCCTGGCCGCGACCGGGTTCGAGGAGGTCGGCCTGCTCTCGCTGTCCAGCGCCGACCACTCCGAGATCGCTGCGGTGGCCAAGGGCCTGGCCGACCGGTACGAGGGGACGAACACCGGCCTCTCGCTCCCGTCGACCCGGGTGGACGCCTTCAACATCGACCTCGCGAACGAGCTGTCCCGCAACGGCCGACGGTCCGGCCTGACCTTCGCGCCCGAGGGCGGCAGCGAGCGGATCCGCAAGGTCATCAACAAGATGGTCACCGAGCAGGACCTGATCAACACCGTGACGGCCGCGTACGGAGCCGGCTGGCGTCAGGTCAAGCTGTACTTCATGTGCGGCCTGCCGACCGAGACCGACGAGGACGTGCTGCAGATCGCCGCGCTCGCCCGCGAGGTGATCCGTACCGGCCGCAAGGTCACCGGCAGCCGCGACATCCGGTGCACGGTGTCGATCGGCGGGTTCGTGCCCAAGCCGCACACCCCGTTCCAGTGGGCGGCGCAGCTCGACCACGAGGGCACCGACGCCCGGCTGGCCAAGCTGCGCGACGCGATCCGCGGTGACCGCGAGGTCGGCAAGGCGATCGGGTTCCGCTACCACGACGGGCGGCCCGGGATCGTCGAGGGACTGCTCTCGCGCGGGGACCGCCGGATCGGCAAGGTGATCCGTCAGGTCTGGGCCGACGGCGGTCGCTTCGACGGCTGGAGCGAGCACTTCTCGTTCGACCGCTGGATGGCGGCGGCGGAGGTCGGGCTGGCCGGTACGGGCGTCGACGTCGGCTGGTACACCACCCGTGAGCGCGAGTACGCCGAGGTGCTGCCCTGGGACCACATCGACAGCGGGCTCGACAAGGACTGGCTGTGGGAGGACTGGCAGGACTCGATCTCCGAGGGCGAGGTCGAGGACTGCCGCTGGACCCCTTGCTACGACTGCGGCGTCTGCCCCCAGCTCGACACGCAGATCCAGATCGGCCCGACCGGCGTCAAGCTGCTCCCGCTCGAGATCGTACCCGGCGCGCAGGTGCTGGCCCGGTGACTCGGCTCGACGACCTGTTCGCCGACCCCTGGTTCCCCTTCACCGGCGACTTCGCGGTCAAGCCGCTGGAGCCGCCGGTGATCCCCGAACCGGCGCGGTCGGGGGAGACGCCCAATGACTGCAACGGGTGCAAGCGACAGGACTCCGACTTCGTCTGGTCCAACGCGGACTGGGCGCTGCAGGCGGATCGGGACGCGTCTTTCCCCGGCATCGTGCTGCTGGTGACGCGGGGGCACTACGACTCGTTCGCCGACCTGCCCGAGCGGCTGCTCGCCGAGCTCGGCCCGATGACGGCCCGAGTCGAGCGGGCGGTGCTGTCGATGGGCGACGTGGCGCGGGTGCACGTGCTGCGCTGGGGCGACGGGAGCGGGCACTTCCACCTCTGGTTCATGCCGCGCCCGCTCGGTGCGATGCAGCTGCGCGGCTCCATGTTCCCGATGTGGCTGGACCTCCTGGATCCGTTGCCTGCGACCGAGCAGGACCCCGCCCTGGAGCAGATCGCGGCCGCCATGCGCGCCGGCGACTGAGGTGGCGCGTACCCCCGACGGCCCGCCCCCGCCCCCGGTCGTCCAGCGGCTGCGGCTGCGGTACGCCAAGCGCGGCCGGCTGCGCTTCTCCTCGCACCGCGACTTCCAGCGCGCCTTCGAGCGGGCGTTGCGCCGCTCCGGCATCCCGATGGCGTACAGCGCCGGATTCTCGCCGCACCCCAAGGTCTCGTACGCCAATGCCGCGGCCACCGGGGTCGCCAGCGAGGCCGAGTACCTTGAGATCGCCGTGGCCGAGCGATGCGACCCCGACAAGGTCCGCGCCGCGCTGGATGCCTCGCTGCCGCCGGGTCTGGACGTGATCGAGGTGGTCGAGGCGGGGGAGGGTTCGCTGGTCGAGCGGCTCGAGGCCTCGGTGTACGAGATCCGGCTCGACCGGGTGGACGTGGCCGTGGCGCAGGCGGCGGTCGCGGCCTTCCTGGCCAGCGAGACCGTCGAGGTCGAGCGGATGACCAAGAACGGCGTACGTACGTTCGACGCCCGCTCCGCCGTGGTCGCGCTGAGCGCCACGCCCGGGGTGGCCCCTGGGGGCGCCGAGTCGGTCCGGGCGGTTCCGTGTGCGATACTCCGATTGGTCGTCCGGCACACCACGCCGGCTGTCCGTCCCGACGATGTCCTCGTGGCGTTGCGTCGGGTGGCTGACCTCGCGCCGCCGGTCCCACCATCGGTGACCCGGCTGGCGCAGGGGCCGCTCGACGCCGAAACGGATGACGTCGCCGACCCACTGGTACCAGACCGGACCTGAAAGCCCGGCGCGGTGCCCCACGAGTTTCGGTCTGCCTTCCCGGTGGGCCGTACCAGACAAGCGCTCCCGCGCGGTGCCACCCAGTGTTTGACACCTAGGTTCAACGCCAGGCGTCAGACACCCACGGCGCCCGGGAGCCGGAGTAGGACCTGTACATGCTTGAGAACGAAACGAACGACAGCACCGACAGCACCGGTACCAGCGGGAGCGGCGCTGCGCCGCCCCGCCGACGCCGAGCGGCGTCCCGCCCGGCCGGCCCCCCGGTCGTCGCGCCAGCCTCATCTTCAGGCTCAGCTCCGCAAGCAACCGTTGCGGCACCGTCCGCCCCGGCCGTCCCTGCGCAGGAGCCGGCCGCCGAGGCCGAGGCACCCGCTCATGCCGAGCCGGCCGCACCCTCCACCCCGCCGGCACGCAGTCGCAGCCGCGCCAAGAAGGCCGCGCCCCCGCCGGTCGCTGAGATCGTGCCGGACGTGGCTGCGGACCCGCAGGCCGCTGAGCCGGCAGACCAGCCCACAGCGGTGGAGGACGCGCCGCCTGCGTCGCGAAGCCGCAGCCGCAGCCGCAAGGCCGCCGCTCCCGGGTTCAGCGCCCCCGCCGAGTTCGTGGCCCCGGTGGCCGAGGAGCCCAGCGTCCCGGCCGCCGCGACGCTGCTGTTCAAGGCGCCGGAGGAGCTCGAGCTCGGCCCCGTCGATCACGATGACGAGGACGAGGACGACGAGGGCGTGGCGCCGATCGACGACTCCGACTCCGACTCCGACGAGGCTGACGAGGCTGACGACGGCGAGGGGACCGACGGCACCGAGAGTGCCGAGGGTGAGGGTGCCCCGCGCAAGCGCCGCCGCCGGGGTGGCCGTGGCCGTCGTCGTCGCCCTGCTGGCAGCGCCGGCGAGGACGGCAGCGCCAGCGAGGACGGCGACGACGGCGAGCCGTCCGCGAACACCGGTACCGATACGGGCGAAGGATCGGACGAGGCACCGGACGGCGACGAGGCAGCAGACGGAGCCGAGTCCGGCGAGGGCACCGGTACCGGTACGCGTCGCCGTCGTCGCCGTCGTCGCGGCGGGGCTTCCGACGGCGAGGGGGCCGAGGAGTCCGACGGCACGGTCGTGCACGTACGCGAGCCCAGGGAGCAGAGGGAGCCCAGGGAGGCCCGCGAGCCCCGTGAGCCGCGCAGCCGAGGCGGCCGCGGTGGTGGCAGCGGCGGTGGCGGTGACGAGGTCACCGGCCTGCGTGGCTCCACCCGGCTCGAGGCCAAGAAGCAGCGTCGTCGCGAGGGTCGTGACGCGGGTCGCCGCCGGCCGCCGATCCTGTCCGAGGCGGAGTTCCTGTCCCGCCGCGAGGCGGTCAACCGGGTCATGGTCATCCGCCAGCGCGGCGACCTCACCCAGATCGCAGTGCTCGAGGACAACGTCCTGGTCGAGCACTACGTCGCCAGCGCCTCGTCCTCGACGATGGTCGGCAACGTCTACCTCGGCAAGGTCCAGAACGTGCTGCCCAGCATGGAGGCAGCGTTCATCGACATCGGCCGTGGCCGCAATGCCGTGCTCTACGCCGGCGAGGTCAACTGGGACGCGGCAGCCCTCGACGGGCAGCCGCGCCGGATCGAGCACGTGCTCAAGTCGGGCGACTCGGTCCTGGCCCAGGTCACCAAGGACCCGATGGGGCACAAGGGTTCCCGGCTCACGAGCAACATCAGCCTGGCCGGGCGCTTCCTGGTCTACGTACCCGACGGGTCGATGAGCGGGATCAGCCGCAAGCTGCCCGACAAGGAGCGCACCCGGCTCAAGAGCATCCTCAAGACCGTGGTCCCCGAGGACGCGGGCGTCATCGTGCGCACCGCGGCCGAGGGCGCGACCGAGGAGCAGCTGACGCACGACGTCCACCGGCTGCAGGCGCAGTGGGAGGACATCGAGAAGAAGGCGAAGACCGCCCCGGCGCCGAGCCTTCTGTACGGGGAGCCCGACCTCACGGTCCGCGTCGTCCGCGACCTGTTCAACGAGGACTTCGACAAGCTCGTGGTCTCCGGCAACGACGCGTGGGAGGTCGTCGAGGCGTACGTAGGCCACGTCGCCCCCGACCTGATGGACCGGGTCGAGAAGTACGTCGGCGTCGAGGACGTCTTCGCCGCACACCGCATCGACGAGCAGATCGCCAAGGGCATGGACCGCAAGGTCTGGCTGCCCTCGGGCGGCTCGCTGGTCATCGACCGCACCGAGGCCATGACGGTCGTCGACGTCAACACCGGCAAGTTCGTGGGCAAGGGTTCGGGCAACCTCGAGGAGACGGTCACCCGCAACAACCTCGAGGCCGCCGAGGAGATCGTCCGGCAGCTCCGGCTCCGCGACATCGGCGGCATCATCGTGATCGACTTCATCGACATGGTGCTCGAGTCCAACCGTGATCTCGTCCTGCGCCGGCTCACCGAGTGCCTCGGCCGTGACCGAACCAAGCACCAGGTAGCCGAGGTCACCTCGCTGGGCCTGGTCCAGATGACCCGCAAGCGGGTCGGGCAGGGCCTGATCGAGGCGTTCTCCGAGCCGTGCGAAGTCTGCCAGGGCCGCGGCATCAAGGTGCACCTCGAGCCGGTCGTCCACCGCGGCGACCATGCGGGCTCGGACCGGCAGGACCGGCCGGAGCGTACGGACAAGGGTGAGCGGCTGGCCCGTGTCGCCAAGGCGAGCAAGACCGCGAAGGCGGTCCCGGCGAAGGACGAGGCCGGCTCCGGGCCGACCGACGAGGCGCCGTCGGAGCAGCCGGCTGAGTCGGACAAGGCGGTCAAGGCCGCGCGCACCCGTCAGCCGCGCGCGCCGCGTGCAGCGGTCGCTCCCGAGGCGGCCCCCGAGGGAGCCGAGGCGGCCCCCGAGGGAGCCGAGGCGGCCCCTGAGGGAGCGGAGGCGGCTCCCGAGGCGGCCAACCCCCCTGCACGCCGACGCCGGGTGGCCAAGAAGGCCCAGGGCGCCCCGGCCCCGGCCCCGAACTAGAGGGCAGCCCGCCAGGGGGCTAGCATCCTGGGAGCACGTGACAAGGGGAGCTCGGAGGAAGACGCCGGGCTGAGAGGGTGGCCGCCGCCACCGACCCTCAACCTGATCTGGGTAATGCCAGCGGAGGTATCGGATGCGTCGTCCCCTGCTCTTCTTTCCCCTGTCCGCAGTGGTCGCCGGCCTGGTCCTGGCGGCCTGCAGCGCCGCCAGCACGAGCCCGAGCCAGAGCGGCGCGAGTGCCGCCGGAGTGGACCCGTCGGTGACTGCCGCGCCACCGGCCAGCTTCGCGCCGACGACGATCACGTTGCTGGCGCACGACTCCTTCGCCGTGAGCAAGCAGGTGCTGGCCGACTTCGAGGCCCGTACCGGCATCACCGTCAAGGTGGTGACCGGCGGTGACGCGGGCGAGGTGGTCAACAAGGCCGTGCTCACGGCCGGCGAGCCCGAGGGCGACGTGCTCTTCGGCGTCGACAACACCCTGCTCTCGCGAGCGGTCGGCGCCGGCATCTTCGCGCCGTACCGCTCGGCCCTGCTCGCCGACGTACGCCCCGACCTTCGGGCGCTCGTGACCGGTAATGCCGTCACCCCGGTCGACTACGGCGACATCTGCGTGAACATCGACGACGCCTGGTTCGCCAAGAAGGGTGTGACGCCGCCGGCAGACCTCGCCGCCCTGACCGACCCGAGGTACAAGGACCTGCTGGTCGTCGAGAACCCGGCCACGTCATCGCCGGGGCTCGGCTTCCTGCTGGCGACGATCGCGCGCTACGGCGCCGACGGTTGGAAGGACTACTGGACCAAGCTGCGCGCCAACGGCGTCAAGGTCGACGACGGCTGGACCGCGGCGTACGAGGGCGACTTCAGCGCAGGAGGCAAGGGCGGCAGCCGCCCGATCGTCGTCTCGTACGCGTCGAGCCCGCCGGCCGAGATCGTCTACGCGACCGACCCCAAGCCGACCCACCCGTCGACCAGCGTGATGACCGACGGCTGCTTCCGGCAGGTGGAGTTCGTGGGCGTCCTTTCGGGCACCACTCACGAGCAGGCCGCCCGGGCCTTCGTCGACTTCATGCTGTCGCAGCCGTTCCAGCAGGACGAGCCGCTGTCGATGTTCGTCTTCCCGTCCGTCGTGGGTACCCCGCTGCCTGACGTCTTCACCAAGTGGGCGGCGACCCCCGCCGACTCGCTGACCCTGCCGCCGGCCGAGATCACGGCCAACCGGGAGACCTGGGTCGACGACTGGACGCAGGCGGTCCTGCACTGACCGCCGTCCAGGTCGAGACGCTCGACGCTGTCGAGGCGGTCGACACCAGGGTCCGGCAGCGCGGTCCGTTGCCGGCCTGGGTCTTCGGGATCCTGCCGGCGACCTTCCTCGCCGTCTTCTTCGCCTGGCCGGTGGCCAGCATCGTCGAACGTGGCTTCTCGGCCCGCGGGCTCGAGCTGCTGCAGCGCAGCGAGCTGTGGCGGATCATCGCCTTCACGGTCGGGCAGGCGGTGCTCTCGACGGTGCTCACGCTCGTCGTCGCGCTGCCCGGGGCGTACGTGCTGAACCGCTATGCGATCCCTGGCCGGCGGGTGCTGCTCGCGCTGGTCACGGTGCCCTTCGTGCTGCCGACGGTGGTGGTGGGGCTCGCGTTCCGGGCGCTGCTGCCCGCGAGCTGGATCGGCTCGCTCGGCGCGATCCTGGTGGCGCACGTGTTCTTCAACTACGCCGTGGTGGTGCGCGTCGTCGGTGGGCTCTGGGGTCAGCTCGACCCGAGGTACGAGCAGGCCGCACGCACCCTCGGCGCCTCGCCCTGGCGTGCGTTTCGTACGGTCACCTGGCCGCTGCTCCGGCCGGCGGTGACCGCCGCCTCGGCGCTGGTGTTCCTGTTCACGTTCACCTCGTTCGGCGTGATCCTCGTCCTCGGCGGGCCGGGCACCACGACGCTCGAGCTCGAGATCTACCGGCGTACCGCCCAGCTGCTCGACCTGTCGGGGGCCGCCATCCTCGCGGTGCTCCAACTGGTCGTCCTCGCGGTCGTGCTGCTGGTGTCGGCGCGGCTGCAGGCAGGGGCAGCGGTGGCGCAACGGCTGCGCGCCCCGTCGGCCGAGTCCCTGGCGCGGCCGACGCGCCCTGGGCAGCGCGCGCTCCTGTGGGGTGTCCTCACCACAGTGGTTGTCCTGCTGGGTACGCCGTTGGCCGCGCTCGTGCTCCGGTCGTTCCGGGTACGCGACGGCTGGGGGCTGGCCTGGTGGCGGGCCTTGGGTTCCATCGACGCGGGCACCACGCGCTACGCGGCCCCACTGGACTCCGTACGCGTCTCGCTCCAGTACGCCGTGGTCACCGCGATCTTCTCGGTCGTCATCGGCGGGCTCTCCGCCTGTGCGGTGGCGTACGCGGGCCGGGCCGGCCGGGTGCTGGACGCCGCCGCGATGCTGCCCCTGGGGACCTCGGCCGTCACTGTCGGGTTCGGGCTGCTGATCACGTTCGCCCGCCCGCCGCTGGACCTGCGGGGCAGCTGGATCATGGTGCCGCTCGCGCACACGCTGGTCGCGGTCCCGCTGGTCCTGCGTACGGTGCTGCCCGTGCTGCGCTCGATCGACCCGCGCCTGCGCCAGGTGGCGGCCACGCTCGGGGCCCGGCCGGTACGTGCCTGGCGCACGGTGGACGTCCCCCTGCTGACCCGCTCGCTCGCGGTCGGGGCCGGCTTCGCCTTCGCCGTCTCGCTGGGGGAGTTCGGTGCGACGGCGTTCCTGGCCCGCTCCGACACCCCCACTCTGCCGGTGCAGATCGTCCGGCTGCTGTCGCGACCGGGCGAGATCCCGTACGGAGCGGCGATGGCGCTGGCCACGATCCTGATGGCCGTCACGGCCGGCGCAGTGCTCGCCGCAGAGGCGCTCCAGGGGCGGGGGCGGCGTCGATGACTGGCGATCGGGCCGCTCTCACGGTCGAGGGCGTGAGCGTCCGGTTCGGCGACCGCCAGGTCCTCGACGCGGTCGGGCTGCACGTGGCCGCCGACGAGGTGGTCTGCCTGCTCGGGCCCAGCGGCTCGGGCAAGTCAACCCTCCTGCAGGTCGTGGCCGGCCTGCGCGAGCCCGACGCGGGCCGGGTGACCTGGGACGGCGCCGACCTGGCCAGCGTGCCCCCGCACCGCCGCAGGTTCGGCCTGGTCTTCCAGGACCCGCTGCTCTTCCCGCATCTCGACGTCGGGGGCAACGTCGGCTACGGCCTGCGCATCGCCGGGATGCCTCGTCCCGACGTCGCGACCCGGGTCGAGGAGCTGCTCGACCTCGTCGAGCTGCCTGGGTACGCGAGGCGCTCGGTGGCCACGCTGTCCGGCGGCGAGGCGCAGCGGGTGGCGCTCGCGCGGTCGCTGGCCCCGGCCCCGCGGCTGCTGCTCCTCGACGAGCCGTTCGGGGCTCTCGACCGCGAGCTGCGGGACCGGCTGGCGGTCGACGTACGCGCCCTGCTGCACCGCCTCGGCACGCCCGCGATCCACGTGACCCACGACCTGGCCGAGGCCGACCTGGTGGGCGACCGCGTCGTAGGCCTGGCCGAGCTCGGGCGGGCTGCCGAGCCTGGGGAGCAGCGCCTTCGGTAGCCGGTTTGACCCTTCCGAGCGGCCCCCGTAGCCTTGCCCTTCGGCGTCCTGCCCGAATCGGTCAGGCGCGCCCGCCCGCATTCCGCCCGTATTGCTCGTCCGCGCCCCCGTTCCGGGGCTGCCGGACTTTCTCGACAAGCAGGACAGGAGTTCCTCGGTGTACGCGATCGTCCGTGCCGGTGGCCGCCAGGAGAAGGTCACTGTCGGTGACGTCCTCGAGGTTGATCGCCTCCAGGGTGCCCCTGGGTCCACCATCGAGTGGCCCGCCCTCCTCCTGGTCGACGGCGAGTCGGTGACCAGCGACGCCGAGGCGCTCGCCGCGATCACCGTGACCGCCGAGATCGTCGAGAACACCAAGGGCCCTAAGATCATCATCCTGAAGTACAAGAACAAGACTGGCTACCGCAAGCGCCAGGGTCACCGCCAGAAGCTCACGCAGGTCAAGGTCACCGGCATCTCCGGCCCAGAAGCGAAGTAGGTCGCCGACTCATGGCTCACAAGAAGGGCGCCTCGTCCACCCGTAACGGGCGCGACTCCAACTCTCAGCGCCTCGGCGTCAAGCGCTTCGGCGGCCAGCTGGTCAACGCGGGCGAGATCATCGTGCGCCAGCGCGGCACCCACTTCCACCCCGGCGTCAACGTCGGCCGTGGCGGCGACGACACGCTGTTCGCGCTGGCCGCGGGAAACGTCGAGTTCGGCACCCGTCGTGGTCGCCGGGTGGTCAACATCGTCCCGACCGCCGTCTGACTTTCTCAGCACCCCGCGCGCAGCAGCACCAGCACCCAGCCTTCGACACCCGCGTCTGAAGTCGCGCGGTACGCCATCCCGTCCGGGCCGGCGACCAGCACCCAGACCGACCGGAGGGACTACGCGATGACCACGTTCGTGGACCGTGTCGTCCTGCACGTCAGCGCCGGCTCCGGCGGGCACGGCTGCGCCTCCATCCACCGCGAGAAGTTCAAGCCGCTCGCCGGCCCTGACGGGGGCAACGGCGGTCGCGGCGGCAGCGTCACCCTCGTCGTCGACCCGCAGGTCACCACGCTGCTCGACTACCACCACGGCCCGCACCGCAGCGCCACCAGCGGTCGCCCGGGGATGGGCTCGCACCGCAGCGGCGCCGACGGCGACGACCTGGTCCTCGGCGTACCTGACGGCACCGTCGTTTCCGACGCGATGGGTCACCTGATCGGCGACCTCGTCGGCCAGGGCGCCTCGCTGGTCATCGCGCACGGCGGCCGCGGTGGGCTCGGCAACGCGGCCCTGGCCTCGGCCCGGCGAAAGGCTCCCGGCTTCGCCCTCCTCGGCGAGCCCGGCGACGCCCTCGACGTGGTGCTCGAGCTCAAGACGGTGGCCGACATCGGCCTGATCGGGTTCCCCAGTGCGGGCAAGTCCAGCCTGGTGGCCGCGATCTCGGCCGCGCGCCCCAAGATCGCCGACTACCCGTTCACCACCCTCGTGCCCAACCTCGGGGTGGTCCAGGCCGGCGACACCCGCTACACCGTCGCGGACGTCCCGGGCCTGATCCCCGGCGCCAGCCAGGGCAAGGGTCTGGGGCTGGAGTTCCTGCGTCACGTGGAGCGCTGTGCGGCCCTGGTGCACGTGCTCGACTGCGCCACGCTCGAGCCCGGCCGCGACCCGCTCAGCGACCTCGACCTGATCGAGACCGAGCTCGCGGCGTACGGGGCCGGCCTCTCGGACCGGCCGCGGATCGTCGCCCTCAACAAGATCGACGTCCCTGAGGCCCGCGAGCTGGCCGAGCTGGTCAAGGCCGACCTCGAGGCCCGCGGGCTCCAGGTGTTCCTGGTCAGCGCGGCGAGCCACGAGGGGCTGCGGATGCTGTCGTTCGCGATGGCGCAGGTCGTGGCCCAGGCCCGCGCCGACGCACCGACCCCGGACGCGACTCGCATCGTGCTGCGCCCCAAGGCTGTCGACGACACCGGCTTCACCATCACGGTCGAGGACGGCCTCTACATCATCCGCGGCACCAAGCCCGAGCGCTGGGTCCGGCAGACCGACTTCTCCAACGACGAGGCGGTCGGCTACCTCGCGGACCGGCTCGCCCGGCTGGGCGTCGAGGATGCCCTGCGTACGGCGGGTGCCCAGCCCGGTGACGACGTCGTGATCGGGGGCGAGGGCGGCGTGGTCTTCGACTGGGAGCCCAGCCTTGCGGCCGGCGCCGAGCACCTCGGACCTCGCGGGTCCGACTTCCGGCTCGGCGGCTGAGGGCACCATGCGTGACGCGGTCGTGGCGGCTCGCCGGGTCGTCGTCAAGGTCGGGTCCTCCTCGCTCACCTCGGCCCGGGGCGGTCTCGACGGCGCCAGGGTCGACGCGCTGGTCGACGTGCTGGCCGCCCGGTCGGGCGCGGGCTGCGAGGTCGTGCTCGTCTCGTCCGGGGCCATCGCCGCGGGGCTCGCGCCGTTGGGGCTCAAGGCCCGTCCCCGTGACCTGGCCACCCAGCAGGCGGCGGCGAGCGTCGGGCAGGGTCTGCTGGTTCACCGGTACACCGAGGCCTTCGCCCGGCACGAACGTACCGTCGGCCAGGTCCTGCTCACCGCAGACGACCTGACCCGGCGTACGCACTACCGCAACGCGCACCGCACCCTTGCCAAGCTGCTGGCCGTCGGGGCCGTGCCCGTGGTCAACGAGAACGACACCGTGGCCACCCACGAGATCCGCTTCGGCGACAACGACCGGCTTGCGGCT
Organism: Sporichthyaceae bacterium; assembly: GCA_031394045.1. GTDB lineage: Bacteria > Actinomycetota > Actinomycetes > Prado026 > Prado026 > JANYIP01. The sequence continues at coordinate 14,262 of JANMWN010000178.1, forward strand.
CTGGTCGCGCACCTGGTCCAGGCGGACCTGCTGGTGCTGCTCTCGGACGTCGACGGGCTCTACGACGGAGATCCCCGGCGACCCGGTACCAACCTGGTCACCGACGTGCGTACCGAGGCCGACCTGGCCCACGTCGACGTCCGGCGGCCGGGCCGTTCAGGAGTGGGCACCGGCGGGATGGGCACCAAGGTCGATGCCGCGCGAATCGCGACCTCGGCCGGCGTCCCGGTCGTGGTCACCTCGACCGCGCAGGCCGCGGCAGCGCTGTCCGGGGAGCCGGTCGGTACGTACTTCCACCCCACCGGCTCCCGTCGGGGCGCCCGCCTGCTCTGGCTGGCGCATGCGAGCACGCCGCTCGGACGGCTGCACCTGGACGCGGGAGCGGTCCGCGCGGTCGTCGAACGAGGGTCGTCCCTGCTGCCCGCAGGCGTCACGGCGGTCGACGGGGACTTCGAGGCCGGTGATCCGGTCGACCTTCTCGACCAAAGCGGCCACGCGATCGCCCGGGGTCTGGTTAATTTCGATGCGTCGGAGCTGCCGGCGCTGCTCGGTCGCTCCACGCGGGAGCTCGCACGTGAGCTCGGACCCGCGTACGAGCGCGAGATCGTGCATCGCGACGACATGGTGCTGCTGCGGGGATAGGGCGAGCGGTTCGCCCGCACGGACGAGGAGGTGCCGATGATCGACGAAGACTCGACGGGGGCGCCGACAGCCGAGCGGCGCATGTGGCACGTGACGATCACCGTCGCCGGCGAGGCGATCCCGGCGGGGGACATCCGTGGTGGCCTCGAGCAGCTGGCCCACGAGCGCCCGTTCCTGCTCACCGGCCGGTACGCCGCGGACCGGGCCGAGGTGCGGTACTGGGAGGAGGCTCGCTGCCTCGAGGACGCCGCCGCCCTTGCCCTGCGGCTCTGGGGCGAGCACAAGGGGACGGCCGGCCTGCCCAGCTGGGAGATCGTCGGGCTGGAGATCCTCCAGCGCGAGGTGTTCCACCTGCGCGGGATCAACGGCGAGGCCGACGTACGCCTCGCGCCGGCCGGGGCCGTTCGCCCGTTCTGAGCGTTCGCCGGCGTTCTGAGCACGACGTCCGGTCGCTAGTCTTGCCGATGTGACCGACCTTCCCGGTGCCTCGGACGCGACGGCCGCAGCGGAGCGCGACGCTGTCCTGGACACGGCCCGGCAGGCCCGCGCGGCCGCAGCGACGCTCGCGCCGATGCCCCGAGCGGTCAAGGACGCGGCGATCCTGGCCATCGCCGACGCGCTCGAGAAGCACGCGTCCGTGGTCCTTTCGGCCAACGCCGACGACGTCGCCCGGGCTCGCGCCGACGGTACCGACGAGGCGCTGGTCGACCGGCTCACCCTGACCCCCGAGCGCATTGCCGACATCGCCACCGCGCTCCGGCACGTGGCCGACCTGCCCGACCCGGTCGGCGAGGTCGTCCGCGGGTCGACGCTCCCTAACGGGCTCGAGCTGCGCCAGGTACGCGTACCCCTCGGTGTGGTCGGGATCATCTACGAGGCGCGGCCGAACGTGACTGTCGACGCCGCGGGGCTGTGCCTCAAGAGCGGCAATGCCGTGCTCCTGCGCGGCTCCTCGTCGGCCCAGGCGTCCAACGCCGCGCTCGTTGCGGTGATGCAGGAATCCCTTGTGGCCAGCGGCCTCCCCGCGCACGCGGTCTCGCTGGTGCCCGGCACCTCGCACGACTCGGTCCGCCACCTGATGACCGCGCGCGGGCTGGTCGACGTGCTCATCCCGCGCGGCGGCGCGGGCCTGATCCGCAGCGTCGTCGAGGGTTCGACCGTCCCGGTCATCGAGACCGGCATCGGCAACTGTCACGTCTATGTCGACGCCTCGGCCAACATCGCCAAGGCGGTCCGCATCCTGGTCAACTCCAAGGCCCAGCGCACCAGCGTGTGCAACGCGGCCGAGACCTTCCTCGTGCACGCGGACATCGCGCCCACGTTCCTGCCCGCCGCCCTCGCGGCGCTGCGCGAGGCTGGCGTCACCGTCCACGGCGACGAGCGGATCGAGCCGTACGCCGCCGCGGCCGGCATCGGCTTCGCGCCCGTGACCGAGGCGGACTGGCTGGCCGAGTACTACTCCCTCGACATCGCGGCAGGGGTGGTCGACTCACTCGACGAAGCGGTGGCCCACATCCGGCGGTACGGCAGCGGGCACACCGAGGCGATCGTCACCGACAGCCAGCCGGCCGCGCGGCGGTTCGTCTCGACCGTCGATGCCGCAGCCGTGATGGTCAACGCGTCGACCCGCTTCACCGACGGGGGCGAGTTCGGCTTCGGCGCCGAGATCGGGATCTCCACTCAGAAGCTGCACGCCCGCTGCCCGATGGGGCTGCCCGAGCTCACCTCGACGACGTACGTGGTGACCGGCGACGGGCACGTCCGCGGTTGAGGGTGACGCCGTGAGCGACGACGCGCCGGGAGAGCCGGCGCCGGAGCCGGCGCCCGACCAAGCGGCACCGGTCCAGCCCGGGCTGCCGGTGCCCCGATGGCTCGGGCCGACCTTCCTTGTGCTCGCCGCGCTGACAGTGCCCTGGGCGTTCGAGCTCTGGGCGACGTTGCCCGCCCGCGACGTGTCGGCGCACTACCGGCTGGCCTGGGTCGGCTTCGACGTGATGCTCACGGTTGTCCTGGCCCGTACCGGTTGGCTGGCCTGGCGGGGCAGCGACCACGTCCAGCTGCCGGCCGTCGCCTCGGCGACGCTGCTGGTGGTCGATGTCTGGTTCGACATCGTCACCGCCTCGAGCCGCCACGACCTCGCGCTGGCAGTCGTCTCAGCGCTCGTCATCGAGGTCCCGCTCGCCTTGCTGTGCCTGTGGATCGCGCTCAACGCCGAGCGGGTACGACGCGAGCGACTTCACTGGGCGCTCCGCGTCGATCCACGCACTCTGCGTCCCTAGCGTGCCGCTACGCTGACGCCATGCTGCTGACGAGCCTGACCGCCGTGCTCACCGAGGCCGAGAGCCAGAACTCGACGCCCCTGCCCCTCGCGCTGGGGCTCACGGCCGGAGGCATCCTGGTGCTCCTGCTCATCATCGTGACGCGGTTCAACAAGGACCGCTGACCCGGGTCGATGACCGCCGCCACCGACGGTCTGCTCGACCGGACGGTCGGCCTGGCCCAGAGCCTGCGCCGCGCAGGTGTGCCCGTGTCGCTGGCCGAGTCGCTGGACGCCTGCCGGGCACTCGGGGCCGTGGGGCTCTCCGACCGCGAGGTGCTCCGCAGCGGTCTGGCCGCTGCCGTCATCAAGCGCTCGGCGCACCGGCCCGCCTTCGATGCACTCTTCGACCTGTGGTTCCCGGCGCTGATCGGTGAGCCGTCTGCGGCCGAGGGGGTGGGCGCCGCCGACGACGACGCCGTCGGGTCCATGCGGGACCGGCTGGCGGACCTGCTCCTGTCCGGCGACGACGCCGCGCTCCGTCGGTTCGCGCAGGAGGCCGTGGGCCGGTTCGGCCAGGCCGAGTCGCAGCCCGGCCGGCAGTCGTACTTCGCGTACCGGGTGCTGCGCGAGCTCTCGCCGGACACCCTGGTGGCCGGCCTCGTGGCGGCCTTGCTCGCCGGCTCGGGCGGCATCGAAGGTGACCCCACGCCGTTCGCGGACGAGGTAGCCAGGCGTACGGTCCGCCAGCGCATCCAGGCCTTCCGGCAGCACGTCGACTCCGACGTACGCCGGCGGCTGGCGCAGGACAAGGGCATCGAGCCGGTCGCGCGTACCGCGGTGGCCCCACTGCTCGAGCAGGTGGACTTCCTGCGCGCCAACCGCGACGACCTGGCTGCGCTCCGCCGGCAGGTGCATCCGCTGGCGAGCCGGCTGGCCACCCGGCTCAGCGCCAGACGGCACCTCGGCCGGACCGGGCGGCTGGACATGCGGCGTACGGTCCGCGCGTCGCTCGGCACCCGGCGGGGTGCCCGTGGTCACCCACCACCGGGCCCGGCGGGCGCACAAGCCCGAGCTGGTGCTGATGTGCGACATGTCGGGGTCGGTGGCCTCGTTCGCGCAGTTCACGATGCTGCTCACGTGGGCGCTGTCCGAGCAGTTCACCAAGGTCCGGGTGTTCGCCTTCATCGACGGCTGCGACGAGGTCACCCGCTTCCTCGAGGCCGCCGACGACCTGCCCGAGGCGCTCGCCCGCATGTCGCGCGAGGCCGAGCTGGTCTGGTTCGACGGGCACTCCGACTACGGGCACGCGTTCGAGGTCTTCGCCGAGCGGTTCACGGACGCGATCACGCCGCGTACCTCGCTGCTGGTGCTGGGGGACGGGCGGACCAACTTCCGGAACCCGGCGCTGCCCGTGCTGCGCGGCATGGTGGCGCGGGCCCGGCACGCGTACTGGCTCAACCCCGAGCCACGGGCGCAGTGGGGGAGCGGTGACTCCGCGGCGCCGGCCTACGCCGAGGTCGTCGAGATGGTCGAGTGCCGCACGGTGGCCCAGCTCGAGGTCTTCGTACGCCGGCTGCTCCCGGCCTGATTCATCGCAGCGCCGTTTGAGCGTACGTTTCGGGCATGAGCGACGACTTCCGCCCGCCGGGCCCGGTCACCCGGGTACGCGCGGTGCGCTACGACCCCGACCAGGCGGGTGAGCCGGGCGGGGGCGGTGGGACCCGCGAGGAACACCTGGCGACGGAGGAGCCGCTCGAGATCCGGATCGGCGACCGCCGGCTGGCCGTGACCATGCGTACGCCGGGGGGCGACTTCGAGCTCGCCGCGGGCTGGCTGCACGCCGAGGGGGTCGTGGCGGCCCAGGAGGACGTCAGGGCGATCCGCTACTGCACCGACGTGGTGCTCACCCCGGAGGAGCGCTTCAACGTCGTCACGGTCGACCTGGCCGACCCGCTCGCCGCGGCGCCGCTCGCCGCCCGCTCGTACCTCGTCTCCAGCGCCTGCGGCGTCTGCGGGCGCGACACGCTCGACGACCTCAGGTCGCGCGGCTACCTACCCGCACCGCCAGGGCCGCTGCTCGACCCGGCCCTGCTGGCCGGGCTGCCGGACCGGCTGCGCGGGCGCCAGGCGGTCTTCGAGCGGACCGGTGGCCTGCATGCGGCCGGCCTGTTCGACGCGGTCAGCGGTGAGGCGCTCGCGGTCCGCGAGGACGTCGGGCGGCACAACGCCGTCGACAAGGTGGTCGGCTGGGCCCTGCTCTCGGGGCGGCTGCCGCTGTCGGGGGCGGTCCTGGTGGTCAGCGGGCGCACGTCGTACGAGCTGTGCCAAAAGGCCGTCGCCGCCGGGATCCCGGCCCTGGTGTCGGTGTCCGCGCCCTCAAGCCTCGCGGTCAGCCTGGCCCGCAGCTTCGGGCTCCTGCTGGCGGGGTTCGCCCGGGACGGCCGGATCACCGTCTATGCAGGTCAGGAGCGTCTCGCGGCGCGCTGACCGGGCCTCGCGGGGCGCGGCGGTTAGCCTCGTCGTATGGGCAGCGAGCGGGTGACCGGCGAGCGCGTCGGCGTGATGGGCGGGACGTTCGACCCCGTCCACCACGGGCACCTGGTCGCCGCGAGCGAGGTCGCCGAGCGGTTCGACCTCGACGAGGTCGTGTTCGTCCCGACCGGTCGCCCCTGGCAGAAGTCGGCCCGCGAGGTGAGCGCCCCCGAGGACCGCTACCTGATGACGGTCATCGCCACGGCATCCAACCCGCGCTTCAGCGTCAGCCGGATCGACATCGACCGGGACGGCCCCACGTACACCGTGGACACGCTCAGGGACCTGCACGCCGAGCGCGGGGACGACGTCTCGCTGTTCTTCATCACCGGTGCCGACGCGCTCGCGCAGATCCTCTCGTGGCGGCAGGCGGACGAGGCGATCGGGCTCGCGCACTTCGTCGGGGTGACCCGTCCGGGGCACGTCCTGGCCGACCCGGGGCTGCCCGACGGGCGGGTCAGCCTGGTGGAGATTCCGGCTCTGGCGATATCCAGCAGCGATTGTCGCGAAAGAGTGGGCCGGAAACAGCCGATCTGGTATCTCGTGCCTGATGGAGTCGTGCAGTACATCGCCAAGCGTGGTCTCTACTCCTCCGAGTCGTCTGAAGGGGTGCGCTGATGGCGGGCAAGCACGCTCGCGCCGACGCGGCCCCGACGGTCGACGAGGCTGACCTGGACGAGGCTGACCTGGCCGAGCTCGAGCCGCCTATTGGGCTGCCCGCGCCCTCCGGCGACCCCGTCGCGACCGACCCACCCGTCGAACCTGCGCCCGCCGACTTGGCCGACCCACCCATCGAACCTCCTGCCGCCAGTCGTGCGGCGTACGAAGCAGCGGTGCTCCCGGGCTCGCCGCGTACCGGCAGGCAGGCCGTGCGGGCCGAGCGTCGGCAGAAGACACGCCGCACCCGGCTCGTCGCTGCCGGGGCCGTCGTGGCCCTGGTCCTCGTTGCCGTCGCCTGGGCGGTGCTGGCCAACCGTGGCGGCAAGCCCGCCGACGGTGCCGCCCCACCTGTGGCCACCCGTACCCAGGGCACGCTGCTGCTCCAGGTCGTCGACAGCGGCGGCCAGACGGTGGCCGCCAGCCTGCTCGCGCACGACTCCACCGGCCAGGGCACCGGGTTCGGGTCGCTGGTGCCCAGTGGCCTGCTGGTCCAGTCCGCCGGCCTCGGCGCGGTCAGCTTCGGCTCGACCTCGACGACCGGCGGCGCCGGCACGGGGAGTGCGGCACTGTCCGATGCGCTCGGGGTGATCGTCGACGGCGGCTGGCTGCTGTCGCAGACCTCGTTCGGTGCACTCATCGACTCGGTCGGCGGCGTGGACGTCAACGTGGACGAGGACATCCAGACCACGACGACCGATGGCGGGTCCGTGCTGCTGATCAAGGCGGGGCAGCAGCACCTGGCCGGTACGCAGGCCGCCGCGTACGCCACGCATCTGGACGCCGGGGCGCCGGAGCAGGCGCGGCTCGCCCGGTTCAGCTCGGTGCTCTCGGCCATGCTTGCCAAGCTGCCCCCTGCGACCGGCTCCGTGTCGACGCTCCTGGCCAGGCTGGGCGCCGGCTCGACCTCGACGTACACCGCGGACCAGCTGGCGACGTTCCTCGACCACCTGCGCTCGGACGCCACCGGCACCAGGCTCACCTTCGACAACATCCCCACGCACCCGCTGGACGCGAGCGGCTCGGTCTCGACCGTGGTCGTCGACAACGCGGCGCTGCCGGCGTACGTGCAGCTCAACTTCGCCGGGTCGCTCCCGAAGGCGTCCGCGGCGGGTCCGATCACCGCGCTGGTGCAGAACGGGGTCGGTACCCCCGGGCTCGACGAGACCGCGCGGATCAAGCTCGCTGCCGCCGGGATCTCGTACATCGGTGGGAACAACGCCTCGTCGTTCGACAACCCGACCTCGTCGGTGCTCATCGCTGACGACACCGACGCCTCGCGGGCCAAGGGAGCCGCAGTGGCCAAGGCCCTAGGACTGCCGACCTCGGACCTCAAGATCACCGGCCAGGGCCAGAACGTGGCCGACGTCGTCGTCGTACTCGGGGCCGACTACAAGCCGTGAGATCCTTGGGGGACTCCCCATCCCCGACCGGAAGTACCCACGTGACAGCCTCACCCGACGCCCTGGCACTGGTAGCCGTCGCCGCCCGTGCCGCCGCAGACAAGCTGGCCGACAACATCGTTGCCTTCGACGTCAGCGAGCAGCTCGTCATCACCGACGCGTTCGTGATCTGCTCGGCCTCCAACGACCGGCAGGTCGTCGCGATCGTCGACGCCGTCGAGGAGCTGGCCCGGACCGAGCTCGGGCAGAAGCCGGTACGCCGCGAGGGTGACCGCGAGGCCCGCTGGGTGCTGCTCGACTTCGTCGACGTCGTGGTCCACGTGCAGCACGTCGAGGAGCGGGTCTACTACTCCCTCGAGCGGATCTGGAAGGACTGCCCGGTCATCCCGCTCCCCGAGGACGTCCTGGCCACGGCGCAGGCCCGAGGCATCGCCGGCGGGTCGCGCTGAGCGGGCGCCGTCTCGTCCTCTGGCGGCACGGGCGGACCGCCTGGAACGACGAGGGCCGGTTCCAGGGTCAGATCGACGTCGGGCTCGACGAGGTCGGACGCGAGCAGGCCGACCGTGCCGCACGGCTGCTCGCCGCGATGCCGCCGGATGTCATCGTCAGCTCGGACCTGGTCAGGGCCCGCGAGACGGCCGAGCCGCTGGCGGTGCTGACCGGCGTCCACGTACGCGTGGACGAGGGGCTCCGCGAGACCTTCGCCGGTGACTGGCAGGGGATGCTGGCCAGCGAGATCCGGGCCAAGGACGGCGCCCGGCTGGGTGCCTGGCGGGCCGGCGCGGACATCCGTCCAGGTGGTGGCGAGACGCGTACCGAGATCGCCGACCGGGCCGAGGCCGCGCTCTATCGCGGGCTGGCCGAGGTGCCCGACGGCGGGGTGATCGTGCTGGTCACGCACGGGGGCACTGCCCGCGCGCTGATCGGACGGCTGCTCGGGCTCCCCGTCGTGTCGTGGCAGGTGCTCGGCGGCCTGGCCAACTGCTCGTGGTCGGTGCTGGAGGAGTGGGGCGAGCGCAGCTGGCGGCTGACCGAGCACAACGCCGGCACGCTGCCCGAGCCGGTCATGGGCGACGACGGCACCTGATCCGGTTTCGTGCCCGGTCCCTCGACCGGCTATCCTTTGCGAGCCCGCAAGGGCGTACGGGGCTTTAGCTCAGCTGGTAGAGCACTTGCTCGGCAGGCAAGGGGTCAGGGGTTCGAATCCCCTAAGCTCCACCCTCGTACTTTGAAGTCCCGGGACACCGTCACAGGTGTCTCGGGGCTTTTGCTTCTCGGGTCAGACCCAGACGAGCCCAGGACCGTGGCTCGGTCTGACCCGAACGGGCGCGCGCCCACATGGAGCGTGCCGATGCGTACGCGGCCCTGCCGGCTACGGGAGCAGCGCGCGCCGGAGGGACCGCAGTGCGACGTCGGGCTCCCGGTCGACGGAGACCCGCCAGAGCCGGCAGCGGCGCTCCAGCGACCCCAGGGGCAGGCCGAGCGCCTCACCGGCGGCCTGGAGCGCTTGCGCATCGGTGCGCGACGGCAGCCGCCACGCGGGGGATCGGGTCCGCAGCGAATACATCGGTGGGGTGGCCAAGACGGTGGCGGACCAGAGCGCCCTGGCGAGCTGCTCCGGCTCGAAGGCACCGCGCAGCCAGCCCTCCCCGGCGCTGAGCCGGCGGCGCTCCTTGGCGGTGGCGTCCCGCACGCGATCGGGCAGCGGAGCAGCGGACCCGACGTGATAGCTGACGTGCCGGTGGCTGTGCCCAGCGGTGAACCGGTGCACCTCGAACTCGTTGCCGCTCATCGACTCGAGCAGCCGCCGCAACCGTTCCGCGGCGACCCGGTCCGCGGCCCACCACTGGGTCGGGGCCGGGTCGTCCGAGCGGTGGCGGCCGCCGAGGACGACGAGCTCGCACGCCGCCGCCTCGGGTCCCTCGATCTCGCGGGCGCCGATCGCGGCGCGTACGCGCATCCACTCGCCGGAGAGCAGTCGCCACGGCCCGAGCTGGTGCTCGACCTGGGTGGGCAGCTGGTCGAGCTCTGCAGGGGTCACGTGCCCTCCCGTACGCAGTTGACGTACAGCTTGGTGCCCACGCCCACGCCCTCGCGCTCCTGCTCGAGCCCATGGACGAACGTCTCCAGCCCGGGGTACTGCTGGTTGAAGTCCTGGGCGAATCGCAGGTAGTCGACGACGGTGCCGTTGATCCGCTCGCCGGGGACGAGCAGCGGGATCCCGGGCGGGTACGGCGTGAGCAGCACGGCGGCGACCCGGCCCTCGAGCTCGGCGATCGGCACCCGCTCGACGTTGCGCCGCGTCATCTGCGCCCACGCCTGCGCGGGCAGCATCGCCGGCTCCGGGTCGCAGACGTACATGGCCGTGGTGAGCCGCGCGACGTCGTAGTCGCGATACACCTCGT
>JANMWN010000192.1:0-6117 GCA_031394045.1 Sporichthyaceae bacterium
GGCGACGAAACGTGGCATCACCCGTGAGAGCGGAGCGTTCTCGTCGTACGCGTCCTTGAACCGGCGCAGCGCACCGAGCAGGCTCTGCCACCGGCCCTTGGTGACCCCGATCGTGAACATGATCAGGAACGAGTACAGCCCGGTCTTCTCCACGACGACGCCGTGCTCGGCGAGGTAGCGCGAGACCACGGCCGCCGGCACCCCGGTCAGGTCGAGCTCGCCGGTGGGCAGCAACCCCGGGGTGACGACGGTGGCCTTGATCGGGTCGAGCATGGTGAACCCGGGCTCGACCCCGGCGAACTGGTGCCACGTGTCGCCGGCGCTGAGCAGCCAGTCCTCGCGTACGCCGAGGCCCTCGCGCGGGGGAGAGTCGGGGCCCCAGACCGAGAACCACCAGCTGTCCGGCAAGTCGTCGGCGATCCGGATCATCGCCCGGCGGAACTCCAGCGCCTCCATGATCGACTCGCTGACCAGTGCGTGGCCCGCGGCTCCGTCCATCATCGCGGCGGACACGTCGCAGGACGCGATGATGGCGTACTGCGGGCTGGTCGAGGTGTGCATCAGGAACGCCTCGTTGAACACCTTCTCGTCGAGGCGCTCCTGCTCCGAGTCCTGGACCAGGATCTGCGAGGCCTGCGAAAGGCCGGCGAGCACCTTGTGGGTCGACTGCGTCGCGAAGACCATCGAGCGCTCGCAGCGGGGACGGTCCGCGCTGATCGCGTGCATGCCGCGATAGAACTCGTGGAACGACGCGTGCGGCAGCCAGGCCTCGTCGAAGTGCAGCACGTCGATGTGCCCGTCGAGCTCGGCCTTGATCCGGTCGACGTTGTAGACGATGCCGTCGTACGTGCTCTGCGTCACCGTCAGCAGCCGGGGCCGGACCGTCTTGTCCTCGATGAACGGGTTGGCCTCGATCTTGCGGCGGATGCTGTCCCACGCGAACTCGGCCTGCGGGATCGGGCCGATCAGCCCGCCGTGGTCGCGGGTCGGGTTGAGGAACACCGGGATCGCGCCGGTCAGGATCAGGCCGTGCAGCACGGACTTGTGGCAGTTGCGATCGACGACGACGACATCGCCCGGGCTGACCAGCGCGTTCCACACGATCTTGTTGGACGTGGACGTCCCGTTGGTGACGAAGAACAGGTGGTCGGCCGAGAAGATCCGGGCCGCGTTGCGCTCGGCCTCGTACACCGGCCCGGTGTGGTCCAGCAGCTGGCCGAGCTCCTCGACCGCGTTGCACACGTCGGCGCGGAGCATGTTCTGCCCGAAGAAGTCGTGGAAGATCGCCCCGACCGGGCTCTTGAGGAACGCGACGCCGCCTGAGTGACCGGGCGCGTGCCACGAGTCGGCGCCTCCCAACGCGTACGAACGCAGGGCCCGGAAGAACGGGGGCAGCAGCGCGTCGAGGTACGACTGGCCCGCGCGGGCGATCGCCCCCGCCACGAACTCCGGGGTGTCCTCGAAGGCGTTGACGAAGCCGTGCAGCTCCTGCACGACCTCCATCCGCAGCGAGGTCGCGTCGAGCCGCTCGCCGAACAGGTAGATCGGGATGTCGGTGTTGCGCTCCCGGACCGCGTGGACGAAGCGTACGAACCCCTCGGTCTCGCCACCGCTACCCAGGACCGAGTAGACGAACGCGCTGGCCCGCGTCGCGTGGCCGACCGCGGCGGCGAGCACGTCAGGTGCGGCGAGGGTACGAGTGGTGACGTGCAAGCGTTCGAGGGCCTCGGCCAGCTCGAGCAGCCCGGTCGACGCCCGCAGGCTCTCGGCCTCGACCAGGACGATGGGGAAGTCGGGTTCCATGGCGCTACCTCGACCCCGCGTAGGTGCGCGAGGGAACTGCCGGACGCCGCGGGGGCACCGGGGCTGCTGCTGGGACGACGATGCCGCTCATGGAGCTCCCGGTATTCGCTGCTGCTGTAATTGGATCGGTGCGCTCACCAGGATCCGGCGCTACGCAGATCAAGCACAAGATCAGAACTTCGAGGGATTGCAGGAGAGCCGCCCAGATTGCCAGGCAGCGCCATACAATCTGCTATGGCCCTGAACATCCTGGACGAGCTGGACCGGCGGCTGATCGCCCTGCTGCGCGTGGACGGGCGGGCTCCGATCTCGAGCATCGCCGCCAAGCTGCACGTCTCGCGCGGCACCGCGCAGAACCGCCTCGACCGACTGGTCGCCTCCGGAGTGATCCTCGGATTCACCGTCCGCGTCCGCAGCGATGTCGAGCCCGGCACCGTCCGCGCGCTGACCAGCATGCAACTGGTCGACAAGTCCGCCACTGCGGTGATCGCCAAGCTCCGCGGCCTGCCGGAGATCCGTACGGTGCACACGACGAACGGATCCTGGGACCTGGTCGCCGAGATCCAGGTCTCCACCCTCGAACAGCTCGACCAGGTGCTTCGGACGATCCGGGGTGTCGAGGGCATGCACGCCACCGAGACCAGCATCCTGCTGTCCTCGATCTAGCGCCACGCTGCTCTGATCTGGGGCCTGCTCCTGTCAGACTCGGCAGGTGAGCGCAGGGTGACGACAGGGTGATGACAGGCGCGCGCAGGGGACGTGGCGTCGCGTTCGCACTTGCGGTCGGCGCAGTGTCGTGGGCGTGGTCCGAGGTGGGCTTCTGGGCGCACTTCCGGGTCGACGACAACCCGGTGGTCTGGGTCCTGACCTGGCTGCTCTACTCGCTCGTCGCCTACCTGGTCCTGCGGGTGCTTCGCTGGCACCCGGCGACCGGGCTGGCACCGTTGTTCGTCGTCGGGGCGCTGTACGGATGGCTCGTCGAGGGCACGGTCGCCAACACGGTCTACCTGGCGCTTCCCGTCTCGATCGTGTGGACAGCACTGGCCTGGCACGCGCTGCTCACCGTCGTCGTGGGCTGGTACGCCGTCCCGCGGGCGCTGCAGCGCGGCGGGCTCCGCGCAGTCCTGTGGTGCGCTGCGGTTGGCTTCGCGTGGGGCTGCTGGGGGATCGGCTGGTGGGGTGCGCCCCCGGACAAAGAGCAGGTCGCAGCGACCTCGCACCCCGTTTCGTACGCCGTCTTCGTCACCTTGGTGACCGCTGTCGCTGCCCTCGGGTACGGGCTCCAGCACGCCTGCCACCCCGGCGACGCGGACCTCGCCACGCGCTGGCCGCTGCGTGTGGCGGTCGGGCTGCTGCTGCTCTGGGCGATACCCGTCGTCGTCGTACCGCTGCCGTGGGCACCTCTGGTGCTGAGTCTCCTGCTCTGGCTGGGACTGGCGACGCTGCGACGTTTCCCCAGTGGTAGCAACGAGAGTGGCGGCGAGGTCCTGGGTTGGAGGTTCGGGGTGCCATGGCCAAGACTGATTCCGATCGCCGCGATTCCCTTGGTGGCCGTGGCCACCTATCTGGCCGCCAGCCCGCTGTCGGGCCGAGCGACGGGCAGTGGCGTGGTCTATGCCGGGTTCCTCGCCTTTGTCGTCGTACTCTCGGTCACCGGTGCGGGGCTGCTCGTCTGGTCGCTGTGGCGTGCCTGGCGGCCGCGTACCCAGTCGGAGCTGATCGATGCCACCCGCTGAGCACCTCGACGCCGGCATCGTGCAGCTGCGGCGCTGGTCGCCGGACTGGGCGCTGCAGCTGGATGCCGCGATCAATGAGTCGCAGGCTGAGCTGCGGCGGTTCATGCCGTGGGCCACCGAGACCCATTCCCTCGCCGAGACCGAGGCGTACATCGCCCGCTCGGTCGAGCAGTGGGGTACCGGGGAGGCGTTCAACTACTCGATGTTCCTCGCTGATGCTGGTGACGAGGCTGACGGGCGGGTGGTCGGGTCCTGCGGGCTGATGGCGCGGATGGGGCCGGGGGTGCTCGAGATCGGCTACTGGGTCCACACGGCGGTCGCCGGCCGGGGGATCGCAACCGCTGTGGCTTCGGCATTGGCCGCCGAAGGGTTGCTCGTACCCGGGATCGAGCGGGTGGCGATCCGGCATGATGTCGCCAACCTGGCGTCGGGACGGGTTGCTGCCAAGGCCGGTTTCACCCAGGTCGGGCACATCGCGCAGGGCGCCGGCGGCGTCGGTCAGACCGGGCCGGAACTCGTCTGGGAGCGCCGCGCTTGACGGCGGGTCAGATCGCCCGCATCGAGTTGTTGCGCGCGTCGTGGGTGAGCTCGGCCAGCCCGAGCGCCTCGAGCAGCGGCGGTAGGTACATCCCGAAGCGGCCGCGGTAGCCCTTGCGCAGCCCGTACCAGCCGCCCACCGGGTTGTCGTCGGCCCGGCCCCATGCCTCGACGGTCCCGTCCGCGGCCAGCTTCTGCTCGTCGGCGGCGCCCAGGGGCACCCAGCCGTCCTGCGTCGCCAGCCAGGCGTGCAGGTCGTCGATCGCGCGCAGCTGGTACTTCAGCGTGGTCGACCCGACCTGGCACACCAGGGCCTCCGGGTCGGCCGCCTCATCACGGTACATCGTGTACTGCGACGACCCGGGCGCGGTCGCGAGGACCCAGGGGTCGTCCTTCGTGCCGGTACCTGCGCTCATCGCGTCAGGCTATCGATCCGCAGCTGCCTTGCGCGGTGGGAGAGGGAAGAAACCGCTGGTGCTGCGTACGTACTCGGCGAAGCCGGGCCGGTCGCCCATCCGTCCCTCGAGCAGCTTCTTGCCGGTGCCGCGGGCGAGCACGAAGGTCATGACCAGCGGCGAGAGGACGGTGAGCACCCCGGGCCAGGCGCTCGCGGCGACCAGGAACAGCCCCCACCAGACGCAGGCGTCGCCGAAGTAGTTGGGGTGCCGGGTGTAGCGCCACAGCCCCCGGTTCATGACGACGCCCTTGTTGGCTGGGTCGGCCTTGAAGCGGCTGAGCTGGAAGTCGCCGACGCCCTCGAAGAAGACACCCACCGCCCACACCCCGACACCGACCCAGCTGAGCCAGTTCAGCCCCGAGCAGGAGAACTGGCCCACCTGCACAGGCAGCGAGACGAACCACATGACCAGGCCCTGGATCAGGTAGACCGACCGCAGCGCGTACAAGTTCGGGTTGCCCGGCGCCTTGGCGAGCAGGTCGACGTAGCGCGGGTCCTCGCCCATGCCCCGCGCCCGCAGCCCGATGTGGACGGCCAGCCGCAGGCCCCAGGCGCACGTGAGCACCGTGATCAGGACGCGACGGGCGTCGTCCCCGTGACCGCTCGAGAGCCCGAACGAGATCAGCGCGATGACCGAGAAGCCGAGGCCCCAGATCGTGTCGATGATGCTGTGCCGCTTGCGCGTCACGGCCAGGGCGAAGGTGAGCAGGAGCAGGACCGCGACACCGAGCGCGGTGAACGGCAGCGAGCCGAAGAACGCGCCGGTGTGGAAGCTGGCCGTGTCGGTCACGCCTGCACCCACGGTCGGCTGGCCGGCATGCCGCTGACGCCTTCGGGCGTACGCCGGACCGAGAGGATCTGGTCGACGCCCATGCGCCCCTCACGGAAGGTCAGCGCACCACCGACGAGGTACAGCCGCCAGACCCGCGCCACCTCCTCGCCGACCAGGGCGACGACGTCGGCGTACCGGGACTCGAAGGTGGCGTGCCAGGCCTCGACGGTACGTACGTAGTGCTCGCGCATCGCCTCGACGTCGCGTACCTCGAGCCCCGCGTCCTCGAGCAGCGCGACGGTCTCGCCGACCGGCCGCATGTACATGTCCGGGGCGATGTACGACTCGATGAAGGAGCCGCCACCGGGCCGGTCCCGGCGCGACATCTGCTGGATCAGCACCCGACCGCCCTCGCTGACCAGCCGCTGGAGGCCGGCCGCGAACACGGGGTACTGGTCGGCCCCGACGTGCTCGCCCATCTCGAGCGAGACGATGGCGTCGAACGGCCCGTCGGCGATCTCGCGGTAGTCCTGCAGCCGGATCTCGATCCGGTCGCCGAGTCCTCGCTCCGCGACCCGCTCCAGCACGTACGCCCGCTGCTCCTTCGACAACGTGACGCCGACGACGCTGACGCCGTAGTGCTCCGCGGCGTACAGGGACAGCGATCCCCAGCCGCAGCCGATGTCGAGCAGCCGCATCCCCGGCCGGAGCCCGAGCTTGCGGCAGACCAGGTCGAGCTTGTCGCGCTGGGCGTCCTCGAGGGTGTAGCCGGGCTCGTCGGACGTCCAGTACGCGCAGGAGTACGCCATGTG
>JANMWN010000232.1:0-3938 GCA_031394045.1 Sporichthyaceae bacterium
CCGAACTGCAGAGGACCCCCCGGTGTCGATGCCCTTCTACGTCTCGCCCGAGCAGATCATCAAGGACAAGGCGGACTATGCCCGCAAGGGCATCGCGCGCGGCCGCAGCGTCGTGGTGGTGCAGTACGCCGACGGCATCGCTTTCGTGGCCGAGAACCCGTCCCGGGCCCTGCACAAGGTCAGCGAGATCTACGACCGCATCGCGTTCGGCGCTGTTGGCAAGTACAACGAGTTCGAGAACCTCCGCGTCGCCGGCGTGCGCCTGGCCGACATGCGCGGCTACTCGTACGACCGACGCGACGTCACCTGCCGTGGGCTGGCCAACGCGTACGCCCAGACCCTGGGCACGATCTTCACCGAGAACAACAAGCCGTACGAGGTCGAGATGGTCGTCGCCGAGATCGGCGACAGCGCCGCCGACGACCAGATGTACCGGCTCACCTTCGACGGCTCGGTGGCTGACGAGCATGGCTTCGTCGCGATGGGCGGCCAGTCCGACCAGATCGCCACGGCGCTGACCGAGCGCTACACCGAGGGGCTCGGGCTGGACGAGGCGGTCACGCTGGCGGTCGGCGTGCTAGCCGACCAGGGCGCCCCCGAGCCGCGGACCTTGGGCGCCACCCAGCTCGAGGTGGCGGTGCTGGACCGTACGCGTACCGTCGCCCGCAAGTTCCGGCGCGTCAGCGGGGAGCGCCTCACCGCCCTGCTCGGCTAACGCCGATAACGAGTGCGATTGGTAGTGCTAGATCAAACCAACTGCACTCGTTGTCGGCCGCCGGGTCTAACTAGCGAGCCAGGTGCATGTGGACGGCGGTGGTGTGGTCGACGATGCCGGTCGGCTGCAGGTGGTGCCTGCGCTGCCAGGAGGCGACGGCGCGGGCGGTGACGGCTCCGTAGAACCCGGACAGCGGGTGCACGTGCAGCGCCCGCTGGACGGCGGCGACCCGCGCCCCGTGGTCGCCCGGCCTGGCGAAGGGCGGGAGCGGCTTGGGCGGCCTTGGCGGCGCCACGAAATGCATCGAGATCGCCGTCTGGACCGTCACCACGCCGCTGACCGGCAGGTGGTGCGCCTTCTGGTACGCCCGCACGCGGGCCGTCGTGACGGGGCCGTAGAAGCCGGACACCGGCCGGATCCTCAGCAGCCGCTGGACCGCGAGCACGTGCGCGCTCTTGTCGCCGGGCTTGGCCCACGGCGGTACCGGCTTGGCCGGGGGAGCGACCAGATGCATGGCGATCGCAGTCTGGAGAGTCACGACGCCGCTGACGGGTAGGTGGTGCGCCTTCTGGAACGCCGCGACACGCCCGGCGGTCACCGCCCCGTAGAAGCCGGACATCGGCCGGATCCGTAGCAACCGCTGGACCGCGAGCACGTGGGCGCCCTTGTCGCCGGACCGAGCGAAGATCACCAGGGGCGGTGGGACGGGCTGACCGCAAGGGACCGGGTTGAAGCCGTGGTAGGGCGCTGCGAGCTGGCCGGGCACCGTCGGGCAGGGGCCGTAGTCGATGGTCGCGACCCGGCCGGTCCACCACGAGGTGTGCTTCTCGGCACCGTTCCAGCCGAACGAGAAGTGGATGTGGTCGGTGTGCTCGCTGGCACCGGTGTAGGGCCGCCAGCCTTCGCCGGCCCGGTAGGCGCCCCAGATCCGGTCGTTCCAGATGATGTACATGATCCCGAAGCGACCGGCGTTCCAGCCCAGCTCGCCGTGCGGACCGGGGCCGATCAGCCAGTTCAGCACGCTGGTGGCAACTGCGGCGTCGGAGCCGTCGTGCGCGTTGAGCATCCAGTCCCACGCGCGGCCCTCCTTGTGCTCGGACAGACCACCGGAGCCGCAGGCACGGGTGATGCCACCGTCCGAACCACGCTTGTACGTGGCGAACATGAGCCCACGGAAGGCCACGACGCCCGGCTTGGCCACGGGGTCGCAGGACGCCTGCGGGACGTACGCCTCGGGCGACTCGGCGGTCGCCGGCAGCTTGACCCGAGGGACCGGCGCCTTGATGCCGGCCGCACCTGCGCCGAGGGGGAGGCTCAGTGCGGCGAGGGCGCCGACGACCGTGAGCGCGCCGGTGATGCGGGCGATGCGCCCGGGGGTGTAGCTCGGGCCTACGCCGGACGAGGGGGTACGGGGGCTGCAGATCTCGCGGAGACGGTGTCTGCCACGCGTCCCGCGCGTCCCAAGCGTCCAACGGTTCCCGCGCTGGCCTTCCCGCATTGAATGTCGAGCCACCAGCTAGACCTTTCTTGTCAGCTGCCTCGAAGGCGCAGCTCATCTCTACGGTCACGTGCGTGGCTCAGGGCCACTGTGGTCGCATCGACGGCAACCCCGTTTCCCTTGAATCCGACAAGTCAAGCGACACGCCGAATCACATCGCTGTGATTTCTCGGGCGCCGGCAAGACGGCCGGAGCGCCGGGCGCCTAGGGTGAGGGCATGGACCGGCGCATCTTCGGGATTGAGACCGAGTACGGCGTCACCTGCACCTTCCGCGGGCAGCGACGGCTGTCTCCGGACGAGGTCGCGCGCTACCTGTTCCGCCGGGTCGTTTCCTGGGGGCGCAGCAGCAACGTCTTCCTCCGCAACGGCGCCCGGCTCTACCTCGACGTCGGCAGCCATCCCGAGTACGCCACCCCTGAGTGCGACGACCTGCGCGAGCTGGTCACCCACGACAAGGCCGGCGAGCGCATCCTCGAGGGGCTCCTGGTCGACGCCGAGCGGCGCCTGCACGAGGAGGGCATCCCCGGTGACGTCTACCTCTTCAAGAACAACACCGACTCCGCGGGCAACTCGTACGGCTGCCACGAGAACTTCCTGGTCACCAGGGCCGGCGACTTCGGCAAGCTGGCCGACGTACTCATCCCGTTCCTGGTCAGCCGCCAGCTGATCTGCGGCGCCGGCAAGGTGCTGCAGACCCCACGCGGCGCGGTCTACTGCCTGAGCCAGCGCGCCGAGCACATCTGGGAAGGCGTCTCGAGCGCCACCACCCGCAGCCGTCCGATCATCAACACCCGCGACGAGCCGCACGCCGACGCCGAGCGCTATCGCCGGCTGCACGTGATCGTGGGCGACTCCAACATGGCCGAGCCGACCACGTTGCTCAAGCTCGGCTCCACCGACCTGGTGCTCCGGATGATCGAGGGCGGCGTTGTCATGCGCGACCTCAGCCTGGAGAACCCGATCCGCGCGATCCGCGAGATCAGCCACGACGTCACCGGGCGGCGTACCGTCCGGCTCGCCAACGGCCGTGAGATCAGCGCTCTGGAGATCCAGACCGAGTACTTCTCGCGGGCCAAGGACTTCGTGACCCGGCGCGACCTCGGCGGCGAGGGCACGGTGGTCGACCAGGTGCTCGAGCTGTGGGAACGTACGCTCAACGCGGTCGAGACCGGCAAGTTCGAGCTGGTCGACCGCGAGATCGACTGGGTCATCAAGCAGACGCTGATCGACCGGTACCGCGAGAAGCACGACCTCGCCCTGTCGTCGCCCCGGGTCGCCCAGCTCGACCTGTCCTACCACGACGTCAACCGCAAGCGCGGGCTCTACTACCTGCTCGACCGGCGTGGGCAGGTCGATCGGATCACCCGCGACCTGGCCGTGTACGAGGCCAAGTCGGTGCCGCCGCAGACCACCCGGGCCCGGCTTCGGGGCGAGTTCATCAAGCACGCGCAGGAGAAGCGGCGCGACTTCACCGTGGACTGGGTGCACCTCAAGCTCAACGACCAGGCGCAGCGCACCGTGCTGTGCAAGGACCCCTTCCGTGCCGTCGACGAACGGGTCGACAAGCTCATCGCCTCCATGTAGCCCTCCGGATTCCGAGTCGAGGTTGATAGGTGACTGGGGGGCACCCCCGACGAGCCAGGGATATATAAAAATAGACGCGGGTAAGCCCACGGGCAGCGGGGGGCGGGGGTACTGCGCCGGGAGGCCCCCCCCGACCCGGG
>JANMWN010000239.1:0-9196 GCA_031394045.1 Sporichthyaceae bacterium
GCGTACATCCGGGGCGAGAACAAGCCGGTCGACTCGGCCGAGGGTGACGGCTGCCCGTTCTGCCGCGCGCCGGGAGGGTCGGACGAGGACGGCCTGATCGTGGCGAGGGGACAGGTCGTATACGCGGTCCTCAACCTGTACCCGTACAACGCCGGGCACCTGATGGTCTGCCCGTACCGGCACGTCGCCGACTACACCGACCTGGAGGACGCCGAGCTGATCGAGCTCGCCGAGTTCACCCAGCGGTCCATGACGGTGCTGCGCGAGGTTGCTGGGCCGCACGGCTTCAACATCGGGCTGAACCAGGGACAGGTGGCCGGTGCCGGTATCGCCGCGCACCTGCACCAGCACGTGGTGCCACGGTGGGGCGGCGACTCCAACTTCATGCCGATCATCGCGCAGACCAAGGTGCTGCCGCAGATGCTGGCCGAGACCAGGGACCTGGTCGCGGCCGCCTGGTAGCGAGCGAGTCAGGCGGTCAGTTCTTCAGTCGGCCTGGAGCTTCGCGGCGAGCTGCGGGGGCATCGGCTCGTGCCGGGCGTACGCCCGGGTGAATGTCGCCGTCCCGTGCGAGATCGAGCGCAGGTCGACGGCGTACCGGGTGATCTCGACCTGGGGCACCTCGGCGCGGATCAGGGTACGTCCGGCGCCGATCGGCTCGGTCCCGCCGACTCGACCCCGCCGTCCCGACAGGTCGCTCATGACGCCGCCGACGTACTCGTCAGCCACGAGGACGCGCACCTCGTCGACCGGTTCGAGCATGAGCACGGTCGCGGACTGGGCCGCGTCCTTCAGAGCCAGCGCGCCGGCGGTCTGGAAGGCCATGTCGGAGGAGTCGACCGAGTGCGCCTTGCCATCGACGAGGGTCACCCGGATGTCGATGACGGGGTACCCGGCCGCGACCCCGCGCTCCATCTGGGTACGCAGGCCCTTCTCGACGGACGGGATGAACTGACGGGGTACGGACCCGCCGACGACCTTGTCGACGAACTCGAAGCCCGCGCCCTGGGGCAGCGGCTCCACCTCCACGTCGCAGACGGCGAACTGGCCGTGGCCACCGGACTGCTTCACGTGCCGACCGTGCCCCTTGGCCGGCTCGCCGAAGGTCTCGCGCAACGACACCCGCAGGGGCACGCTGTCGACGGCGACCCCGTACCGGCTGCGCAGGCGGTCCAGGAGCACGTCGACATGTGCCTCGCCCATGGTCCACAGGACGAGCTGATGGGTCTCTGAGTTGTTCTCCAGCCGCAGCGTCGGGTCCTCGGCGACCAGCCGTTGCAGCCCCTGCGAGAGCTTGTCCTCGTCGGCCTTGGCGTGCGCGACGATCGCGACCGGCAGCAGCGGGTCGGGCATCAGCCACGGCTCCATCAGCAGCGGGTCGTCCTTGGCCGAGAGGGTGTCGCCGGTCTCGGCGCGGGTGAGCTTGGCGACCGCGACGATGTCCCCTGCGACGCAGGACCCCACGGTGCGCTGCGTCTTGCCCAACGGTGAGGTCAGCGCGGCGATGCGCTCGTCGACGTCGTGGTCGTCATGACCGTGCCCGTGCAGGAGCGCCTCGCCCTGGAAGGTCGTCGCGTGGCCCGAGACGTGCACCAGCGTGTCCGGGCGCAGCGTGCCGGAGAAGACGCGGAGCAGGCTGATCCGGCCGACGTACGGGTCCGTCGTGGTCTTGACCACCTCGGCCAGCAGCGGGCCCGCCGGGTCGCACGACAGCGGCCCGCGCGGCTTGCCGGCCAGGTCGGTCACCGGGGGTACGTGGTGCTCCAACGGTGACGGGAAGCCGCTGACGATCACCTCGAGGAGCTCGGTCATCCCCAGGCCGGACGGGGCGCACACGGCGACCACCGGGTAGAAGCTGCCGCGCGCGACGGCGGTCTCCAGGTCGTCGATCAGGGTCTCGACCTCGATCTGCTCGCCGGACAGGTAGCGGTCCATCAGGGTCTCGTCCTCGGACTCCGAGATGATCCCCTCGATCAGGGCGCCGCGCGCACCCTCGACCAGCGGCAGGTGCTCGGCGTCGGGGTCGCGCTCGACCCGGGTGGCACCGGAGTAGTCGAAGACCTGTTGCGAGAGCAGGCCCAGCAGCCCTGCGGGGCTACCGTCGTCACCAGCCATCGGTAGGTACAGGGGGAGCACGCCCGCACCGAAGACGCGCTGACAGATCGCGACGGTCTCCTCGAAGTCGGCGCGCTGGTGGTCGAGCTTGGTGACGACGACCGCCCGAGGCATGCCCACGGCGGCACATTCCTCCCACAGCAGCTGGGTCGAGCCGTCGACCCCGTCCACGGCCGACACCACGAACAGGGCTGCGTCCGCGGCCCGGAGGCCAGCGCGCAGGTCGGCGACGAAGTCGGCGTAGCCAGGGGTGTCGAGCAGGTTGACCTTGACGCCCTGCCACTCGAGAGGGGCGAGGGACAGCGACACCGAGCGCTGCTGCCGGTGCTCGGCCTCGTCGAAGTCGCTGACCGTGCTGCCGTCCTCGACCCGACCGGGCCGTCCGATCGTCCCCGAGGCCACGAGGAGGGCCTCAACGAGCGTGGTCTTGCCAGCACCGGTATGGCCGACCAGGACGACGTTGCGGATCTTGTCGGGCTGGTCGACCGTCGGCACCCTGCCAGAGCCTGCCGGAGCACTTGTCGCCATGCCTACCGCCTCCTCGTTGAAGCCAGGGCGCCAGCCTTCCCCTCGCGCGTCCCCGGCACAAGCCCGCGCCTAGGTAGGCTGACGCCGCTCGACGCCCGCCCTCCTCATGTCCGACGGCATGCCTCCCGCAGGAAGACGACGATGCTCGCCCGGTACGCCAAGGCTTTCTTCAACCGGCTGCTCACGCCCCCGGCGCGTGGGTTGCTGGCCCTCGGCATCAGTCCCGACGTCATCACCTGGCTCGGGACGATCGGGGTCAGCGCCGGGGCGTTCGCGTTCTACCCCCGCGGCGAGTTCCTCGTGGGCACCTTGGTGATCACCGCCTTCGTCTTCTCCGACACCCTCGACGGCACGATGGCCCGGCTGTCGGGGCGGTCCAGCCCCTGGGGAGCGTTCCTCGACTCGACGCTGGACCGGGTCGCCGACGCGTCGGTGTTCGGCGGGCTGCTGCTCTGGTTCGCGGGCCGGGGCGATGAGCCGCTGCTCGCTGCCGTCACGCTGGTCTGCCTCATCGGCGGCTCCGTGGTCTCGTACGCCAAGGCCAGGGCGGAGGGGCTGGGGCTGACCGCCAACGTCGGGATCGCCGAGCGAAGCGAGCGGCTCGTCCTGGTGCTGGCCGCCACCGGGTTCTCCGGGTTGTTCCACGCGCCCTGGATCCTGGCCGTCGGGCTGTGGGTGCTGGCCGTGGCCACGGTGATCACCGTGGGCCAGCGGATGATCGAGGTGCACCGACAGGTGGCGGCCGACCTATGAGCAGCGACCCTATGAGCAGCGACCGGTGAAGGACGAGATCGCCGACCTGGCGTACGCCGTGGGCTGGGGCACCGTGCGCCGGATGCCAGGGCCGGTGGCTCGGGCGACGTTCCGTGGGATCGCCGACCAGGCCTGGCTGCGTCACGGCCCGTCCGTCCAGCAGCTGGAGAAGAACCTGAGCCGGGTGCTGCCGGACGCCTCCACCCGCGAGCTGCGCGAGCTGTCCCGCGAGTCGATGCGGTCGTACCTGCGCTACTGGTGCGAGGTGTTCCGGCTGCCCGACCTCTCGCACCAGGAGATCGTCGGGACGGTGCAGTGCGAGGGCGAGAAGCGGATCGTCCAGGGGCTTGAGCGGGGCAAGGGTGTGGTGATCCCGCTGCCTCACATGGCCAACTGGGACCACGCGGGCGCCTGGGTGACGCTGGCGCACGCGCCTCTGACCACGGTCGCGGAGCGGCTCAAGCCGGAGTCGTTGTACGAGCGGTTCCTCGACTACCGGCGTGACCTCGGGATGGAGGTGCTGCCGCTGACCGGTGGACCGCCGCCCTTCCGTACCCTCCTGGAACGCGCCAAGCAGGGGCGGCTGATCGCCCTGGTGGGGGACCGCGACCTCACCGAGAACGGCATCCCCGTCACGTTCTTCGGCGAGCAGACCTCTATGCCGCCCGGCCCGGCCGCGATCGCGGTCGCCACCGGGGCCGTGCTGCTGCCCGCGACGCTCAGCTATGACGGTCCGGTGCTGCGGGTCCACATCCACGAAGCGGTGGACATCCCCGCCGAAGGCTCGCGACCTGAGAAGGTGGCAGCGATGACTCAAGCCTGCGCCGACGTCTTCGCCGCCGGCATCGCCAAGAACCCGCAGGACTGGCACATGCTGCAGCGGCTGTGGGTGGGGGACCGATGAGGATCGGCCTGGTCTGCCCCTACTCCTTCGACGTACCCGGAGGCGTCCAGTCGCACGTGCGCGACCTGGCCGAGGAGCTGATCCGGCTCGGGCACGACGTCTCCGTGCTGGCCCCGGCCGACGACGACAACGCACTGCCGTCTTACGTCGTACCAGCGGGTCGGGCGATCCCGGTGCCCTACAACGGTTCGGTCGCGCGGCTGTCGTTCGGGCTGCTCTCGGCCTCCCGCGTACGCAGGTGGTTGCGCGAGGGCGAGTTCGACGTCCTGCACGTGCACGAGCCGGCCTCCCCGAGCCTGGGGCTGCTGGCGTGCTGGGCCGCCATCGGGCCGATCGTGGCCACCTTCCACGCATCGATGGAGAAGTCGCGGGCGATCACTGCGGCGTACGCGATCCTGCAGACCGCGCTTGAGAAGGTCAGCGCGCGCATCGCCGTCAGCGAGCGGGCCCGCGACACCCTCGTCGAGCACCTCGGCGGCGACGCCGTCGTGATCCCCAACGGCGTCTCGGTCCGCGCGTTCCGGGGTGAGACGCGGATCCCTGGCTGGCCGGGTACCGGGGGCACGCTCGGCTTCCTCGGGCGCATCGACGAGCCACGCAAGGGCATGCCGGTCCTGCTCGACGCACTGCCCGAGATCGTGGCCCGGCACCCGGGCGCGCGCCTGCTGGTCGCGGGACCCGGCGACGCCGACGAGGTCCGCGGCGCACTGGCACCTGCGTTGCGCGACCGGGTGCAGTTCCTCGGCCTGGTCAGCGACGCGGACCGCGCGGCGATGCTGCGCTCCGTCGACGTGTACGTCGCTCCGAACACCGGGGGTGAGAGCTTCGGGATCATCCTGCTCGAGGCGATGGCCGCCGGAACCCCGGTGCTGGCCTCCGACATCGAGGCGTTCCGGCTGGTGCTCGAGGACGGGAAGGCGGGGGAGCTGTTCCAGGTCGAGAACTCCGCGGACCTGGCCCTGCACGCCGACCTGCTTCTCAGCGATGCGCGACGCCGCGACGACCTGCGCGAGGCAGCCACCGGTGTCGTGGCGCAGTACGACTGGGAGCGCGTCGCCCGCAAGGTGGTGGCGGTCTACGAGACAGTCACCTGGAACGGCCTGAAGGTGCGCGAGGACTCCCGCGGCCAGGCGTTCGGCCGCTTCACCCGGCTGAAGGACGACGACTGATGGCCAGGTGGCTGGTCGCGCTCGCGGCCGTCGTGCTCGTGGCGCTGTACCTGCGCGGGCTGGCCGGCCGGCTGGACCGGCTGCACGTACGCGTGGATGCCGCTCGTGACGCCCTCGACGCTCAGCTGGTCCGGCGTACGTCCGCGGCGCTCGACCTGGCGCACGCCGGCCTGCTCGATCCCGCCACCAGCGTGCTGCTCGCTGAGGAGGCGTACGGCGCGCAGACCGCCACCGAGCGGGTCCGCCCCCGGGCCGAGAGCGAGCTGACGGGGGCACTCAACGCGGCGCTGCCCGATGCGGCGACGGTCGAGATGGTCAACTCCAGCGCTCGCGGCCAGGAGCTGCTGTCCGGTCTGACGGTCGCCTGCGGCCGGGTGGTGCTGGCCCGCCGGTTCTACAACGACGCCGTCGGTACCACGCTGGTGATCCGCCGCCGGCGCCTCGTCCGCTGGTTGCGCCTGGCCGGTACCGCACCGCTGCCGAGCGCCTTCGACATCGACGACCACCCGCCCCAGAGCCTGGGGGTGGCGGCCTGAGCAGGATCGGGCCGTTTAGGATCACCTCCGTGCCCCTCGCCCCCTCGATGTCCATGCCCGTGTCGATGTCCAGGTGCAGGTCAACGCGCAGCCGTCGGGTCGTCCTAGCCGCAGGGGTGGTCGCGGCTCTCGGACTCGCGGCCTGCACCAGCAGCTCCGCGCCCGCTGCGTCCCCCGGCTCGGTCTCGCCCTCAGCGCAGAGCGCTTCGCCGACACCGACACTCACGCCGACGCCCACCGTCGTGCGGTCGCTGCTCTCGGGACGGATCGGGGGCAAGGACGGCCCGGTGCTGGTCGTCAAGATGGACAACACGGCCAAGAGCAACCCGCACTACGGGATCAAGTCCGCCGACGTCGTCTACCTCGAGCAGGTGGAGGGCGGGCTGTCGCGCTACGCCATCGTGTTCTCCTCGCAGATCCCCAAGACCGTCGGGCCGATCCGCAGCGCCCGGATCTCGGACCTCGAGCTGCTCCGGCAGTACGGCAAGATCGCGTTCGCCTACTCGGGTGCCCAGTCCAAGATGCTGCCGGTGCTCAAGGCTGCGTACCTCTACAACGTGAGCGACGACACCGGTGGCCAGGGCTACCGTCGCGACAACCGGCTCTGGTCTGCGCCGGACAACCTGTTCGCCGACCCGCTGGTGCTGTTCAAGCGCGCGCCCAACGCCGCGCACGCCGTGAACGTCGGGTTCACCTTCCGCGACGCGGTGCCCGCCGGCGGGCGGCCGGTGACGACCGTCTCGGCGAGCTTCCCGGCGACGACGGCATCGTTCACCTGGGACGCCGGCAGCGGCCGCTGGCTGGCCGCGATGAACGGCAAGAGGGCGATGGCGGCCGAGGGCGGCCAGCTCGGCGGCACGACCGTGATCGTCCAGTACGTCACGGTGACCCGGTCGATCTACCACGACGTCAACAACAACTACACACCCCTGTCGCGCAGCGTCGGTTCGGGCACCGCGCTGATCATGCGCAACGGGTTCGCGTACAACGCGACCTGGTCGCGGCGCTCGGCCACCTCGGGCACGACCTGGATGGTGAACGGGCAGGTGTTCCCCCTCGCGGCCGGGCAGATCTGGGTTCTGCTCATCAACAAGAACAACCCTGCCGTCCTCAAGTAGTTGGCCAGATAGGTGCGTCGCACCGGCCGGGTTGTCCAAGCCGGGCAGCGACCTGGGGGGCCTTCGCCGTACGATGGTAATGCGCGTCCTCCGGCGCGTGGCGCTGATCCCGGCGCCTTGACAAACCGTCCACGCGAGGTCAGCCGTGTCCAGCACCAGCACCAGCCCGCAGCCCGAGAGTCCCCAGGCGACCAGCCACGCCGCGACCGGCACCGCGCGCGTCAAGCGCGGCATGGCCGAGATGCTCAAGGGTGGCGTGATCATGGACGTGATCAACCCGGAGCAGGCCAAGATCGCCGAGGACGCGGGCGCAGTGGCCGTGATGGCGCTTGAGCGCGTACCCGCGGACATCCGGCGGGACGGCGGCGTTGCACGGATGTCAGACCCGGACATGATCGACGGCATCGTGGCCGCCGTGTCCATCCCAGTCATGGCCAAGGCCCGGATCGGTCATATGGTCGAGGCGCAGGTGCTGCAGAGCCTGGGCGTCGACTACATCGACGAGTCCGAGGTGCTCACCCCCCCCGACGAGAGCCACCACATCGACAAGTGGTCGTTCACCGTGCCGTTCGTGTGCGGGGCCACCAACCTCGGCGAGGCGCTGCGCCGGATCAGCGAGGGCGCCGCGATGATCCGCTCCAAGGGCGAGGCGGGCACCGGCAACGTCGTCGAGGCCACCCGGCACATGCGGCAGATCCGCGGCGACATCCGCAGGCTCACCACCATGGACGAGACCGAGCTGTACGCCGCAGCCAAGGAGCACCGGGCCCCGGTCGAGCTGATCCGTGAGATCGCCGAGACCGGCAAGCTGCCTGTCGTCCTGTTCACCGCCGGCGGCATCGCCACCCCCGCTGACGCCGCGATGATGATGCAGCTGGGCGCCGAGGGCGTGTTCGTCGGGTCCGGCATCTTCAAGTCCGGCGACCCCGCCAAGCGGGCCGAGGCGATCGTCAAGGCCACCACGTTCTTCGACGACCCCGACGTCATCGCCAAGGTGTCCCGCGGCCTGGGCGAGGCCATGGTCGGCATCAACATCTCGACGCTGCCCGAGAGCGAGCGGTTCGCCGGTCGCGGCTGGTGAGCCTGCGTCCAGCCTCGGCGGCGCCGGTCGTCGGCGTCTTCGCCCTGCAGGGGGATGTACGCGAGCACGTGGTCGCGCTCGAGGCCTCAGGTGCGCGGGCCGTACCCGTACGCCGTCCCTCCGAGCTCGAGGGGCTCGACGGGCTGGTCCTGCCCGGCGGCGAGTCGACCACCATGTCCAAGCTCGCGGTCGTGTTCGAGCTGCTGGAGCCGCTGCGGGCGGCTGTGCGTTCGGGGCTGCCGGCGTACGGCTCCTGCGCCGGCATGATCATGCTGGCCGACCGGATCCTGGACGGTCGGCCAGACCAGGAGACGGTCGGCGGCATCGACATGACCGTGCGGCGCAACGCTTTTGGCCGGCAGGTCGACTCGTTCGAGGCCGACCTCGCGTTCGAGGGACTCGGCGACGAGCCGGTTCACGCGGTGTTCATCCGCGCGCCCTGGGTCGAGTCGGTCGGTCCCGAGGTCCAGGTGCTGGCGACCGCCGAGACTAGGATCGTCGCGGTTCGGCAGGGCCACTTGCTGGCCACCTCGTTCCACCCCGAGCTGACGGGGGATTCGCGGGTGCACCAGCTCTTCGTACAGATCGTGAAGGGGAAGGCATGAGCGGCCACTCCAAGTGGGCCACGACCAAGCACAAGAAGGCCGTGATCGATGCCAAGCGGGGCAAGCTCTTCGCCAAGCTGATCAAGAACATCGAGGTGGCGGCGCGGACCGGAGGGGGTGACCCTGACGGCAACCCCACCCTGTACGACGCCATGGTCAAGGCGCGCAAGAACTCGGTTCCTCTCGACAACATCGAGCGGGCTCTCAAGCGGGGGTCCGGCGCGGAGTCCGGGGGCGCGGACTGGCAGACGATCATGTACGAGGGTTACGGCCCGGCCGGTGTCGCGGTGCTCATCGAGTGCCTTACCGACAACCGCAACCGCGCCGCCTCCGAGGTACGCGTCGCCATGACCCGCAACGGCGGCAGCATGGCCGACCCCGGCTCGG
>JANMWN010000249.1:0-11610 GCA_031394045.1 Sporichthyaceae bacterium
CCGTCGTCCCGGCCCGTCTTCCGAGTCGATCTTGATCGATCACTGGGCCGTAGGGCGTGTCGTCCTGTTATCTCTAAATATCGACGGGGAAATGGGGTCAGGTGGAGCCGGGGCCGGCCCAGGCCTCGAGCTGACGGACGAACGCGGCTCCGTCGCGGTTCCAGTCGTGGTCGCGCAGCGCCGCGGCATGCCCTGCGGCAGCAAGGGCAGCGGCCCGGGCAGGGTCGGCGGCTAGCGCGCGCACGGCGGCCACCACCGCGTCCGGGTCCTCGAACGGTACGACCACCCCAGACCCGGCAGACTCGACCAGCTGGACGGCCGGCGGGGTCGGCGTGGTGATCACGGGTACGCCGTGAGCCATGTACTCGATCACCTTGGTCGGCCGCGAGTGCCGGTAGTTGGCCTCGTCGTGCAGCAGCGAGAGCCCAGCCAGTGCGCCGGAGAGCTGGAGCATCGCCTCGTCGTTGGGGACGAAGCCGTGCCACACCACGTGGCCTGCCTCCTGCGCAGCGGCCAGCGCCGGACCCACCTGCCCGTCAGCCCCGCCGACCAGGTGCACCGTGATGCCCGAGCCGGCGAGCCGGCGGCCGACCTCGATCATGTCGAGCGCCCCGCGAGCCCTGGTCAGGGCGCCGACATACACGACCCGGTCGGTGCCGGGCGACTGCACGGTGGCGGGCACGTACGTGCTGTTGGGTACGACGGGGTGCTCGCCCGCGAAGCGCACCGCGTACCCATCCTCGGCCAGCAGCAGGTGGCGGCGGCGCTCCGCGGACCGCTCGACCAGGCGGAAGACGGCGGCGACCGGCCGTCGGGCGGGGGCCGGCAGCCAGGGCTTCAGCGTCACGGCGGCAGCGGTGTCCTCGTGGACGTCCCAGACCACCGGCTTGTGCACCCAGTTGCACGCCGCGAGCAGCTCCGGGTCGTGCAGCAGCACGAGGTCGTGGGCACCGGACTCCATCCGCAGCAACCGGCGCGCCCTCCGGATGGCGCGGAGCCGGTGCCGACCGACGGCGCGCGGCAGGTCCAAGGTGCGCATCCCCGCAGGCCGAGGCGAGCCGTACGCCTCGAACGGCGCGGCGTACGTGACGTCGTGCCCCGCCGCCCGGATCGCGGCGATCTCGCGGTGCAGGATGCGGGCGTCCTGCGGGTTGTGCACGATCGTGACGACGAGCACCCGCAGGTGCCGGCCGGTCACAGGCGCTCGACGCCCTGGTCGCTCACCTTGCCGCGGGTGTCGAACAGCCGCTGCGCCGTGGCCGCCAGTGCCGCCAGGTCGTAGCTGGAGTGGGCCTGCACGAGCACGGTGACGTCGCTCTTGCGCAGCGCCTCGTCGAGGTCGGGCACCCGCTCCAGCACCTCGCCCTGCACGGTCCAGGTCGGGAAGTACGGGTCGTGGAAGACCACGTTGGCGCCGCGGTCGCGCAGGGACTCGGCCAGCGGCAGTGTCGGGGACTCGCGGCTGTCGCCGATGTCGGCCTTGTACGTGACCCCGAGCAGCAGCACGGTCGCGCCCGAGATCCCGACGCCCGCATCGGCGAGCAGCCGCTCGACCCGGCCGGCGACGTACACCGGCATGGAGTCGTTGATCTCCTGCGACAGCTCGACCATGCGGAACGGGTAGCCCAGGTCTGCGCGCACCTTGTACGACAGGTAGTTGGGGTCGATGGGGATGCAGTGCCCGCCGACGCCCGGACCCGGGTAGAACGGCTGGAAGCCGAACGGCTTGGTGGCCGCCGCGTCGATCACGTCCCAGAGGTTGATTCCGAGCTCCTTGCAGAAGACGGCCATCTCGTTGATCAGCGCAATGTTCACGTGGCGGTAGGTGTTCTCGAGCAGCTTGGCCATCTCGGCCTCGCGGGTCCCGGTCGTGCGGACCACGGTGTCGACGAACTTGCCGTAGAACGCGGCCGCCGCCTCGGTGCACGCAGGGGTGCAGCCGCCGACCACCTTGGGCGTGTTGCGCAGCCCGTAGCGCGCGTTGCCGGGGTCGATGCGCTCGGGGCTGAACGCGAGGTGGAAGTCGCGACCGGCAACCAGTCCGCCGGCCTCGAGGATGGGCCGCACGATCTCGTCGGTCGTGCCGGGGAACGTCGTCGACTCCAGGACCACGAGCATCCCTGGGCGCAGGTGCCGGGCGACCGCGCGGACGGCCGACTCGACCGCGCTGAGGTCGGGCCCGCCCTCGCTAGAGAGCGGGGTGGGTACGCAGATGACGACGGCGTCGGCGGTCGCGAGCACGCCCTCGTCCGTCGTGGCCCGGAAGCCCTGCGCCACCATCGCCGCGACCTGCTCGTCGCTGAGGTCGTCCACGTGCGAGCGCCCGCTGTTGAGCAGGTCGACGACCCGCGCGGACGTGTCGAGCCCGACCACGGCAAGGCCGGCCCGGGTCGCCTCCTGGGTGAGCGGGAGGCCGACGTAGCCGAGCCCGATGACGACCAGCTGCTCGCTCACGCTGTCCCCTTGCTCGCTCGTCGGCCCGATCCGTCGCCCGACCGGTCGCGGGCGCTCCCAGGGTACGACGACGCGATGATGCCGCGGCGCGCGCGCAGGTAGGCGACCGAGCCCCCGGCCAGGACGTGCTCGACAGCGACGTCCGCGGTGGTAGACACCTCAGCAAGGTCGCGGGTGACCAGGAGCCGCCGGAACCCGGCCGGTATGTCCCCTTCGGTCTCGACCACGGGCAGCGGTCCGGGCCCGAGCTGCCGCGCCGGGCCACCGGCCAGCCGCCGGGCCTTCTCCCAGGCGCTCTCCCCCACCGCCCGTCGGACCACGGCGGCGGCCGACCGCACCGGCTGGTAGCTGTCACGGGGCAGCTCGCGCCGCTCACCGCTGGCTGCCAGCGCACCCACGAGGGCTGCGGTCTGGCCTGCGCCGGTCGGCCGCGCGAGCCGGGCGGTCGCGGCCGTCAGGGCCTCGCGGCCAGCCGCGCTGAGCAGCTCGCGTACGCCGGCGACGACGGCCGCGACATCGTCCTCGGCCGCGACCAGGGCCCAGCCCTGCTCGGCCACGTACGCCGCTCGGGTCACCTGGTCGTCGGTCGAGGTCGCCGTGTTCGGTACGAGCAGTGTCGGCAGGCCCGACAGCAGCAGCTCGTGGACGCCGTTGTACCCGGCCGCGCCCACCGCTGCGTCGAAGGCAGCGAGGTAGCTGGCCAGCGGGTAGACCCCGTCGAGCACCGTGACCCGCGCCCGGACCTCGTCCGGCAGCTCCCGCCAGGCGATCGGCGCCTTGGTCAGGGCGACCTGCCAGTCCGGCGCGGCCAGGGCCGTGCTCACCGCCGCGGACATCGCTGCCCTCGGGTCGTTGATGCTGCCGGCGCCGAGGCTGACCAGCAGCGCGGGTCGGTCGGGGTCGAGCCCCAGCTCGGCCCGCGCCCGCGCCCGCCCGAGCAGCGGCTCGGTCTCCAGCAGCGTGACCGGCCCGACGTGCGTGGTCCCGGCCAGCCCCGCGGTAGGGCCGTGGTCGGCCGGGCCGGCGAGGTCGCCGGGCTCGACGACGAGGTCGAAGTATGCGGTGGTCCGCAGGGGGGCCCGGCTGGCGTCGGCCCGCCAGAGCCCGCGTCGGGACCAGACCAGGCGCAGGTCCGGCAGCGCCCGGCGGGCCGCGAGCAGCCCTGGGTACGGGGACGTCCCGTCGAACACCAGTGCCGTGGCGCCGGACTCGCGGACGAGCGCGACCAGCCGGCGTTCGAGGTAGTGGTGCCAGACGTCGGTGCGCAGCCACTGCCGCGCCGGGCCTGGGCAGTACTCGGCTGGCAGCCCGCTCGCCGCGGCGACCGTGGGCAGCGCGGTGGACATCGACAGGAGCAGCGGCGCGAACCCAGCACCAGGAGCACCCCCAGCACCGGCGGCTCCTGCTACAGCGGCGAGGCGGGCCAGGTGACCCATGCCGGCGCCGTTGCTGGTCATCAGGATGACGACCGGCTGGGCGGCGGGAGAGGGGCGGCCGCTCACGGGCCACAAGGTACCTGAGCGGGGGGTTCACTCGACCCGGTCGGACGCCGATACCCAGTTGTCGCGGACGTGTCGTTAGCGCCCGTTCTGTTACGTTTCCATACGATCGATGCCCCGCTCTGCGGCTCCTGCGTCCCACCTCTTCTCCCTGCAGGGGCCTTCCCCCCCAGAGAGTTCAGGTCACATGCGAAAAACCGTTCCGGCACTGTTCGTCGTCGCTCTCGTCCCCGCTCTGATCGTGCTCCCGGTACTCACGCCGGGCCGGGTGCAGCCGCACGCCGTCGCCCCTCACGTGATCTCGGCGCCGCTCAGCGGCGTCGACGCCGCAGCCCTGGCGAGCCTGCAGGCGGCGAACACCTCAAGCACGTCGAGCCCGACCGGGTCGGTCGCGAGGGCGGTTCGCAGGCCTGCGGTCCTCACCCCCGAGCTGTCCACCGCCGCGTACCAGCTGATCGGGCTGACCTGGAGCGGGAAGGCGAGCGCGGCGAGCACTGCCGGGTTCAGCGCCAGCGTACGGATCCGCCCGGCCGGGCAGCCCTGGGGCGCTTGGGAGCCGCTGTCCGTCAGCGACATCGGACCCGACCTCGGGAGCGTGGACGCCAAGCAGGGCCGCGACGGCACAGAGCCGCTCGTGACCGGCCCGAGCGATGGCATACAGGTACGAGTCGACACCGCGACCGGCCTCGCCCCGTCCGACCTCCGGCTCGAGCTGGTCGACCCGGGTACGTCCTCCGCGGACGCCCAGATCGGTGCGGCCGACCCGGCCTCGTCCGCGGTCGCCGGCGTCACGCAGCCGACGATCGTGTCCCGCGCCCAGTGGGGCGCCGACGAGTCGTTGCGCAACGGCTTCGCGGGCTACTCGGACACCATCAAGGTCGGGTTCGTCCACCACACCGTCTCGTCGAACGCGTACACGGGCACCGCCGGTGCGGCGGCCCAGATCCGCGCCATCTACGCGTACGACACCAAGGGCCTGGGCTGGTCGGACATCGCCTACAACTTCCTGGTCGACAAGTACGGCACCCTCTACGAGGGCCGGGCCGGCGGCATCACGCTGCCCGTGATCGGCGCGCACACCGCCGGCTTCAACAACCAGAGCTTCGCGGTCGCGGCGCTCGGCTGCTTCGACACCACCTGCTCCGGTGGCCTGCGCCCCCCGGCGGCGATGACCACGTCGATCGCCCGGGTGATGGCGTGGAAGCTGGGCCTGTCCTACCGCGAGCCGCAGAGCAATGCCGTCCTGACCTCGAGCGGCATCACCGGCACCAACCTGCACCACCCGGCCGGACAGCTGGTCACGACGCCGACCATCTCCGGGCATCGTGACGTCGACGCGACCGCCTGCCCGGGCAACCTGCTCTACCCGTCGCTCCCGACGATCCGGGCGCAGGCCGAGGCATTCCTCGCGGTCGGCCTGGTCGGCCCGGCGCTCTCGGCCGGCTCCGGCGGCTACCAGGCGGCCGGCCCGACGATCAGCTCGGGTGTCATCGCCACCCAGACCTGGGCCGGGGTCGTCACGGACATCTGCCGCGGCGGCACGGTCGGCAACCTGCCCACCGGCACGGCGACCCGGACGGCGCCGGTCAGCACCGGGTGGAACGGCAAGACCTCGGGCGGAGCGTGGGTGCCACCTGGCCCGTACCGCCTTACGCTCACCAGCGCGTCCACGACCAAGGGGACAGCTCTGCCCTGGAACGCGGTGTACTCCGTCGGCGCGCCGCCCCCGGCAGCGGCGGTCCCTGGCAGCTCGATCACCGGCGACGGCGGCTTCGTCGCCGTACCGCCGGTCCGGATCCTCGACACACGTACCGGCGTGTACGCCACCGGTGCGAATGGGCGGATCGACCTCAAGGTCCTCGGCAAGGGCGGCATCCCCGCATCAGGTGTGACCTCGGTGTTCCTCACCGTCACCGCCACGTGCGCCACCGCACCGAGCTACGTCAGGGTCTACGCGGGCGGGACGGGCGCGCCCCCGACGTCCAACCTCAACTTCGCCGGCGGGCAGACGCGGGCCGCGCTGGTCGCGGCGCCGGTCGGCACCGACGGGACCATCAGCATCGGGACCTCTGCGGGCGTCCAGCAGGTCCTGATCGACGTCCTCGGATACGGCGCGGCCTCGGCGGGCGCCGGCGCCGAGCTCACGCCGGTGCCCCTCACCCGCATCTACGACACGCGGACCCCGGGGAACGGCCGGCTGGCCGGGGGCGAGGCACGCACCTTGTCGCTGCCGTCCATCGCAGGCGTCCCGGCGTCGTCGATCACCTCCGTGGTCGCCAACCTCACGGTGTACACCCCGTCCGCCGGCGGCTACCTCGCGGTCTATCCCGGCGGCACGACCTGGCCGGGCACCTCGACCCTCAACTACCCGGGCGGCCCGACCATGGACACGAGCGTCGTGGTGCAGGTGGTGGGCGGAAAGCTGGTGCTGCGCAACGTCGGGCCCGCCGTCGACGCGGCCATCGACGTGATCGGGATCAACACAGCGCACGCCGTCAAGGCCGGCGGCCGGTTCACCGCGATCGCGGCCGGCCGGGTGCTCGACACGCGGACCACCGGTGGCCCCCTGCCGGCCGGGTACACCCGCGCGGTCACCGTCGCCGGCGGCAGCACCGGCGTACCGCTCGGTGTCTCGGCGGTCCTGGTCAACCTGACCGGCGTCACCCCCACTGCCTCGACCAGCCTGATCGGCTGGCCGTACGACGGAACGACCGCCCAGCCCGGCGGCGCGTTCCTGCGCGTGGCAGCATCGGACGTACGCGCCAACGTCGCCGTGATCGCGGTGGCGGCCAACGGACGCATCCTGATCAACAACGCGATGGGGAACACCAACGTGCTGGTCGACGTGCTGGGTTACTACCAGTGAGGCGCCTGACCCTGCGTCGGGTGCTGGCGGCGACCGCCGCCACGACGTTGCTCGCCGCCGGGCTGCAGGGGGTGGTCACCACCGCCTCCGCCGCGACCTGCCCGGCGCCCGGTGGTGCCTCGATCCCCAACGCCCCGAACCCCGTCGGCGCGCAGTTCGTGGCGTACGGACGCGGCTACGGCCACAACCTGGGCATGAGCCAGTACGGCGCCGAGGGTGCCGCCAAGCTCGGCTGCACAGCGGCCCAGATCCTCACGACGTACTACAAGGGCACCCACATCGCCGCGCAAGCCCTGCAGCCCAACGTGATGCTCACGCTGCTCAACACCGACCCGCTCGGGCACGCCGACCTCACGGCGCAGGAGGGGTCGATCACCTGGACCGCCGTCGCCGCCGGTGTCTCGGCGATCCAGCCGCTAGGCACCGTGTGGCACGTCGTGCGGGCGACCCAGGGCGGCGAGAACCTGGTCGACGACAAGGGCAAGGTCGTCTTCTGGATCGGCGTCAACGGCGAGCTGCGGGCGCTCGAGAAGGCCGCCGGGTCCCAGCCGGGCACCAACATCGCGCGGGTACGCAGCTTTGGCGGCGCGGGGGGCGCCGTGCTCGCCACCGACCTACAGCTCAAGTGGGACTACACCCGGTTCGTCAGCGGCGCCGGCGGCATGAAGATCTGGCAGGTCATCGTGCCCACCGGGTCGGTCTCCGGAGTCCAGAAGTACTTGTGGGGCTTGGCCGAGGTGCCCGTCAGCTGGCCGGATGCGTCGCTCCAGGCGCAGGCCATCGCGGCGCGCACGTACCTCGTCAACGGGTACTGGAACGCCACGTCGGGTGCGTACGTCATCGGGACCACGCCCGCCTCGCAGAACTACACCGGCTACGCCAAGGAGCTGCAGGACGCGCAGTACGGCCTGCACTGGCACAACGCCGTCGAGGCCACGACCGGACAGCTCGTCCTCGACTCGACGAACTCGACGATCACCGCGGTCTACACCTCGAGCCACGGCGGCCGCAGCGAGGACGCCCGGTACGTCTGGGGCGGCTCGGGTGCCAGCTATCTCGTACCCGTCGACGACAGCGTGTGGGACCTCGCGTCGGACAACCCGAACCGTTCGTGGGTCAAGGGATTCTCCAAGGCCCAGGTGGCCGCGATCTTCGGGCTGACCACGATCACCGGCGTCACGGTCGGCCCGTGGGGGTCGTCCGCGCGCCTGTCCGGCGTCACCGTCACCGGGGTCGCGGGCGGCGTCAACGTCGCGCACACCTACACCGGCAGCCAGCTGCGCTCGCTCCTCGGGACGCTGTCTCCGTCGATGACGTACGCGTGGCCGCTGTCCGACATGGTGGCCCCGGTGGTCAAGGCCTCGGCCGGCCCGGGAGCGACGTTCCGGTGGTCGGCCACCGACGCGGCGCCGAGCACGGGCCTGGCCGGGTACGCCGTCACCGTCGCGCACGGCACCACGGTCGACTACACGACGGCGAGCACCACGGCCACCAGCCTGACCATGGTCGGGGTTCCCGGGACCACGTACACGTTGACCGTCACCGCGAAGGACAAGTCGAACAACGTGTCCCTGCCGGTGACCGCCAGCGTCGCCGTGCCGCTGCCCGGGTCGTTCCACCCGGCGCCGCCCACCCGCATCGTCGACTCCCGCAGCAGCCTCGGGTTCCACGGCCCGCTCGCCGGGCACGGCGCCGTGACCATCGCGGTGGCCGGAGCGGTGGGGTCGCCCGTTCCCGCAGGCGCGACCGCAGTCGTGCTCAACATGACCGCCGTCACCCCGGCCTCGGTCGGCTACCTGTCGGTCGGACCGGTCGCCTCGACGACCACGTCCAACGTCAGCTTCGCACCCGGTGGCAGCACCGCCACCCTCGTCGTCGCGCAGCTCAGCCCGACCGGCACGGTCACCATCAACAACGGCGGACCCGGCGGGGTGCAGGTGCTCGCCGACGTCGAGGGGTACCTCACTCCGGACAGCACGGGCAGCACGTACCTCCCCGTCACCGGCAGCCGGCTGGTCGACACCCGGGTCGGTCAGGGGATCGCGGCCGCACTGCCCGCGCACGGCTCGGCCTCGGTGCAGGTGACCGGGGCGGCCGGGGTCCCGGTGGGAGCTACCGCCGTCGTGGTCAACGTGGCGGCCGTCGCGCCCGCGGCCGCCGGCTTCCTCACGGCAGGGCCGGCCGCGTCGACCACCGCGTCCAGCCTGAACTTCGCGCCGCACCAGACTGTCGCCAACCTGGTGGTGTCCCAGCTCAGCGGCACCGGAACCATCACCCTGACCAACGGCGGGAGCACCGCGACCCAGGTGATCGTCGACGTCCAGGGCTACTTCCTCGCGGGTACCTCTGGCAGCTCGTACGACCCCATCGGGCCGGCCCGCATGCTCGACACCCGTACGGTCGGCGGCCTCGGGAGGCTGGCGGTCGGCGGGACCCGAACCGTCTCGGTCGCCGGCGTGAGCGGATCGCAGGTCCCGGCCGGTGCGACCGCCGTGGTGCTCAACCTCACGGCTGTCTCGCCGGCCACCTCCGGGTTCCTCTCGGTCGGCCCGGTCGCGTCGACGACGACGTCTGACCTCAACTTCGCCGGCGGGCGGACCACGTCGAACCTCGTGGTGGCCCAGCTCAGCCCCACCGGCACGGTCATCGTGTCCGCCGGGGGCGCCGGAACCGTCGACGTCCTGGTGGACGTGCTCGGCTACCTCACGCCCTGAGCCGGGCGCCCGGCCCGGGCGTCGGGCGTACGTCCCGCGCGGTGAGCTGGCCGTGCCCGGCGGAGCAGCGCAGCTCCAGGAACGCCGGGGCGCCGCAGTCGCGGTGATGGATCTCCAGCGGTACCCCCTCGGGGTCGGCGGCATAGGTGTCGCCCCAGGTCATCAGCGCCAGCAGCACCGGGTGCAGGTCGATGCCCCTGGCCGTCAGCCGGTACCCGTGCCGCTCGCGCTGCCCGGGCTCGAGGTAGGCCTCGCGATAGAGGATCTGGTTCTCGACCAGGTGCGCGAGCATGTCCACGCTCGACATCGCGCCGGTGGCCTGATCCTGGACCTCACCGCCGGCTGTGCCTGTTCCGCTGCCCGTCTAACCTACGGTAGCGTAGGTTACTCACGAGTAGGTCGCCGGCAGCGAAGGAGTCCACAGATGGTGACGTCGACCCAGGCATCGCCCCAGGCAGCGAAGCCAGCAGTCGGCCAGCACAGCGGCCGCAAGGGCGAGGCGAGCCTGCACGGGCAGCGGATCGCGTACCGGCGGCTCAAGGGGTCCAACCCGCTCAGTCCGCTCCTGGTCCTGGTGCACGGCGTGGCCAGCAACAGCGCGACCTGGGACCCGGTCCTGCCGCACCTGGCCGCAGCCGGCGCCAACGTGCTCACCCTCGACCTGCCCGGGCACGGCGCGTCGAGCAAGGACCGCGGGGACTACAGCCTCGGCGCCCTGGCCAGCACCGTCCGCGACCTGCTCGATCACCTCGGGCAGGAGCGCGCGGTCATCGTCGGGCACTCCCTCGGCGGCGGCATCGCGATGCAGTTCGCGTACCAGTTCCCCGGTCGGTGCGAGGGGCTCGTGCTGGTGGCCAGCGGCGGGCTCGGTCGTGAGGCCTTCCCCTTGCTGCGCGCGGCTTCCCTGCCCGGCGCCGAGCTGGTGCTGCCGCTGGTCACGCACCCGCGCACCTTGGGGGCGGTGGCCGCGGTCGGGCGCGTGCTCGGCTTCCTGCGCGGCGGCGACACCCTGCTCTCGGAGGACTCGCTGGCGACGCTGGGCGAGCTGGCCGACCCCGCGACACGTACCGCGTTCCTCGCGACCCTGCGCGGGGTCGTCGACATCTCCGGCCAGCGCGTCTCGGCCGTGAGCAAGCTGCCGGCCGCGTCGCACCTGCCCACCCTGCTGATCTGGGGCGACCGCGACCCGATCATCCCGATGGCCCACGGGGAGCGCGCGACCGAGCTGCTGCCGACCGCACGGCTGGTCGTCTTCCCCGGGGCCGGGCACGAACCGTTCCGCCACGACCCCGCCCGGTTCGCCGAGCTCCTTGTCGAGCACGCCGCACGCGTCGAGGCTCAGTCAGGCGCGAAGGACGTCGGCGGCGGCGCGTTCGCCACTGCGTAGCGCGCCTTCCATCAGCCCGTACCAGGGGCCTGCGGTCCACTCCCCCGCGAGCACGACGCCGTCGAAAGCCCTGGCCGCCGGTGCGAGCTCGTCCGGCTCTCCGTGCGGCCACGCACCGACCGGTGCGTAGCTGTACGCGCCCAGCGCCCACGGGTCGTCGTCCCAGGTCGACAGCAGCGCCCGGCCGAGGTCGAGGCGCAGCTCGGGGCGACGGTCGGCCAGACGCGACGCCCACCGGCCCGGCCCGTCGTCGACCCCCAGCGCGGCCAACCCCTCGGGCGAGCCGGCGAAGCAGTTGACGACCGGTGCCACCGACTCTGCACAGTCGGTGGCCGTCCAGCTCCACCACCGCCCCGGCACGTCCAGGACCGCACCCGCTGGCGCGTCCGCGAGCAACGGCACGTGCAGCTTGGCGGCGTGCCCCTGCTGCAGCCGGTCGAGGGCTTCGAGCGCGAGCTGCGCCCCCGCGATCGGAGCCAGGAGCCGACGGGCGTGCGGCATGGGTACGGCCACGACGCACGCATCGGCCGACATCTCGAACCGCTGACCCGCGGCCCTGCCCTGCACGCGGACCCCTGACTCGACGGGCTCGACCCGCTCGACCACGTGCCCGAGCCTGACCGCGTCGCCCAGCGCCGCAGCGAGCCGGTGCGCGACCTGCTGGTTGCCCCCGCCGACCCGCCGGCTCGG
>JANMWN010000276.1:0-2500 GCA_031394045.1 Sporichthyaceae bacterium
GCGATCCCCACGCCGAGCACGTTGCCGAGGACCCGCTGGAGGCCTTGGCCCAGGGTGCTGACGATGCTGCTCTGCACCGTGAACACCGCCACGACGGCGCCGAGCGAGGCGAACCGGGTCGGTCCGAGGTGGTCGGAGATCGCGAAGGCCAGCGACGCCGACGCCGCGGCCTTGACCACGGTGAGCTGCGTGCCGAAGCCGCCAGACGTGGTCGTCAGCAGCTGCTGCAGGGGTGCCGGTTCGCCGCCCGATCTCTTCGCGGACGAGGCGGCCATGCCGTTAGAGTAGGCCCGCGCACCGTCCCCGTACGGCGCACGCGGGTGTAGTTCAATGGCAGAACATCAGCTTCCCAAGCTGACAGTGCGAGTTCGATTCTCGTCACCCGCTCCCCCTGAAAAGCTCTATCCCACAACGATTTCTTGCCGTCCCTGCTTACTCCGTTGGTCGCCCCTTGAAGCCGATTCTGCCCCTCTTTGAGCCTCACATAGCCCACGTTTAGCCCACGCTGATCTTGGTAGCAGGACCCACGGTGACGCTGCGGTCATCGACATCGCGCCAAAAGTCGGGTCGGGTGACAGCTTCACGGCCGCTCGTTGCTCCTCGGGGTTGTCAGACAGGTGGAGCCCGGGTCAGCGAGCGGCGCACTGGACACACATAGGTTCTGTCCGACACAATAGCGCCGGTGGAGTACGTGGGGTTCTCTTGGACCGCCGGTGCCCGGAAGCATCGGGTGACTCGGTCTCAGGTGAGGTACGTGGTCGCCCACGCAGGGTTGTTCTTTGTCCGGCCGGCAACGCCGCCGCTGTGACCCGACGAAGCACTGCTGTTCGTGGGCGCCGACGAGAAAGACATCCGCCTCGAGGTGGTCGGCGTCGAGATGTCCGACGGAAGGCTCCGAGTGATCCACGCGATGTCGATGCGCGGAAGCTACGAGAACTTGTCCGAGGAGGCGAAGAGATGGCTGCAGTGAAGCGGACACCTGGCGCCACGGCGACGAAGTCGGGGACGACTCTCAACGGCGACGCGGATCATGCTCTCCTGGAGGAGGCCGAGGCAGGCTTCGACGCGGAGACGTTGGTTCGACGCCACGCCGGGCGGCCGTCGCTGTCCGGCCGAACTGGGCACTCCAACCGAGTGGACCTTCGCGTCGACGACCAGACCTACCAGGCGATCCGCCGCATCGCCGACCAGGGTCACCGCAACGTCAGCGATGTCGTCCGCGATGCGATCCGCCGCTACATCGAAGCTAGCTGACCCGCCCTGCCGCTTCGGACCCGACTTGCCGCAATAGCGAACCTTTCGGGCGGCACGGAACCCGCACCACACGGCACATCCGTGTGCCTAGTCGATGGGCAGCACCAGGGTGCGGTAGCCACTCATAGGGACGTAACCGCTCCCGCTGTAGAGGGCGAGTGCGGGATCGTTCTGCTCTTCGGTCTGCAAGGCCACATGCAGCGCCCCCGAGGCCGTTGCAGCCGCTCGTACGGATTCGAGAAGGGCATGACCGACGCCCCGGCGACGGTGCATCGGCAGGACGAACAAGTCTCGAATCTGCCAGAAGTGGGCGAGCCGCAGCGATGCCGGAATCTCAACCGTGACGGCGAAGCCGACGAACCTGTCGTTGTCATCCGCGACGAACCCATTCATGCGACCGGACCTGAGGTTCTGCTCCAGCCAACCGGCCGACCCCGCGGCGTCAGGGGTCTGGCCGTAGTGGACGCGGTAGAGATCGAAGAGCGCTGCAAGGGCCGCCAGTTCGTTTGACGACGGCGCTGCCAGAGACCGAACATGGACGCGCTCGCTAGGGGTCACAGGTTGAATGTGAGCATCCTCAGTCATAGTGCGAGGCAACCTTCCCGCCAGGCGATCACCGATCGGGGCGTCAGGTGGGCACCAGGAACTCCCGCTGCAATCAAACGCACCCGAGTGCCCCCACCCTCCCACTGAGTCACGCCATCGCGAAGAGGATCTGGCCAGCCACAGCGTGCAGCGAATGCCGGATGACACGCCGGAGGACCCGCCCCATAGCGGCACGTCGGTGCGGGCGTCTAGTTAGCCTCCCGCGAGCGGTGGCAGTTCATCCTCGACCAGGTACACGGGTCGGTCCTCGACCCCGCAGCGGACGGCTCGCCCAACGTCGAACCCGCCGCCGTACGAGACGTGCTGTCCGATGCGTGCGACAACCTTGCCTTTCGGGTTGAGGACCTCCAACGTCCCGTCGGCGGTCCGATTGCCCGAGAAGCCGTGCGGCCAGATCACCGCAGCGGCGACGGCCCCGTTGCGCACGACGACGCACCCGTCCGGTTCGAGCATCAGGGTGCCGGACAGAAGTGCGTCCATGGCTGGCTGCGTCGGCTCCCAGTTCGAGGTCGGTAGGACGACGGCAGTTCCGACGCGGGTGGGGGTGTGGCTGGTTGTGACGCGCGGAGCGGAGGCCTCTGTGCACGCGGCGGTCGCAATAACCAGCGCCGCCGACGCGACCAGACCAAGCGTCGCCCTG
>JANMWN010000283.1:0-5301 GCA_031394045.1 Sporichthyaceae bacterium
AAACCGGTGCAGGTTGGCCCGGAGGCCAGCCAACCCGCGTCGGTTTCGGCCCAGCCCGGCGTCGCCGAGGGCTAGCGCTCCTCCATCCCCCAGGGGGAGCCGAACTCGACCAGCTTCGCGAGGAAAGGCTTGGGCGGCAACGCTTCCGGGCCGAGCACGCCCGCGCCGGTCCAGGTGCCTTCGGCCAGCAGCTCGAGGGCCACGATCGGGTTGATGGCGGTCTGCCAGACCACAGCCTGCGACCCGTACTCGGCCATCGACCAGGCGTTGTCGACCACGTGGTACAGGTATACCTCGCGCGGCGAGCCGTCCTTGCCCAGGCCCTTGACCCACGTGCCCGCGCAGGTCTTGCCACTCATCTTGTCCCCGAGCCCGGCCGGGTCGGGCAGGCAGGCGGCGACCACGTCACGGGGTGAGACCTCGACCCCGCCGACCTTGACCTTGGCCGTGGCGTCCAGCCCGAGCTTGTGCAGCACCTGGAGCACGTTGATGACCTCGTCGCCCAGCCCGTACTTGAAGGTGACCCGCTTCGCGTCCACCCAGCGCGGCATCAGGAGCACCTCCTCGTGCTCGACGTTGACGCACTCGACCGGGCCGATGCCCTCGGGGAACACGAACGTCTCCGGCTCGGAGAACGGTGCCGTGGTGAACCAGCCTCGGTCCTTCTCGAAGATGACCGGCGGGTTGTGGCACTCCTCGATCGTTGTCCAGATCGAGAACGAGGGGGCGAACGTGTAGCCCGAGACCTCGAGGTTGGCCCCGTCGCGTACCCCCAGCTCGTCGATCTCGCTGAACAGCTCGTCGGCCGCGTAACGGGCGAACACGTCGGACAGCCCGGGCTCGATGCCGATGCCGGCCAGGCAGAGCCGGCCAGCCTCCTCCCACCTCGCCGACTGGGCGAACTGCGCGTCGCCGAGCTTGATCCCGGTCTCCTCGTACGGCCGCTCGGGGTGCGGGTACGACAGCGACATCGCCATGTCGAGGTAGTCGGCGCCAGCCGCGAAGGCTCCATCGAAGATCGGCATCACGAAGCGCGGGTCGACCGCGTTGAAGACGTGGCTGGCGCCGTGCTCACGAGCGAGCCGGC
The DNA here is from genome assembly GCA_031394045.1 of Sporichthyaceae bacterium. Lineage (GTDB taxonomy): Bacteria > Actinomycetota > Actinomycetes > Prado026 > Prado026 > JANYIP01. Next base: position 1,088 of record JANMWN010000283.1, read on the forward strand.
TGACGCTGTCGGCGCTGGATGCGTCCACCTGCCCGGCGACGAACCGCGGGTCCCCGAGCTCGTCGACCACCCGCTGGGCGCGCGTCAGGTCGTAGTCGGTGACCACGAAAGTGTCGAAGAACCTGCGGCGGGCGGCGATCTTGGCGGCGGCCGAGCCGACACCGCCGGCACCGACCATGAGGATGCGCATCTGTGGGGCTCCAGCTTCTGGGTGGCGCGCGGGCTTGCGCGTCCGGACTCCTGGGGGCACGGTATGGCATAAGCCGCTTACATATCGTGGCCGATTGTCCGACCGAGCCAGGGAGCGCCGATGGATGCCGATGGACGCAGGACTGGTTGGACCGTGATGGGCGTGCCTGTCGACAGCGTGGCCGCACCCGTCGGCGGACCGCTCTTCGGGACCGAGCACGGCCCGCGCGCCCTGCGCGCGCTCGGCCTCGTCGAGCGGCTCGGAGCCGAGGACGCCGGCGACCTGGACGTACGCATCGTGGGGCCCGACCGTGACCCGGTGAGCGGCTTCGTCGGCTGGCCCAGCGTGGGAACCACGACCACCACGATCCGCACGGCCGTCGCAACGATGATGGCGACCGGCGCGCGGCCCCTTCTGCTCGGCGGTTGCTGCGCGCTCCTGATGGGCGCCGCCGCAGGTGCGCGCGACGTGGTCGGCCGGCTCGGGCTCGCGTACGTGGACGGGCACGTGGACGTCTACGACCACCGCACCTCGCCCACAGGCGAGGCCGCCGACATGCCCGTGGCCGGGCTGCTGGGCATCGGCTGGCCCGGGCTGCTCGCCACCATGGGCGCGATGCCGGTCGTGGCGGGGGCAGACGTCGTCGTGCTCGGTGCCCGCGACAAGACCGAGGCCGCCGACATCGGTGACCTGCCGGCCCTGCTGGGCCTCACGGTGCACGGACCGGTGGCTGTGGCGGCCGACCCGGGCGGCCTCGGGACCTCGACCCGTGACGGCTTCGCCCGCAACGGGATCCCGTACTGGCTGCACCTGGACCTCGACGTCCTGGACGAGGCTGCCTTCCCGGCGACGGACTACCTGATGCCAGGGGGCATCGACCTCGACCAGCTCGCGGAGCTGTTGCGCCCCTTCGGACGCGGGCCCGGCCTCGTCGGTGCGTCGATCGGTTGCTACAACCCGGACAAGGACCCGGACCGGCAGTACGGCGCGGCGCTGGCCGACCTGCTCGTCGATGTGCTGGCCCGCTCATGACGGCCGCTCAGTCTGAGCGGGACTTCGCGGCGAACATCCTCGGCACGCTCGCGCTCACCGTTGGCGACCGGGTGGGCATCGGCACCGAACGGGCGGCCGGCTCCGGCGCCAACGCGCCCGCCGCCCTGGTCACCCTGCTCTGGTATCCCGACCGCCCGATCACCCAGCTCGCGCTCCGGCTGCGGATCTCCCACCCGGGGGCGGTCCAGCTGTCCGAGCGGCTCGAGTCCGCGGGGCTGGTCGAGCGCTTCCCCGGCGCCGACGGGCGTACCCGGCTGCTCTCGCTCACCCACGAGGGCGAGCAGGCCGCGCACGCCGTGCTGGCCGAGCGGCGGGCCGTGCTCGGGCGGGCGATCGAGGCTGTGGACGACGCGGCCCTGCCTGTCCTCGTCCAGGCGGTCGGGGCGATGCTCGACGCGCTGACCGACACCCTGCTGACCAGCGAGTACATGTGCCGGCTGTGCGACGAGCAGAGCTGCCCGGACGACCGGTGCCCGGTCGAGGGCGCCGAACCCTCACCGCCGCACCGCCGTGGCGCGGGATACGGCATCGAAGACACCCGGACGCTGCGGAGTCCGGCTGATCTCCCGGAATCCTCGGGTCAACGAGCCCGCGCGGAGTAGCCTGCCGCGCGAACTTCCTGCTGGCCGACGCGAGCGGGCTGGATAAGTTCCTGATCTTTGCGGTGCTCACCTCCGCGGCGGCCTCGCCTCAAGGAACTCATGGTCCGGGTGGTGCTGCCTTTGATCGGCGGGCTGATCCTGCTCGCGGCACTCGTCAAGACGGTTCTCGACGATGCCAACCCCGACAACAGCTGCACGGTCATCACGCTGTTCGGATGGGACACCGGTGGCATCTTCATCCTCGCCGTCGGCTCGCTGCTGCTCGGCGTCGTCCTGATGTTCATCACCCAGTGGCGTTCGCCCGCGTTCTTCCGCGGCGAGACCCTGAACCGGGACACGCCGGTACGCGTACTTGAGGGCGACACCCTGGAGATCCTCGTGCCGACACTGCCTGACGCGCCGTCGACCGAGCAGACGGTCATCCCGCCCATGTCTCGCGACGAGCTGCGTGCGGTCGCGGAGCGTGCCCGCGAGCAGAATTCAATCGGGACGAGTCCTAGACCTGCGGGCCCCAAACCCGCGCGCTGCTAAGGCGCGGGGCCAGTGGGAGTGAAGCCGGGTCGGCCGCCGGCGACCGCCGTGATGGTCCAGCGGCTGCTGGTCGAGTGGATCAGCCGGTGGCAGTGCCCGCACAGCGCGACCAGGTTGTCCAGGCAGGTCTCGCCGCCGTGGCACCAGTGCTCGATGTGGTGGACGTGCCGGGGCATCCCCCCGCACCTGGGAGTGCCGCACCGGTGGTGGTCACGGATCAGGACCGCCTTGCGCTGCGCGGCGGTCGGGGCGTACGTGGTGCGGCCGAGATCCATGGGCTGGGAATCCGAGCCGAGGACGATCGGCAGGATCTTCCCGTCGCAGGCCAGCCGGCGCGCGGTCTCGGCGGAGAGCATGGTGCCGTCGGCGTACGTGGCCGGTGCACTGCCGGCGAGGCCGACGAGGCCGACCAACGTGGCGTACGGGATCAGCACGTTGACGGTCGGCCTCTCCCCGCCCGCCGTCGGAAGCTTGGGGCTGGCGTGGGCGAGCGTCACCATGTCGGCGAACCCGTCTGCCAACCGCTGCGCCGCAGTTCTCGGGTCAGGGCCGGTCTCGGTGGACGGGCGCGGCTTGGAGAGGGCGCTGAGTACGACCGAGCACTCCTGCCCGGTCTCGGGGTCGAGCTGCCCGCGAATCAACCAGGCCCCGGAGTCCATCCGCGTGAGCGAGAGTCCACGCCCCTCATGCAGCCTGGCCTCCTCGGCGGCGAACGCCTTCTCCCCGTCCGGGTCCAGCATCGAGGCAAGGACCTTGCACGCGACGGACAGCTCGGCCGGGTCCAGCCGAGCCGCGTTGGCGACCAGGTCAGCCTCAGCAGCAAGCAGGGTCGGCTCGTCCACTGACTCCGGCAGCGCATCCAGCCCCGCGGCGATCACCTGTGCCTGGTCCGACGTCAGCCCACCACGCGCGAGAGCATCGCGCGCCACGGCGTACCGCTCGTCGAGAGCACGCGCCAGCCCGACCAGCCGCTTCGCCACCCCGGGGCGCTCCAGGCAGTGGTCGCGGATCCACGCCGCCGTCGAGGGCGCGCCAGCATCCAGCGCCGTACCCCGCGCATCGACCTCACGGACCGCCCTCAGCCGGACCGACGCGACCTTCGCTGCCACCGAGGTCGCTGACCTCACGAACGTGAGCGTGTCCGCGTTAGGCAGGTTCCACAGCGGCGCCGCGTGCAGCCGGTCCAGCAGGACGTCGACCTGGGCGAGCAACGCGACAGCGTCCTCGGGCTCGCAGGTGATCGACATTCCATGATCGTACGAGACCCCACCGACAGTCTTGATCCATCCGAGAAGTCGTTACCCAGCAACAGCTATTCAGCAGAGGCTTCGCCGGGGATCCGATCAGCGAGGAGTGGCTGGGCCGGATCCCAGACCGTGCCGTCGCGGGCGTCCTGCCGACGGCGCGCGATCGCCGAGACGGCCTCGAGCACCACCCGGTTGCCCAGGGCAGCGGTGATGTCGGCGTGGTCGTACGGCGGCGACACCTCGACGACGTCCATGCCCACGACCGGCAGCTCGTAGCAGATGCGGCGGACCGCATCGAGCAGCTGCCGGGCCGTGATGCCGCCGGGCTCGGGCGTACCCGTACCCGGCGCGTGCCCCGGGTCGCACACGTCGATGTCGACGGACAGGAAGACCCCGTCGCAGTCGTCGGTCGCCGTGACGAACGACTCCGTCAGGCACTCCTCGAACCCGCGGTGCACGATCTCGGTCATCTCGTACGAGCGCAGGCCCTTCTCGGCCATCCAGGCCAGGATGTCCGGCGGCGGCCAGTAGCCGCGCAGCCCGATCTGCAGGAACCGGTCGCCGCGCGCCGCACCGGACTCGATCAGCAGC
>JANMWN010000287.1:0-24822 GCA_031394045.1 Sporichthyaceae bacterium
AGCTTCCACAACGGCGCCGCATGCAACCGGTCCAGCAACCCATCGACCTGCGCGAGCAACGCGACAGCGTCCTCGGGCTCACAGGTGATCGACATACCAAGATCGTACGAGACGCCACTGACACAAACCTGTTACCAGGCCCCAAGATCCTGACGCCACACGCACGTGGACCGAAAAGTTGTTGCCCAGCAACAGGAATCAGCGACCCGAAATCTCAGGAGGCCGCGCAGGTGTCAGCCGCGGGGGTGTCAACCGAGGAGTGCGTCAACGAACGCCTCCGGCTCGAACGGCGCGAGGTCGTCGACCCCCTCACCGAGCCCGACCAGCTTGACCGGGACACCCAGCTCGCGCTGGACGGCCACGACGATGCCGCCCTTGGCTGTGCCGTCGAGCTTGGTGAGCACGATGCCGGTGACGTCCACGGCCTCGGCGAAGATCCTGGCCTGCGTCAGCCCGTTCTGACCGGTCGTCGCGTCGAGCACCAGCAGCACCTCGGACACGGGCGCGAGCTTCTCGATCACCCGCTTGACCTTGCCCAGCTCGTCCATCAGCCCGGTCTTGGTGTGCAGCCGGCCCGCGGTGTCGATCAGGACGACGTCGACCCCGCTGTCGATCCCGGCCTGGACGGCCTGGAAGGCGACGCTCGCGGGGTCGGCACCTTCGGCGCCGCGTACGACGGCCACGCCCACGCGTTCGCCCCAGGTCTGCAGCTGCTCGGCGGCCGCGGCGCGGAAGGTGTCGGCGGCGCCGAGCAGCACGGTGCGCTGGTCAGCGACCAGCACGCGGGCCAGCTTGCCCGTGGTGGTCGTCTTGCCGGTGCCGTTGACGCCGACGACGAGCACGACGGCGGGCTTGCCGTCCTGACCCGACGTCACGAGGTCACGCTTCATCGCCGGGTCGACCAGCGTGACCAGCTCCTCGCGGAGCATCGCGCGGACGGCGGCCGGGTCGTCGACCCCGTCGACCTTGACCCGGACGCGGAGCCGCTCGACCAGCTGGGCGGTCGGAGCCACCCCGAGGTCGGAGACCAGCAACGTCTCCTCGATCTCGTCCCACGTGCCGTCGTCCACGTTCGAGCGGGTCAGCAGCGCAAGCAGCCCGAGGCCCAGGGTCGACTGCGACCGGGCGAGCCGGCCGCGCAGGCGCACGAGTCGCCCGGCGCTCGGGTCCGGCGTGTCCAGGGCCGCGGTCTCGACCGGCAGACCCGGCTCAAGATCGTCCGGGAGGAGCACGGACGCATCGGTGGTCGTACGGCCCGGCGCCTCCGCAGGCGGCGGGCGCAGCGAGCGGCGCTGCCGGGACGTGACCAGCCCCACCACGACCAGCGCGACGACTGCGACGAGCAGGAGGGTCAGCAGCACAGGATCCACCCGCTCAGTCTCCCATCTAGGCGGGCTGCTCCTCGCGCAGGCGCTGGCTGATGACCGTGGTCACGCCGTCGCCGCGCATGGAGACGCCGTACAGCGCGTCGGCGATCTCCATGGTCCGCTTCTGGTGGGTGATGACGATGAGCTGGCTGGACTCGCGCAGCTCCTCCAGCAGCGTCAGCAGCCGGCCCAGGTTCGTGTCGTCGAGCGCGGCCTCCACCTCGTCCATGACGTAGAACGGACTGGGCCGGGCCTTGAAGATCGCGACCAGCAGGGCGACCGCGACCAGCGAGCGCTCACCACCGGAGAGCAGCGAGAGCCGCTTGACCTTCTTGCCGGGCGGGCGGGCCTCGACCTCGATGCCGGTGGTGAGCATGTCGGACGGGTCGGTGAGCACCAGCCGCCCCTCGCCGCCGGGGAAGAGCCGGGCGAAGACGCCCTCGAACTCGCGGGCGGTGTCGTGGTAGGCCGCGGTGAACACCTGCTCCACCCGCTCGTCGACCTCGCGGATGATGTCCATCAGATCGCGCCGGGTCTTCTTGATGTCCTCGAGCTGCTCGGTGAGGAACTGGTGCCGCTCCTCGAGGGCGGCGTACTCCTCCAACGCCAGCGGGTTCACGCGCCCGAGCAGCGCGAGCGCGCGGTCGGCGGTACGGGCCCGCTTCTCCTGCTCCTCGCGTACGTACGGGACCGGCACCGGCTCGGGTGCCTGCGGGTCGACCACGTCCCCGGGGGCGACCTGCGACGGAGGGACCAGCTGGTTCGGCCCGTACTCGGCCAGCAGGGCATCGGGGTCGACGCCGTAGTCCTCGAGTGCCTTGGTCTCCATCGCCTCGATCCGCAGCCGCTGCTCGGCCCTGGCGACCTCGTCGCGGTGCACCGAGCTGGTCAGCTGCTCGAGGTCCGCGGCCAGCTCGCGCAGCCGGCCACGTACGGAGGCCATCTCGCTGTCGATGGCGGTACGGGCCAGCTCGGCCGCCGACCGCTCGGCCGCGGCCACCAGCAGCGAGGTCTCGATGCGGGCGAGGGCGTAGTCGGCGCCCTGGGCGACTGCTCCGGCGACCGCCAGCTCGCGCGCCCGCCTGGCCCGGCGCTCGGCCGCGCGCTCGCGGGCGGCTCGCTCCTCGACGGCGGCCTTCTCGAGCGAGTCGGCCCGCCCGGCCAGTGCCCGTGCGCGCTCCTCACCCGTGCCGACTGCCAGCCGTGCCTCGACCTCGTCCTGCCGGGCGCCGGAAGCGGCGACGGCGAGCGCGTCACGGTCGTCGGTGGTGGGCCCGTCATCGATCGGGGCAGCCTCTGCGGCCGCCAGCCGTTCGTCGAGCTCGGCCAGCGCGTCGCGATCCTCGCCGAGAGCCTGCTCAGCGACCACGAGGGCCGCCTGCGTGCGCTCGGTCTCGCCGAGGGCGGCCCGGGCGGCGACCCCGAGCTGGCCCAGCTGCTCGGCGACGGCCGACATGCGGGCATCCGACTCGTGCAGGCGGACCAGCGCGGCCTCGACCCGCTCGGAGGCCTCCTGGCGCTCCTGGGTCTGCCGGACCAGGTCGAAGCGGCCCCGCTCGGCCCGGTGCGTCGCGTCGGCCAGCCGGCTCTGCGCGTCGTCGACCGCGGCCTGGACCTCGAGCAGCGAGGGCAACGACGACGAGCCGCCGTGGGCGAACCCGGCACCGAGGACGTCGCCGGCGCGGGTCACCGCAACGAGGGAGGGGTCGGCCGCGACGAGGGCCCGTGCCTGCGCCAGCCCGTCGACCACGGCGGTGCGCGTCAGCAGCCGCGAGACCGTGCCGGCCAGCGCCGGAGGCGCCTCCACCAGCTCGGACGCCAGGGTCGCGTACGGCGGTAGGTCGCGAGCGGTGCCGTCGCGGCCAGCACGGTCCGAACCACTTGCGTCGCCGCCCACCAGCAACGGGGCGCGCCCGGCGTCGTCGTCCTTGAGCAGCGTCATCGCGCCGACGGCGGAGTCCAGCCCGTCGACGGCCACCGCGTCGGCGGCCGAGCCGAGGGCGGCAGCGATCGCCGTCTCGTACCCGGTGCGTACGGTCAGCAGCGCGGCCACGGTGCCCAGCACGCCCGAGAGCCGCTCCCCCGCGGCCAGCACGGCCCCGGCACCGTCCTTGCGCGACAGGCCCATCTGCAGGGCCTCGACGCGGGCGGCCAGTGCTGCGCGCTCCCGCTCGGCGTCACGCTCCTGGTCGCGCAGCGCGCTGACCTGCTGCTCGGCGGAAGTGAACGCCGCCGCTGCACGCTCGTGTTCGGTGTCGAGCCCGACCTCGCCCTCGTCGAGCCCGGCCACCTGGGTCTCCAGCGCCGTGAAGTCGCGCTGTGCCGCCGACGCCCGCGCCTGCGCCTCGCCGAGCGAGACCCGCAGCCGGCCGATCTCGGCCTCACGCGTCTCGAGCCGGGTACGCGCGCTGGCCACCTGGCCGGTCAGCCGCGCCAGCCCTTCGCGGCGGTCGGCGGCCGCTCGCTCGGAGGCTGCCACCCGCCGCTCCTCGGCGACCAGGGCCGCCTCGGCCATGGTGCGGACCTGGACTGCCGAGGCCAGGCGGACCCGCGCGCGCTCGACCTCGGCGAGCAGCTCGGCCTCCTCGGTACGAGCCTGCCGGGCCGACGCCTCGAGCTGGTCAGGATCACGCCCGGGACGGTCGTTGTCGGGCTCCACCGCCAGGATCCGCAGCCGTTGCGCGGCCAGCCCGGCGGTGCCGCGCAGCCGCTCGCGTACACCGGACAGGCGGTACCAGGCCTCCTGGGCGTTCGCCAGCAACGGCGCCTGCTCGGAGACCGCGACCTCGAGCTCGGACTCGCGCAGCTGGGCTGAGGCGAGGGCGGCCTCGACGGTGGCACGGCTCTGCCGCAGTGCGGTCTCGTCCGCGATCTCCTGCTCGAAGGTGCCACGCATGGTGACCAGGTCGTCGGCCAGCAGCCGCAGCCGCGAGTCCCGGAGGTCGGCCTGGACGACAGCGGCCCGGCGAGCCACCTCCGCCTGCTTGCCCAGGGGCTTGAGCTGGCGCCGGAGCTCGCCGGTCAGGTCGCTGACCCGCGTCATGTTGGCCTGCATCGCCTCGAGCTTGCGGAGCGCCTTCTCCTTGCGCTTGCGGTGCTTGAGCACACCGGCGGCTTCCTCGATGAAACCCCTGCGCTCCTCTGCCGACGCCGAGAGCACCTGGTCGAGCTGGCCCTGCCCGACGATGACGTGCATCTCGCGGCCGATGCCGGAGTCCGAGAGCAGCTCCTGGATGTCGAGCAGCCGGCAGGGCTCGCCGTTGATCGCGTACTCGGAGGTGCCGCCGCGGAACATGATCCGCGAGATCGTGACCTCGGCGTACTCGATGGGCAGCGCCCCGTCGGAGTTGTCGACCGTGAGGACGACCTCAGCGCGGCCGAGCGGGGGCCGACCGGCGGTGCCGGCGAAGATGACGTCCTCCATCTTGCCGCCGCGCAGGCTCTTGGCCCCCTGCTCGCCCATGACCCAGGCCAGCGCGTCGACGACGTTGGACTTCCCGGAGCCGTTGGGCCCTACCACGCAGGTGATACCCGGTTCGAACCGCAGCGTGGTCGACGAGGCAAAGGACTTGAAGCCCCGGAGGGTCAGGCTCTTCAGATGCACGGTCGAAGCGCTCCCAGCAGGGCGTGATCTCGGGTCGGGGAAGACCGCGGTCAGCCTACCTCTGCCACGAAGGCGATCAGGTGAGCGCAGGCTCGCGTTCGGTCGCCAGGGAGAGCAGCTGGTCCTGCGCCACCAGGGCAGTGAGAGCTTCGTTCGCAGCACGCAGTCGCTCGACCTCGTCCTCGAGGTCACGCGTGCGGCGGCGGAGCCGGGCAAGTTCGGAGGCGACGACCGGGTCAGGGCCGCCAAGGTATCCGAGCAGGGCCTTCGCCATCGAGGGTCCTTCACGGTCGCGGTGCCTTGGGCGGGGCACGCAGGGTGGGCAGGTCAGTGGAAAAATCAGTGCTCGCTCGGAAAGCCGAGGCGCTCCGGCGGCGACATTCGTTCCGTCGACTCACAGGTGCTTCCCTCAGGGTGACACCAGGTCACGAAACGGTCAAGACCGGCGCGCGGCGATCACCCGGACGGGTCACACTGGGAGCGTGCGAAGCCTCCAGATCCAGCCCTGCCGGAGCGTCTGTACGTGGTCCCCGAGCGGTTCGGAGCTCGACGGGCTGCCCCTGTTCGCCTGCGGGGCCTGCGGCTCGGAGTGGGTCCGCAGCCAGGCCTGGACGCCGATCGGGAGCGACGGGGTCGTCCCTGCCGAGGTCGCGGCCGAGGCCGCGCGCAGGCGGTCTACCAGCGGCCCGAGCGCGGCCGCGGCTGGCAGCGCGGGCAGCTGAACGACGACCGGTTCATGAAGGACTCCCGGCGGATCGGGGTGCCGCACCGCCGGCACGGACGGCCCTCCTGGCCGTAAGCGTCCAGGGAACGGTCGAAATACCCGCTCTCGCCGTTGACGTTGACGTAGAGCGCGTCGAACGAGGTGCCACCCTCCGCCAGGGCCGCACCCATCACCTCGCGGACGGCAGCGAGCAGGCCGGCCGCTGCCGGGCGGGTCATCGTCTCAGTGGCCCGGGCGTAGTGCAGCCGGGCCCGCCAGAGCGCCTCGTCCGCGTAGATATTGCCGACGCCCGACACGAGCGTCTGGTCGAGCAGAGCCCGTTTGAGACCGGTCCGCCGCCTGCGCAGGGCCACGGTGAAGGCCGCGTCGTCGAACAGCGGGTCGAGCGGGTCGCGGGCGATGTGGGTCACCGAGACGGGTACCCCGGCGCCGTCCAGCGGCTCGACCAGGAGGCCGCCGAACGTCCGCTGGTCGACGAACCGCAGCTGGCGGCCGCCCGAGGCGCCGTCGGTGAAGGTCAGCCGAACCCGCAGGTGCTTCTCGTCCTCGGCGTCAGCCGGCTGCACCAGCAGCTGCCCGCTCATCCCGAGATGACCGACCAGCGCCTCGCCGGACGAGGTCGGCAGCCAGAGGTACTTGCCGCGGCGTTGCGCAGACAGCAGCTCGACCCCGGCCAGCCGGCCGGCGAAGTCCTCAGGACCCTCCAGGTGGCGCCGGACCGCTCGTGGGTGCAGGACCTCCACGGCGGCAACGGTGCGCCCGGTGACCCATTGCGCCAGGCCACGACGGACGACCTCGACCTCAGGGAGCTCCGGCACCTCAGGCGTCGACGCGCAGCGAGTTCCAAGCGGCGGCAGCAGCCTGCTGCTCGGCCTCCTTCTTGCTCCGGCCGCTGCCGCTGCCACGGTCGACACCGGCCACGCGTACGACTGCAGTGAAGGTCTTCTCGTGGTCGGGGCCCTCGTCGTCGATGAGGTAGTCCGGGACCCCGAGCCCGACCCCCGCCGTGAGCTCCTGCAGCGAGGTCTTCCAGTCCAGACCCGCACCGAGCTGGGCCGCAGCAGTGATCAGCGGGTCGAAGAGGCGATGGACGAGGGCGTCGGCCGCAGCCAGCCCGAGGCCGATGTAGACGGCGCCGATGAGGGCCTCGACCGTGTCGGCGAGGATCGAGCTCTTGTCCTTGCCGCCGGTGGTCTCCTCGCCGCGACCGAGCCGGATGTGGTCACCCAGCTCGAGGTCACGGCCGACGTCGGCGAGCGCCTTGGCGTTGACGACGGCGGAGCGCAGCTTGGCCAGCTGTCCCTCGGGCAGGTCCGGGTGCGCGCGGAACAGCGTGTCGGTCACGACCAGGCCGAGCACGGCGTCGCCCAGGAACTCCAGCCGCTCGTTGGTGGGCAAGCCACCGTTCTCGTACGCGTACGAGCGGTGCGTCAGCGCCCGCTCGAGCAAGCCCGGCTCGAGGGCTGGCGAGACCACGCCGAGGCGGGACTCCAGCTCGGCGTACGGACGCAGACCGGCCTCAGACAGCGAGGACCTGACGCTTGTTGTAGGTGCCGCAGGTCGGGCATGCGGTGTGCTGCAACTTCGGCTGCTTGCAGCGGTCGCAGGTGGACAGCGCCGGGGCGGTGGCCTTCCACTGCGAACGGCGGTGCCGCGTGTTGCTGCGCGAGGTCTTCCTCTTCGGGACGGCCACGGCTAGCTCTCTTTCTTGACGTCGTCGATCGGTTCGGCCAGGTCTGGCAGATCCTGCAGGGCGGCCCATCGCGGGTCGACCTGCTCGTGCTGGTGGTCCGTGACGTCGGCCAGCCTGATCCCGCACTCGGGACACAGGCCGGGGCAGTCGTCCCGGCACACGGGTTGGAACGGGAGCCCGAGGACCACCGCGTCACGCACCACCGGCTCGAGGTCAAAGGCATCGCCCTCGAGCCGCAGGGCCTCGTCGTCGTCGACGGCCTGGTCGGGATAGAAGTACAGCTCCTGGAAGGGCACAGCCGTCTCGAAGGACAGCTCATCCAGGCAGCGCACGCACTCGCCGTGGAACCGTGCCCGTGCCGTTCCCGACACGAGCACACCCTCGACGACCGACTCCAGCCGCAGATCCAGCTGGACGTCGGAACCCACAGGCACACCGATGACGTCGACACCGAGGTGCGTCGGAGCCTGGACGGTACGACTCAGCCTGAGCATCGAGCCTGCGCGGCGGCCGAGGTCGCGGGTGTCCACGACGAACGGGGCACGCAGGTCGAGCCTGGACAGCTGGATCCTCCGCTGAAGCACATAACGAACCACGGCCTCGGACGAGACCGACCCAGTGACGATACCGGAGGGGCGCGGCGCCCCCAAACTCTCAGCCCTCGCGGATCGCGGGGATCTCGCCGGTCTCGGTCCCGAGGGAGCCGAGGCTCTCCATCTCGCCCCGTCCACGCAGCTTGTCCCTGCCGCGGTGCACGGCGGCGAGGGTCTTGTTGAGCGTGATCTCGAATGTGGCCAGCTTGCCGTCGACGTACGCGTCGACCTGCTGGCGCATCGACTCGGCCTCGTCGGCCGCCTCGCCCCGGACCCGGCTCGCCTCGAGCTGGGCCTGGGCGAACACCTCGGTCTCGGACACCAGCCGCATCCGCTCCTCGTGGGCCGTCGCGATGATCTGGTCGGCCTCCTCACGCCCCTCGGCCACCACCTGGTCGCGACCGGCGAGCAGCTGCTCGGCCAGGTCGAACTCCTCGGGCAGCAGGGCGCGCAGCTCCTCGAGGAGGGTCACGACCTCGGCGCGGTTGACGATGCAGGAGGAGGACATGGGCATGGCCCGGGCGTTCTCGACCAGCACCGTGATCTCGTCGAGCTTCTCGTGGACGTCCACGCGCAGCAGTCTCCTCGCTTGTTGATGCTGGCCTGCGGTGGCTAGCGATCCGCCAGGCGATCGTAGAGGCGACTGGCGACCACGTCGGGCACCAGCCCGGTCACGTCCCCACCATGGGCGGCGACCTCCTTGAGGAGGCTGGACGAGAGGTAACTGTAGGTCGCACTGGTCGGGACGAACAAAGTCTCGACCCCTGCGAGCTGACGGTTCATCTGGGCCATCTGCAGCTCGTAGTCGAAGTCGCTGACGGCACGCAACCCTTTGACGATAGCCGGGATGCCGCGGTCCCGGCAGAAGTCCACGAGCAGACCGTCGAAGCTGTCGATCCGTACGTTGGGCCACGGCGCGGTGACCTCGGTCAGCATCGCCATCCGCTCCTCGACCGTGAACAGGCCGCCATTGCCGCTCTTGCTGCGGTTGATGGCGACGACCACGGTGACCTCGTCAAACAGGGCGGCCGCCCGGCCGACGATGTCGAGGTGACCGTTGGTGACGGGATCGAACGAACCTGGACAGACGACCTTGCGCACGATCAGCTCCTCGGCGAGTCAGCCATGGCCCGGTTCGGGCAGCATCTCAAGGACCGGCGGCGCGACCGTACCAAAGCATCGCCTCCCCGTACCGGCGGGTCCGGTCCGGCGCGAGCCCTTCGGGCCAGGTCCAGGCCGGGTCCCGGCTGCCGCGCTCTACGACGACCACGCCTCCCGGCGCGAGCCAGCCATGGGTCAGCAGGTCGGCCAGCACCTCGCGAACGACCTGGGCCGGCAGCGCGTACGGCGGGTCGAGGAACGCGATGTCGTACCCGGCAGCAGGGTTAGCGACCGAGACGACCCGCTCGACCGGCAGCACGGACGTCGAGGCGCCGCCGAGCCCCGCACCCTCGAGAGACTCGACATTGGCGACGAGCACGGCGTGCGCGCGCCGCTCGTTCTCTACCAGGTGGACCTGGGTCGCGCCCCGCGACAGGGCCTCGAGGCCCACGGCGCCCGAGCCTGCGTACAGGTCGAGGAACCGGCGACCGGCGACCGAGCCAAGCAGCGCGCCGAGGGTCGAGAACAGCGCTTCCCGGGCCCGGTCCGAGGTGGGCCGGGTAGTCGTCCCCGCGGGGACCGCGAGGCGGCGGCCGCCCGCGGCCCCGGCGATGATCCGGGTCAAGCCTTCTCCATGTAGTCGCCGCGCTCGTCGTCGAGATAGGCACGCAGGGCCGAGAGCAGCGCGGGGTGCTCGCGCAGCCTCGGGTCGGCTCCGACCACACCGGCGGCATCCGCACGGGCCTGCACGATGACCTCCTCGTCCCGCAGCACGCTGAGCAGGCGCAGGGACGAGCGCCGGCCGGCCTGGGTCGCGCCGAGCACGTCGCCCTCACGCCGGGCCTCCAGGTCGATCCGCGAGAGCGCGAAACCGTCGAGCGTGGCGGCCACCGCGTCCAGCCGCTCGCGCGCTGGGCCGTCCCGCAGCTCGGTGACCAGCAGGGCCAGGCCGGTCGCGGACCCACGGCCGATCCGCCCGCGCAGCTGGTGCAGCTGCGAGACGCCGAACCGGTCGGCGTCCATGACGACCATCACCGTCGCGTTGGGTACGTCGACCCCGACCTCGACCACCGTGGTCGCCACCAGGACGTCGACCTCGCCGGAGGTGAAGCGGCGCATCACGTCGTCCTTGGCGTCGGACGGCATCCGGCCGTGCATGGCCTCGACCCTCAGGCCCGCGAGCGGACCGTCGACCAGGGCCGGGAGGAGGTCGAGGACCGCGACGGGTGGACGGCGCTCGTCGTCAGCTTCCGCCGGTGTGGCGCCGTCGGCTCCCGCGTCCTGCCCGTCGAGGCTGCCGATCCTCGGGCAGACGACGTACGCCTGGTGACCGGCCGCGACCTCCTCACGGACGCGGGCCCAGGCCCGGTCGAGGAAGTGCGGCTTGTCCCCCGCAGGGACGACGTGCGAGACGATCGGCGACCGGCCCAGCGGCAGCTCGGTCAGGGTCGAGACCTCCAGGTCGCCGAACACCGTCATCGCGACGGTACGAGGGATCGGGGTCGCGGTCATGACGAGCACGTGCGGCGGCACGTCGCCCTTGGTGGTCAGGGCCGCCCGCTGCTCGACGCCGAAGCGGTGCTGCTCGTCGACCACGACCAGCCCGAGGTCGAAGAAGCCGACCTTGTCCTCGAGCAGGGCATGGGTCCCGATCACGATGCCCGCGTTCCCGCTGGCCGCGTCGAGCATGGCCTGCCGCCTGGCCGCGGTGCCGAGGGAGCCGGTGAGGAGCGCGATCCTGGTGCCCACCTCGGCGCCGCCAAGCAGGCCGCGCTCCGCCAACGGTCCGAGCAGCTGGCTGATCGAGCGCTGGTGCTGCTGCGCCAGGACCTCGGTGGGTGCCAGCAGCGCGGCCTGCCCACCCGAGTCGACCACCGCGAGCATCGCGCGAAGGGCCACCAGGGTCTTGCCGCTGCCCACCTCGCCCTGGAGCAGCCGGTGCATCGGGTGGCTGTTCGCCAGGTCGGCCGCGATCACCGCCCCGACCTCGGCCTGGCCGGCCGTGAGCGTGAACGGCAGGCGCGCGTCGAATGCCTCCAGGACTCCCCCGGGCCTGGCCACCCGGGGCTTGGCCGGCAGGGTCGCCGTGACGGCACGGCGCCTGGCCAGCTCGACCTGGAGGACGAACGCCTCCTCGAACACCAGCCGGGTCTTGGCCAGGGCCACGTCCTGCCGCGTCTCGGGCCGGTGGATCATCGCGAACGCATCGCCGAGACCGACCAGTCCGCGCCGCATGCGTATCTGAGCCGGCACCGGGTCGGGCGGGTCGCCCAGCACGTCGAGCACGGCGCCGATGCACTTCGCGATGCGCCAGGACGGCAGTGCCGCGAGGGCCGGGTAGACCGGGATCAACGCCTGCGCGAACGCGGCTGCCGCCTCGGCTGCCTCGTCCGCGGACCCGTCGGGCGACCCTTCGGCGGACGCCTCGGAGCTGCCCCCCATCAGCACGTAGACCGGATGCGTGAGCTGCCGCTTGCCCTTGAAGGACGCGACCTTGCCGGCGAAGAGGCCTTGCCGGCCGACCCATAGATAGCGTTCGCGCCAGCCCTGGTTGAAGAAGGTGAGCGACAGCCGGCCGCGCCCGTCCGTGAGCTCGACGGTGAGCAGCGAGCCCTTGCGGTTCTTGAACGGACGGTTGCTGACGCTGGCGATCTCGGCCAGCACCGTCACGTCCTCGTCGATCTGCAGCGAGGCGAGGTCGGTCAGCTCACCGTGTTGGTCGTAGCGGCGCGGGTAGTGCCGGAGCAGGTCACCGACCGTCTCGATGCCAAGGCCGGTGCGCAAGATCTTGGCGGTCCGGTCGCCGACCACAGTGACGACGGGATCGTTCAGCACGGCTACTCCACCCCGATGAGGAGGGGGTAGTAGAGCTGCCCCCCGTCGTGCACCCCGACCTCGACCTCGGGGTGGGTCTGCCGCAGATGACGCTCCAGGCCGTCCGCCAGGCCCTCCGGGGCGGTGCTCCCGAGCAGCAGGGTGACCAGCTCGCCGCCCGCGGTGAGCATCCGGTCGAGCACGTCCCACGCCGTCGCCGTCACGTCGTGCCCGATGCTGACGACGTCTCCGTCGATCAGGCCGAGGACATCGCCGGGATGGCAGACCCCGGCCGACGTCAGGGACTCGCGTACGGCGGTGGTCACGCTGCCCGTACGGGTCGCCCGCGCGGCCGACGTCATCGAGACCACGTCGTCCTCGTACCTTCGGGCGCCGTCGTGCACCGCGAGCGCGGCCAGCACCTGGACCGAGGCCCGGGTGGGGATGACGGCGACCCGGATGCCAGCGGCCCGGGCGTACTCGGCCGCTGCCTCGGCGACCGGGACGGTGTCGCTGTCGTTGGGCAGGACGACGACCTCCTGGGCGTCCGCCCCCTGGATCGCCTCGAGGACGTCGCGGGTCGCCGGGCGGTTGCCGGGGCCGCCAAGGACGACGATCGCGCCGCACTGCCGGGCCAGCGCCGCCAGGCCCTCGCCCGGCGCGAACGCGACGACCGCACGCGTGGACTCGCCACCGCGGCTGCGCCGCGGGCCCATCTGCTCGCCGAAGTGGGTCACCTTGATGCGGTAGGGCCGACCTGCACGGATCCCCGCCTCGACGGCGGCGCCGACGTCGTCGACATGGACGTGCACGTTCCAGAGCCCGTCACCGCCCACCACGAGCAGCGAGTCGCCCAACGGCTCCAGGGCCACCTTGAGCAGGTCGGTCGCCGCGTCGTCGGCCTCGAGCAGGTACATCACCTCGTACGCCGGGCCGTCCTCGGGTCGCTCCGGCTCGGTCGATGCCCTCGGCTTGGGCAGTGCGGCGCGTGGTGGCTGGCTCATCGGGTGCTCGCCGGTGACGGCTCGAACCAGCGCGTCCAGCAGGACTGTGAGGCCGCGGCCGCCAGCATCGACGACGCCCGCGCGGCGCAGGACCTCGAGCTGGTCGGGCGTACGGTCCAGCGCCTCGTGGGCACCGGCGGCAGCAGCGCGGACCACCTCGGGCAGCCCCGCGCCGACCCGGCCGGCCTCGGCCCGCGCGCAGGTGGCGGCCGCACGTGCCACCGTCAAGATCGTGCCCTCGACCGGGTGCGCGACCGCGGCGTACGCGGCGTCGGCGGCCCGCTCGAGCGCCACCGTCATGGTCTCGACCGCCGAAGACTGGCCACCCGAGCCCGCGGCCACGATCGCCTCGCTGGCGGCGCGTACGAGCTGGGACAGGATCACGCCGGAGTTGCCGCGAGCGCCGAGCAGGGCGCCGTGCGCGAGCGCCCGCAGCGTCCTGGTGAGGTCCTCGTCAGGATTGCGGCCGTCGACCTCGAGCGCGGCGGACTCCATCGTGAGGTAGAGATTGGTCCCGGTGTCCCCGTCGGGCACGGGGTACACGTTGAGCGCGTCGATCTCCTCGCGGGCCCGGCCGAGGGAGTCGAGGGCGTCACGGCACCAGCTGCGGACAGCGGGTACGTCGAGCATGCCCGCAGGCTAGCCGCCCGCCCCCACGGTTGGCGTACGGGCGCGGACGTCAGGTAACCTTTCGACGCTGCCCGGGCATCCCGGGTGCGTCGTGCGCAGGTCTTGCGGCGACATTCGAGCGTTCAGATCCGTTGGGGAGTGTCGACCGTGGCTGCCAACTGCGACGTCTGCGGCAAGGGGCCGGGCTTCGGCAACAGCATCTCTCACTCGCACCGTCGGACCTCGCGGCGCTGGAACCCCAACATCCAGCGCGTACGCGCCATGGTGGGCAAGGCCGGCAAGACGCCGAAGCGGATCAACGTGTGCACCTCCTGCCTCAAGGCCGGCAAGGTCACCCGCTAGTCCTGTCTCGGACTGGTTCACGCCGAGTAGTGCCGCCAGCCGCCCGGGCCCTCGTACGCCCCAGCCGGCAGGCCGGCCACGGTGACGCCGCCCCCCACGACCACCTGGCCGATCGGCACCCAGCCGGCCGGTAGCCGCGTACCCGCGGGGAAGGTCGCCGCGAGGGCGTGGTCCTCGCCACCGGTGAGCACCCACTCCAGCGGATCCTTGCCGAGCGCGGCGGCGGCGTCGTGCAGCGGCCCGCCCACCTCCAGCTTCGACACCTCTAGCTCGATCGCGACCTTCGAGGCCGCGGCCACGTGCGCGAGGTCGGACAGCAGGCCGTCGCTTACGTCGACCATCGCGGTGGCGCCCGCGACCGCCGCGGCCACCCCCGCCGCGTACGGAGGCTCGGGACGCCGGTGCGCGGCCACCAGGGTGCGCGGTGAGCGGAAGCCGCGGCTCAGCACCGCGAGCCCCCCGGCGGACCAGCCCAGCCGACCGCACAGCGCGACGACGTCGCCCACCTTCGCGCCCGACCGGGTGACCGGCGGCCGCCCGTCGAGCGCGCCCAGAGCCGTCACCGAGACCACGACGTGGTCGGAGGCGACGACGTCCCCGCCGACCACGCAGGCCCCCACCAGCGCGGCCTCGGCCGACAGCCCGTCCGCGAACGCCAGGACCCAGCTGACGAGCAGGTCAGCGGGCGCGGCCAGCCCGACCAGGAGCGCCGTGGGCCGCGCACCCATCGCCGCGACGTCGGCCAGGTTCTGGGCGGCCGCCTTGTGCCCGATGTCGAGGGGCTCGGACCAGTCCCGCCGGAAGTGCACGCCCTCGACGAGGACGTCGGTGGAGGCGACCACCCGGTCGTCGGTCGTCCGCACCACCGCGGCGTCGTCCCCGGGTCCGAGCTCCACGTCGGGGCCGCCGGCCAGCCGCCCGACGATCGCGGCGACCAGCCCGGCCTCCCCCAGCTCGCCGACGGTCTCGCGGCCGCTGCTGCTCTGCTGGCTCTGTGTCCCTCTGCTGATGCCGCCCATGCCCGCCATGCTGCCACCTGGGGTAGCCTTCGTCGCTCGCACGTCACTTCGCCGCGGGGAGGCACGATCGTGGTCGTCCAGGCGTACATCCTCATCCAGACCGAGGTCGGCAAGGCAGCCAACGTCGCACGCGACATCGCCGAGATCGTCGGGGTCACTCTTGCCGAGGACGTCACCGGTCCCTACGACGTCATCGTGCGGGCCGAGGCCGAGAGTGTCGACGACCTCGGCAAGCTGGTCCTGGCTCAGGTCCAGGCGGTGCCGGGCATCACCCGCACCCTGACCTGCCCGGTCGTGCACCTCTGATCCGGCTGGGCCAGGCCTTCTCGGCGCTGAGCTAAGGCTTCTCGGCCGCCAGCAGGCCCAGGAACTTCGTGAGCTCGTTCTCGTCCACCGGCCCGATGATCGTGGCCGCCAGGCGTCCCTGCGCGTCCACCACCACCGTGCCGGGCACTCCCGACGCAGACATCAGCGGCGGCGCGATGGCGGCGTACGCGACCTTGTCCTGGTCGAAGATGCTGGGGTACGTCAGGCCGTACCTCGCCGCCATCTGCTGACCGTCGGCGATCGAGCCCTCCTCGACGTCCAGCCCGATGAACTGCACAGGGGCGGCGTAGCTCGCGCCGGCCATCCTGGCCAGGACCGGCAGCTCGGCCTTGCAGGGCTCGCACCAGGACGCCCAGGCGCTGACCACCTGGATCCGGCCGGCGTACGCCACCGGGTCGAAGGTGCCGCCTCCGAGCAGGGGGCCGGACAGGGCCGCGGCAGGTACCCGTTGATCGGGCGCGATCGCCACCAGCCGGCCGACCGGGTCGTCCACCGTGACCCGCTCGCTGCCGCTGCCGCGGCCGGCCAGCCAGCCTGCGAGCAGCCCCAGGACGACCACCCCGGCCAGCCACACACCGACCACTCGCAACCGCGAGCGCAGCGCCGTGGCCGCACCGGTGTCGGCTTCGGTGTCGGTGCCGTTCATCGCAACCCAGGCCGCTTGAGCAGCGCCGAGTCGATCAGCCGCTGGACCAGGGCCGGGTAGTCGACACCGGTCGCCGCCCACATCAGCGGGAACATCGAGACCGGCGTGAACCCGGGGATGGTGTTCACCTCGTTGACCGTCACCGCGCCGTCAGCGCCGAGGAAGAAGTCGACGCGGGCGAACCCCTCGCACTCCAGCGCGGCGAACGCGGTCAGGGCCATCGCACGGATGCGGTCCGACACTGCCACCGGCAGGTCGGCAGGGACGACCAGCTCGGTCGCCTCGCCGAGGTACTTCGCCTCGAAGTCGTAGAACTCATGACCACCGTGCACGAGGATCTCGGCGCAGACGCTGGTCTCGGCCCCTTCCCTGGACTCCAGCACGCCGCACTCGATCTCGCGGCCGTCGATGCCCTGCTCGACGACGACCTTGGGGTCGTGGACGCGAGCCCGGTCGATGGCGTCCGCCAGGTCGTCCCAGCTCCTGACCTTGCTGATCCCGACGCTGGAGCCGGCGCGGGCCGGCTTGACGAAGACCGGCAGCCTCAGGCGTTCGGCGAGGTCGGCCACGACGGCCTTGCGGTCGCTCTCGTCCACCCAGTCACGGTCACGGACCACCGCGTACGGCCCGACCGGCAGCCCGGCGCCGGCCAGCATGACCTTCATCGCCGACTTGTCCATGGCCACCGCCGAGGACAGCACCCCGGACCCGACGTACGGGACGCCGGCGAGCTCGAGCAGACCCTGGATCGTCCCGTCCTCGCCGTACGGCCCGTGCAGGACCGGGAAGACCACGTCGACGACACCCAGCGCCTCGGGCACCTGCGCCGGGTCGGAGATGACCAGGCCCCCGGCGGTGGGGTCGCCCCCGAGGACGACCGAGCTGCCGGCGGGATCGACCGAGGGCAGCACGCCGGCGTCGATGACCAGCCGGTCGGGGTCGTCGGCGGCCAGCACCCAGCGGCCGTCGACGCCGATGCCGATGGGCACGACCTCGTAGCGGTCACGGTCGATGGCCCGCAGCACGCTGCCGGCGCTCACGCACGAGATCGCGTGCTCGCTGCTGCGCCCGCCGAACACCACCGCGATGCGTGGCTTGCCGGAAGCGTTCATCGTCGCGACCCTACCGGGGGCGCATACTGCCTCTCGTGCCCCCCGCTGACCAGGTTCCCGCTCGGCTCGCACCGGCCACGATCGCGGTGGTCGCCGGTCGACCTGAGCGAGTCGCCGATGCGCCCTTCAACGAGCCGGTCACCTTCGCGTCGACTTACAACGCGGGCGGGGCGATGGAGTACGGCCGCTACGGCAACCCGACGTGGTCGGCGTTCGAGGACGCCATCGGCGCCCTCGAAGGTGGGCACGCACGAGCCTTCTCGTCCGGGCTGGCCGCGATCTCCGCGGTGCTGTCGCTGCTGCCCGAAGGCGCCGTCGTGGTCGCACCGGAGAGCGCATACACAGGGACGCGTGCCCAGCTGGACGAGCGGGTCGCCGCCGGCCGCGCCAAGCTCCGCCTGGTCTCGGTCGCCGACGCCGCAGCCGTGGCCGCCGCGGCGCGGGGCGCCGACCTGGTGTGGCTCGAGTCGCCGACCAACCCCAACCTCGACGTCGCCGACATCCCTGCTGCAGCAAGGGCGTGCACGTCGTCCGGCGCCCTGCTCGTCGTCGACAACACCTTCGCGACGCCGATCCTGCAGCGCCCGCTGGAGCTGGGCGCCGACCTCGTCGTGCACAGCGTCACCAAGCTGATCGCGGGTCACTCCGACGTCGTCCTCGGGGTCGTCGTCACCCGCGACGAGGCCCTGCTGGGACGCATCGACAACCATCGGCGGCTGCACGGGGCGATCCCCGGCCCCATGGAGACCTGGCTGGCCCTGCGCGGGCTGCGCACCCTCGCGTTGCGGGTGGAGCGCGCCCAGGCCAACGCCGCCGTGCTGGCCGAGCGGCTGGCCGGCCACCCCGCGGTCGACCTCGTGCGCTACCCCGGCGTAGCGGCGATGGTCTCGATCGAAGTGGCTGGCGGGGCGGACGGCGCCGACGCCATGGTCGAACGGGTGCGGCTGTGGAATCACGCGACCAGCCTCGGGGGCGTCGAGTCGAGCCTGGAGCGACGCCGTCGCTGGCCGTCCGAGAGCCCAGCGGTCAGCGACTCCCTGGTCCGGCTCTCCGTCGGCATCGAGGACGTGGACGACCTGTGGGCCGACCTGGTCCAGGCGCTGCGGTAGTCCTATTCCGACTTGGCGTCGCGGGTCATCAGCATCCGCGCCATCTCGCGCGGGGGCAGGCCCTCGTGCACCGCCTGCACGACCGCGTCGGTGACCGGCATGTCGACACCGTGCGAGAGCGCGAGCTCGAGGATCGGACGGCACGACTTCACGCCCTCGCAAGTCTGCTTCATCGCTGCGGTCGCCTCTTCCGGGGTCAGGCCCTGGCCGAGGCTCACCCCGAACGTACGGTTGCGCGAGAGCGCGGAGGTGCACGTGGCGACCAGGTCGCCCAGACCGGCCAGGCCGGCGAAGGTCAGCGGGTCGGCCCCGAGCGCAACTCCCAACCGGGTCATCTCCGCCAGCCCGCGGGTGATCAGGGAGGCCTGGGCGTTCTCGCCGAAGCCGAGGCCGACCGCGACGCCGTTGGCCAGCGCGATGACGTTCTTGACCGCGCCACCCAGCTCGGTGCCGACCACGTCGGTGTTGGTGTACGGCCGGAAGTAGGCCGTGAGGCAGGCCTGCTGCAGCCGCTTGGCGTTGGTCTCGTCCGTGCACGCCACCACCGTGGCAGCGGGCTGACGCTGCATGATCTCGCGGGCCAGGTTGGGTCCGGAGACGATGGCGACCCTGTCCTCGCCGACCCCGGCGACCTCGACGATCACCTCACTCATCCGCTTGCTCGTACCCAGCTCGATGCCCTTCATCAGGCTGACGAGCACGGCTTCCGCTGGCAGGTGCGCGGTCCAGCCGGCCAGGTTGGGCCGCAGCACCTGCGCGGGTACGGCGAGCACCACGAAGTCCGCGTCACGCAACGCCTCGGCGGCGTCGCCGGTGGCCCACAGGGCCGGCGGCAGCTCGATCCCCGGGTGGTACGCGTTGTTCTGGTGCGTACGCGTGATCTCCTGTGCCAGGGCCGGGTCCTTGCCCCACATGACGACGTCGGTCCCCGCATCGGCGAGCACCATCGCGAAGGCGGTGCCCCACGAACCGCTTCCCATCACCGCAGCCTTGGTCAACGCTTCCTCCGCTGGTCTCGTCGTGCCCCGTGGAGGTCGTACCGTACGTGCGCATTGCCGGTCGGCGACACCGAGCCACGCGTGTCGACCCGGATGGCCGGTGCCGGCTCGCCACGGATCTCGGCCAGCAGCGTGGTGATCGCGTCCATGATGCGGTCGGTCGCCTCGTGCAGGGACTCAACGGTGATCGGCTGACCCTGCAGGTCGCTCAGGTCCACCGGTGCGCCCAGACGGACCTGCATCCTCGGGCGCGGCCACAGGTGCGGGCGCCTGGAGTACGGAGCCAGCAGCTGCTCGGGACCCCAGGCGGCCAGCGGCAGCACCGGGCAACCAGTCGTCAGCGCGATCCGGGCCGCACCCGTCTTGCCCGCCATCGGCCACAGGTGGGGGTCGCGGGTCAAGGTGCCCTCGGCATAGACAACGACCAGCTCCCCGGCACGGATCGCCGCCACCGCGTCGCGGAGCGAGGAGCCGGCCTCGTGCGTCTCGCGGTAGACCGGGATCTGCTTGGCCCCCTTCAGTACCCGGCGGACGAAGAACACGCGGAACAGCGAGGCCTTGGCCAGGAACCTCGGCAGCCGGCCCTGGTCGTACAAGAAGTGCGCGACCACGAACGGGTCGACGTGGGAGATGTGGTTGGGCACCACGACGACGCCGCCCTCGCGCGGCAGCTGGTCGGCCCCACGCCAGTCCCGGTGGGTGAGAACCATCAGCAGTGGACGCAGGATCGCCGCAGCGAACGCGTACCAAGGTTCCTGACTGCGCCGCGCCACCCGCTCATCCTCACGCAGGGGTATGCCGCTGTCGAGGCGGCCCGCCTCGGCGCGCCCTCATGGCAGGATCGTCGGCATGGGCGACTGGGTACTCGTCATCCCGGTCAAGCGCCTGACCCTGGCCAAGACCCGGCTGACCTCGTTCGCCGGGCCGGGGCGTCCCGCCCTCGCGCTTGCGTTCGCCGCCGACACCGTCCTCGCGGCCGTCGCGTGCTCACTCGTCCGTGGTGTGGTCGTCGTCACCGACGACCCCGACGCGGCCGCGATGGCCGCCTCGCTCGACGCGCTCGTGGTCGCCGACGCGCCCGACTCCGGCCTGAACCCCGCGCTGGTGCACGGCGCCGCTGCTGCCCTGGTGGCGTGGCCGGGTACCCGAGTGGCGGCGCTCTCGTCCGACCTGCCGGCCCTGGTCTCGGACGAGCTGGAACTGGCGCTGAAGACCGCCGAGGGACCGGCGCAGGCCTTCGTCGCAGACCAGGAAGGTACTGGCACGACGCTGCTGACGTCGGCGACCCTGCACGGTTTCGCCCCGGCGTTCGGGGCGTCGTCGGCGAAGGCTCATCGGGAGTACGGCGCCGTCGAGCTCGATCACCCGGGCCTGCGCACCGTCCGGCGCGACGTGGACACCGAGGCGGACCTCCGCGAGGCACTGGTGCTCGGGCTCGGCCCGCGTACCCTCGAGCGTCTCGCCCTACTTCCCGACCTGCGCGGCTAACCTGCAGGCATGCAGGCGACCGTGCGAACCCACGACGCCTCGACGCGATCGGGGACCGCGCTGCTCGACAACGGCACCGAGGTCCGCTACGACGCAGCCGTGTTCGACCGGACCGGCTTACGCCTGCTGCGGATGGGGCAACGGGTGACTGTAGTTCTGGATGGTTCGAGGGTCAGCCGGCTCCAGCTGCCGGCCGAACGGTGAACGGACAGCAACCGGCCCGGCACCCCGAGGGGTACCGGGCCGGTATTGCTGGACTGGCCGAACGGTGGATCAAGCCTTCTTGGCCGGAGCCTTCTTGGCCGGAGCCTTCTTCACTGCAGCCCTCGCGGGAGCGGCCTTCTTGACCGCAGCCTTGGCCGGAGCCTTCTTGGCCGGAGCCTTCTTCACTGCAGCCTTGGCCGGAGCGGCCTTCTTGACCGCAGCCTTGGCCGGAGCCTTCTTGGCGGGAGCCCTCTTGGCTGCAGCCCTCGCCGGAGCGGCCTTCTTGACCGCCTTCTTGGCCGGAGCCTTCTTGGCCGGAGCCTTCTTCACTGCAGCCCTCTTGGCGGGAGCGGCCTTCTTGACCGCAGCCTTGGCCGGAGCCTTCTTGGCCGGAGCGGCCTTGACCGCAGCAGGAGCAGCCTTGGCGAGCTTCTTGGCGCCGCTGACGACCGCCTTGAGCTCGGCACCCGGACGGAACTTGGGGATGTGAGTCTTCTTCACCTTGACGGTGGCACCGGTACGAGGGTTGCGCGCAGTACGTGCACCGCGCTCCACCTTCTCGAAGATGCCAAAGCCGGTGATCGCCACCTTCTCTCCCGCGACGACGGTCCGTGTGATGGTTTCCAGAAGCGCGTCAACGCTGGTCTGGGCCTCTCTCCTGCCAACGCCGAGCTTGCCGGCGAGAGCGTCGATGAGCTCGCTCTTGTTCACTGCTTCTCCTCGCGAAGTCTGATCGTCGAGCCCTCGCTCGACTCAAGGCGACGGTATGCGCAAAGTGCGCTTGAGACAAACACCTGGCATTGAGATCTTCCTTGTGTCGCAACGGGTTGCAGCCTTCTGCGTCAGCCCGATCGCGCCGTCGACGGCAAGAAGGCGGGCCGGTGGGACTCGAACTCGGTGATGTCGGCCTCGTGACGCAAGGTCAGTCCGATGTCGTCCAGCCCTTCCATGAGCCGCCACCGCGAGTAGTCGTCCAGCACGAAGGGTGCGCCACCACCGGGCCAGCGCACCTCACGGGCCGCCAGGTCGACGGTGATCTCCGCCGTCGGGTCGGCCTCGACCAACGCCCAGATTCCCTCGACCACGTCTGCGGGAAGCTCGACTGTGAGCAGTCCCCCCTTCAACGAGTTACTACGGAAGATGTCGGCGAAGCGAGGCGAGATGACCGCCTTGAATCCGTAGTCCTGCAGCGCCCAGACCGCGTGCTCCCGGGACGAGCCGGTGCCGAAGTCCTGACCTGCCACCAGGATCGTGGCCCCGGCGTACTGGGGCTGGGACAGGACGAAGTCCGGGTCCTGCCGCCACGCCGCGAACAGCCCGTCCTCGAACCCGGACCGGGTGACGCGCTTGAGGTAGACCGCAGGGATGATCTGGTCTGTGTCCACGTTGCTGCGGCGCAACGGCAGGGCGCGGCCGGCGTGGCTGACGAACGACTGCATCAGGACTCCTGGGGGACGAGGTCGGCAGGAGCGGCGAGCCGACCGACGATGGCGGTGGCGGCGGCGACCTGCGGCGAGACCAGGTGCGTACGCCCCCCCTTGCCCTGCCGGCCTTCGAAGTTGCGGTTCGAGGTGGACGCGCTGCGCTCCCCCGGTGCCAGCTGGTCCGCGTTCATGCCGAGGCACATCGAGCACCCGGCGCCACGCCATTCCGCTCCGGCCTGGGTGAAGACCTTGTCCAGGCCCTCGGCCTCGGCGGCCAGCCGAACGCGTACGGAGCCCGGGACGACCAGCATGCGTACCGATGCCGCGATCTGGCGGCCCTGCATGACCGCGGCGGCGGCACGTAGGTCCTCGAGCCGACCGTTCGTACAGGAGCCAAGGAAGACCGTGTCCACCGCGATGTCGCGCAGCGGGGTGCCAGCAGTCAGGCCCATGTACTCCAGCGCGCGCTCGGCGGCGGTGCGGTCCAGCGGGTCGGTGTACGAAGCGGGGTCGGGAACGACGGAGGCGATGGGCGCGCCCTGCCCCGGGTTGGTCCCCCACGTGACGAACGGCGTGAGCTCGGTGGCATCGATGACCACCTCGCGGTCGAACGTCGCGTCGTCGTCGGTGCCGAGCGAGCGCCAATAGGTCAGGGCGTCAGTCCAGTCCTGGCCCGTGGGCGCGTGCGGCCGGCCCTCGAGGTAGTCGAAGGTCGCCTGGTCGGGCGCGATCATCCCGGCCCGCGCGCCCGCCTCGATCGACATGTTGCAGATCGTCATGCGGGCCTCGACGGACAGTGCTCGGATGGCCTCGCCGCGGTACTCCAGCACGTAGCCCTGGCCGCCGCCGGTACCGATCCTGGCGATGACCGCGAGGATCAGGTCCTTGGCCGTGACGCCGTCGGGCAGCCGGCCCTCGACTGTGATGGCCATGGTCTTGAAGGGTGTCAGCGGCAACGTCTGGGTCGCGAGCACGTGCTCGACCTCGCTGGTGCCGATGCCGAAGGCCAGCGCACCGACCGCGCCGTGCGTGCTGGTGTGCGAGTCCCCGCAGACCACGGTCATGCCCGGCTGGGAGAGGCCGAGCTGGTGGCCGACGACGTGCACGATGCCTTGCTCGACGTCGCCGAGTGGGTGCAGGCGGACGCCGAACTCCGCGGAGTTGCGGCGCAGCGTCTCGATCTGGGCCCGGCTCACCGGGTCGGCGATCGGCTGGTCGATGTCGATCGTCGGGATGTTGTGGTCCTCGGTGGCGATCGTCAGGTCGGCGCGGCGGACCGGGCGACCGGCCTCGCGCAGGCCGTCGAACGCCTGCGGGCTGGTCACCTCGTGCACCAGGTGCAGGTCGATGAAGAGCAGGTCGGGCTCGCCGTCGGCTCGGCGTACGACGTGCGCCTCCCACACTTTCTCAGCGAGCGTGCGTCCCATCTCGATCCCTCCGAGCCGTCCGTTGATCACCACTGGCGTCTCGTATGTCGAGACGCTAGTATCGGTCCATGGACAACACTAGCGGAGTCGGGGTCCTGGACAAGGCGGCGCTCGTGCTTTCGGCGCTGGAACCCGGGCCACAGACGCTGGCCAGCCTCGTCCAGGCGACCGGTCTGGCCCGCCCGACGGCACACCGGCTCGCCGTCGCTCTCGAGTACCACCGACTGGTCGCGCGCGATCTGCAGGGCCGGTTCGTGCTCGGCCCGCGACTGGCCGAGCTGGCCGCCGCCGCGGGCGAGGACCGGCTGATCGCCGCTGCTGGCCCCGTGCTCGCCTGGCTGCTCGACACGACCGGCGAGAGCGCGCAGCTCTACCGCCGCCAGGGCGACGAGCGGATCTGCGTGGCCGCGGCCGAGCGGCTGCACGGGCTGCGCGACAGCGTGCCCATCGGCTCGGTGCTGTCGATGCAGGCCGGGTCAGCTGCCCAGACCCTGCTCGCCTGGGAGGAGCCGGACCGCCTGCACCGCGGGCTGATGGGGGCGCGCTTCACCGCGACCATGCTGGCCGGCGTACGCCGCCGCGGCTGGGCGCAGAGCGTCGGCGAGCGCGAGCCCGGCGTCGCGTCAGTGTCTGCTCCGGTGCGTACCCCCTCAGGCCGGGTCGTGGCCGCCGTCTCGGTCTCCGGCCCGCTCGAGCGACTGACCCGTACCCCCGGCAGGATGCACGCCGCCGCGGTCCTTGCCGCCGGCAACCGGCTCACCGAGGCGCTCCGCCGCGCCACCTGACCTCGGCCGACTACGGCGGAGCCGCGGGTGGTCCCGGTGGTGGCTCAGCTGGCAGTGGCTCGGTAGGCAGTGGCTCGGTGGGTGGTGGTTCGGGTTGTGGGGGTGGGTGCCAGATCGCTTTGCCTATCTTGAGGGTGATGGTCCAGCCGTCGTGGTGGAGCAGGTCGTGGTGGGCGTCGCAGACCAGGGCCAGGTTGTCCAGGTCGGTGCGTGGGCTGACCTGCCAGGGGATCAGGTGGTGGGCCTCACACCAGGTGGCGGGCTTGTCGCAGAACGGTGCGGTGCAGCCGCCGTCGCGCAGTGCGAGGGCGATGCGTTGGGCGCGGCTGGCGGTGCGCCGGTTGGCGCCCAGGTCCAGGACCACGCTGGCGCCGCCAAGGACGGCGGGCAGGACCCGGGCGTCGCAGGCCA
>JANMWN010000289.1:0-7375 GCA_031394045.1 Sporichthyaceae bacterium
CGGGGGTCGCCGCCGCACCGACGAGGATCGCGGCGTACGCGGCAAGGTCGACCTCCGCGTCGAGCAGCCGCCGGAGCTGGGTGGGGACCAGCGAGGTGTACAGCGGCTGCGCGTCGGTAGCCGCCGCGTGCGCAGCGGCAACCGTCACCCGCGCGAACCCAGCCGGGTCGAACCCGTCGGTCAGGTCGACCTCGTCGGGGACCTGGCCGGTCTCGAGAGCGCGTACGACGACCATCAGGCCGGCGACGTGCGTCAGAGGCAGGGCCAGCACCCAGCGCCCCGCGCCGCCGAGCCGCGCGTGCGTCGCCCCCGCCGAGTCCCGGAGCGCGGTCGTGGGCAGCAGGGCGCCCTTGGGCTCGCCGGTCGAGCCGGACGTCGGGACCACGAGAGCGATCGCGCCGGACTCCAGGGGCGCCGCCGCGTCGCCGGGCCGGAAGGCGTCGAGCAACCCCTGCCGCTCCGCCGCAGGTCCGGTCGGCAACGGGGTCAGCGCCGGTCCGCTGCCGTCGAGCGCACCCGCGAGCGCGGCCGACCAGAGCGCGGCCGAACCCGGCCCGGCGTCCATCGCGCGAAGCACCCGACGGCTCATGACCGGCCAGCCTACGGAGGCTCCCCAGCTCGCAGCGGCAGGCAGCTGGCCCAGCCGTGGCCGCCGACGACGAGATGGCCCAGGAAGTCGAGCCCGACGGCGGCAGCCGCGTCGGCGAGGGCGGCGGTCACCGCCTCGTCGGCAGCGCTCGGCTCGATGTCGCCGGACGGATGGTTGTGCGCCACCGCGAACCCCGCGCCGTCGTGCAGCAAGACAGCGGTGAGGATCTCGCGGACCGGCAGCAGGCACTGGTCGCTCGACCCCTCGGTGATGACGAAGGCCCGGCGTACCCGCAGCGCCGTGTCGCACACGATCACGACCGCCCGCTCGTGCCGCGCGTCGCCGAGCCAGACCTGCGCGACCGCCGCGATGTCAGCCGTCTCGGCCAGCTGAACGCCATGCGCCGGTGGCCCGATCCGGCGGGCCAGGCTGAACGCCGCCACCACCCGCGCGGCCTTGGCCTGGCCCACCCCGTGCCGCCTGGTCAGCTCCTGCGGCCGGGCCCGCGCCAGCCCGGTCGGTCCGCCGAAGTCGATCAGCAGGTCGTGTGCGAGGTCGAGCGCGTTGCGCCCCTGCCCACCCGTGCCGAGCAGCACCGCGAGGAGCTCGGCGTCGGCCAGCGACTCGGATCCGAGCAGCATCAGCCGCTCGCGCGGACGCTGCGGCGACGGGATTGCCGTCATCGGTCGTTCCGCTGGTCGCATGCCTTCGAACCTACGCAGCGCCGTGCCGCGCCGACCGACCTCGTACGCCAGCTGTGGACGGACGGGACGGCCGCGCGCCCTGTGGACGGAGCGCCCTAGGGTGGGTTCGTGACCCTCACCGACCCGCCCCGCCTCGACGACGGCGGCGACCCCGCAGGCAGCACGGTCCGCCCCGGAGCCGACTGGGCGCCCATCGGCGACTGGACCGACATCCGCTACGAGACCGCCGACGGAATCGCCAAGATCACCATCGACCGCCCGGCCAAGCGCAACGCGTTCCGGCCGCAGACGCTGTTCGAGCTGCAGCACGCGTTCAATCTCGCGCGCGACGACGACTCGGTCGGCGTCATCGTCCTGACCGGCGCCGGCGACTACGCGTTCTGCTCCGGCGGCGACCAGATGGTCCGCGGCGACGACGGGTACATCGGTGACGCCACCCAAGACGCTGTCGCCAAGAAGGGCATCGGTCGCCTCAACGTGCTCGACCTGCAGATCCAGATCCGGCGTACGCCCAAGCCCGTCGTCGCGATGGTCGCCGGGTATGCCATCGGCGGCGGGCACGTCCTGCACATCGTCTGCGACCTCACGATCGCCGCCGACAACGCCCGTTTCGGCCAGACCGGGCCGCGGGTCGGCTCCTTCGACGGTGGGTACGGCTCGGGGCTCCTGGCGCGGCAGATCGGGCAGAAGCGGGCCCGCGAGATCTGGTTCCTCTGCCAGCAGTACGACGCCGCGCAGGCGCTCCAGTGGGGCCTGGTCAACGCCGTCGTCCCCTTGGTGGACCTCGAGGTCGAGACCGTCGCGTGGTGCCGCCGGATGCTCGAGCACTCGCCGTTGTCGTTGCGGCTGCTCAAGGCCAGCCTCAACGCCGCGGACGACGGGCTGGCCGGCATCCAGCAGCTCGCCGGCGACGCGACCCTGCTCTTCTACCTGAGCGA
Source organism: Sporichthyaceae bacterium (assembly GCA_031394045.1). Classification (GTDB taxonomy): domain Bacteria; phylum Actinomycetota; class Actinomycetes; order Prado026; family Prado026; genus JANYIP01. The sequence continues at coordinate 2,232 of JANMWN010000289.1, forward strand.
GGAGGCGCAGGAGGGGCGCAATGCCTACCAGCAGCACCGGCCCCCGGACTTCAGCCGGTTCCCCAAGCGGCCATGATGGCCAGCCCCTGATGCCACCGGCCTCGGTGCCGTCGCCGGCTGGGTCGTCAGCGGAGCGGCCGTCGCTGGCCGAGCTGCTCGCGTCATCATCGGTCGTACGCCTCGGCCTCACAACTCGCTTCCGTGGCATCGACGTGCGTGAGGTGATGCTGCTGGCCGGTCCGCGCGGCTGGGGGGAGTGGGCGCCGTTCCTCGAGTACGAGCCCGCCGAGGCGGCCCGCTGGTTGCGCGCCGCTGTCGAGGCCGGCTGGGGCAGCTGGCCGACATCGCTGCGAAAGTCCGTACCTGTCAACGTGATCGTGCCCGCGACCGACCCGGCGAGGGCTGCCCTGATGGTGCGCGAGTCGGGCGGCTGCCGGACCGCGAAGGTCAAGGTGGCCGAGCCCGGGCAGGGTCTGGCCGACGACGTCGCGCGGGTGGCGGCTGTACGGTCCGCGCTCGACGAGGCAGGTGCCGGTGGCAAGATCCGGGTCGACGCGAACGGCGGCTGGTCGGTGGAACAGGCCGCGACCGCGCTCCGCGAGCTCGCCGGCTTCGACCTCGAGTACGCCGAGCAGCCGTGCGCGACCCTCGCCGAGCAGGCCGAGCTGCGCCTCCTCGTGGACCTACCCCTGGCCGCCGACGAGGGGGTCCGCAAGGCCCTCGACCCCGAGCACCTGGCCGGCCTGCGCGAGGCCGCCGACCTCGTCGTCCTCAAGGTCGCGCCGCTCGGGGGAGTCGCCGCCGCGCTCCGGGTCGCCGAGGCCGCCCGGCTGCCGGCCGTCGTGTCCAGCGCGCTCGACACCTCGGTCGGGCTCGCCGCGGGCCTGGTGCTGGCCGCGGCGCTGCCGTCGCTGCCGTACGCCTGCGGCCTCGGCTCCGGTCGCCTGCTGGCCGCCGACGTCGTGCGCGACCGGCTGCTCCCCGTGGACGGCGCGATCCCGGTGTCGCGACCAGAGCCGGACCCTGAGCTCCTGGCCGAGCACGCGGCGCCCGCGGACCGCGTCGCGTGGTGGCACGAGCGGCTGGCCGCCGCGTACGAGATCATGGCCGCGTCATGACCGTTTCCCCTACGCCCCCTACGTCCCTCACGCCCCCTACGTCGGCCCTGCCCCCGGCCGCTGCTGCCGCCCGCGTGCTTGTCGACGAGCTGGTGCGCTGCGGCGTACGCGAGGCCGTGCTCGCCCCCGGCTCGCGCTCCGCGCCGCTGGCGTTCGCCCTGCACGAGGCCGATGCCCGCGGCCGGCTGCGGCTGCACGTACGCATCGACGAGCGGTCGGCCGGGTTCCTCGCCCTCGGGCTGGCCAAGGTCTCTGGCCGCGTGGTGCCGGTGGTCACGACGTCGGGGACGGCGACCGCCAACCTGCACCCCGCGGTGCTCGAGGCCGACCAGTCCGGCGTACCCCTGCTGCTCCTCACCGCGGACCGGCCGCCGGAGCTGCGGGCCACCGGCGCGAGCCAGACCGTCGACCAGGTCAAGCTGTACGGCGACGCGGTCCGGCTGTTCCACGAGGTCGGCGTGCCCGAGGGCCGGACCGGCGAGAACGCGTACTGGCGCGCGCTGCTCTGCCGCGCCGTCGCCGCCGCCGAGGGCACCGCGTCGGGGCTGCCTGGGCCGGTCCACCTCAACCTCGCCTTCCGTGAACCGCTCGTCCCCGCGGCTACGGAGCCTGCCAGCAGCCAGGCCGCCGAGCCCCTCGACGGCCGGCCCGGTGGAGCGCCGTGGACCACCGTCGCCGCTCGCGAGTCGCCCGCACCCACAGCCGACGACTGGCCGGCCCGGACCCTGGTGATCGTCGGCGATGCGGTCCCCGCCCAGGGTGAGGCCGCCTCGCGGCTGGCGCAGGCCCGCGGCTGGCCGGTGCTCGCCGAGCCGTCCTCGGGCGCACGCCGCGGGCCCGGCGCCCTGCGGGTGGGCCACCTGCTGCTCGGCGTCACGCCGTGGCTCGAGACACACCTGCCCGAGCGGGTCCTCGTCGTCGGCCGGCCGACCCTCCACCGCACCGTTGCCGCTCTGCTGCGTCGCGCGGACGTACGCGTCGAGGTCGTGGCCTCTGCGGCCGGCTGGGCCGACGCCACGCGTACCGCAGCCGCCGTCCTCTGTGCCGTACCCGAGCAGGGCGGGCACCACCCCTCAACCGACCCGGAGTGGCTGGCGGCATGGAGGTCGGCCGACGATGCAGTCGCCGCAGCGGCAGACGGTGTGCTTGACGCGCAGCCGGCGCAGGCTCCGCCGGGGAGCCGTGTCGCCGCCCAGCTCTTCGCTGCACTGCCCTCGGGCTCGCTCCTGCTGGCCGGGTCGTCGATGCCGGTACGCGACCTGGCCATGGCCCGCCCCCGCGAAGGCGTCACCGTCCTGTCGAACCGCGGCACGGCCGGCATCGACGGCACCGTCTCGACCGCGATGGGCGCAGCGCTGGGGTGGCAGTCGGGCGGCGGGGGACGGGCGTTCGCCCTGATCGGCGACCTGACGTTCCTGCACGACTCCGGCGGCCTCGTGCTCGGCCCCGACGAACCCCGGCCGGACCTCACGATCGTCGTCGTCAACAACGACGGGGGAGCGATCTTCTCGTTGCTGGAGCAGGGTTCGCAGGCGTTCGCCGGCGCGTACGAGCGAGTCTTCGGCACGCCCCACGGCGTCGACCTCGCGGCCCTGTGCGGCGCGACCTCGACCCCGCACACCCGGGTCTCAAGCGTGGCCGAGCTGGTGTCGGCGGTGCTCGATCCGCGGGGCGGCCTTCAGGTGGTCGAGATCCGTACCGGGCGGGGCTCGGACCGCGCGCTCGCCGCCGAGGTCCGTCGCGCCGCCGAGCAGGCGCTCAGCTAGCCAACGACGACGGTTGTGGGCAGTAGATGCTGGTCCACGGGGGCAACGCAAACCAGCTGCACTCGATCAGGCCGACTCGAGCGCGTCGCGGATGGGGACGAACTTCGCCTGCGCCTCGGCCAGCTCGGCATCGGCGTCCGACCCCGCGACGATTCCGCAGCCCGCGAACAGCCGGGCCCGCGCACCGTCGATCTCGGCGCAGCGCAACGCGATCCCGAACTCGCCGTCCCCGTCCGCGCCGATCCACCCGACCGGCCCGGCGTAGCGGCCCCGGTCCATGCCCTCGAGCTCGCGGATCGCCTCAAGCGCCACCTGCGTAGGGGTGCCGCAGACCGCAGCCGTCGGATGCAGGTCGGCCGCGAGCGCCAGCACGCTGGACCCGTCGGTTATCGTGCCCGTCACATCGGTCGCGAGGTGCTGCACGTTGGCCAGCCGGAGCACCCGCGGCCGGGCCGGAACTTCGAGGTTGGTGCAGTGCGCGGCGAGCGCGGCGGCCACCGAGTGCACGGCGAGCTCATGCTCCTCGAGGTCCTTGTCCGAGTCCATCAGCGCCACAGCCAGCTCGCCGTCCGCGCCGTCGTCACCCAGCCGCTGGACCGTACCTGCCAGCACCCGCGAGCTGACCTGGTCACCGGTCCGCCGCACGAGCAGCTCGGGGGTCGCGCCGACCAGCCCGTCGACCGAGAAGGTCCAGCAGGAGGGGTAGCGCCCGGCCAGCTGTCGAAGCAGGTGCCGGGTGTCGATCGGGCCGGCCGCCGTTGCGACCAGGTCGCGGGCCAGCACCACCTTGTCGAGGTCGGCGCGGACGATGCGCGCGACCGCCTGCCGGACCGCCGCCTGCCAGTGCGACGCGCTCTGCGAGCCCTCCGAGTACCGGATGTCCACCGTCGCCGTGGGTACCGAGACCGGGGGCAGCGCCGGGTCGGAGTCACCGATCACGGTGATCCACGAGACGTCGTCGCGCCGGCCCAGGATCACCCGCGGGACGACCACCACCGACCGCCCCGTCGCCTGGTCGAACGCGAAGGACACGAAGGCCACCGGCCCGGTGCCCGGTACGCCGACCGTGTCGTCGACCTCGAGCTCGGAGCGGAACTGCGCCCACCATCGCTCGGCAGCGGTGAACTGGCCGGGCCCGCTGAGCTCGATCCGCGCGGCCTCGCCCCACCCGACCAGGCCATGGCCGTCTCGTACCCATGCCAGGGATCCGTCGAGCGGTAGCCGGTCGAGGAGATCGACGGGTACGTCGACGGGCAGCGTACGTACGGTCGTGGGTGCAACCACGTGGGCGGTGGACACAACGTGCCAAGGGTAGGCCCGCGCGGGCAGCCCGGCAGCCAGAGGGCCGGACCGGCGCCGCGCGTACGCTCGGGGGATGGAGCTCACGGGTGCGGTCGTGGTCATCACCGGTGCCGGGCGCGGGATCGGCGCCGGGCTCGCGCGCAGGCTGGCCGGCGAGGGCGTCGAGGCCCTCGTGCTGGTGGACCACGACGGCCCGGCGGCCGCCCAGGTGGCCGCCGAGCTGCGGGCCGGCTACCCCAGGCTGCGGGCCACCGAGGTCACCGCCGACGTGGTCGACCCTGCGCAGGTCGAGGCCTTCGTCGAGCGCACCATCTCCGTGCTCGGGCGGATCGACCTGTTCGTCGCGAACGCCGGCGTACCGGGTGGGGGCGGCCTCGAGGCGCCGGACGCCGTCTGGCAGCAGGCGTGGGACGTCAACGTGATGGCCCACGTGCACGCGGCCCGGGCCGTGGTGCCGCACATGATCGAGCGTGGCCGCGGTGCCTTCGTGACGACGGCGAGCGCGGCCGGGCTGCTCACGAACCTGGGCAACGCGCCCTACTCGGTCACCAAGCACGCGGCGGTGGCGTTCGCGGAGTGGCTGGCGATCACCTACGGCGAGCGCGGGCTGTACGCCGCCTGCATCTGCCCGATGGGGGTCGACACCGACATGCTGCGCTCGGGCCAGGGAACCCTCGAGGGCGCGAGCGTCTCAGCGCTGCCCGTGCTCACCGTCGAGGAGGCGGCCGAGCTCATCATCGACGGGCTGCGGGCCGGCCGGTTCCTCGTCCTCACCCACCCCGACGTCGCGCAGTACGAGCTGTTCCGCGTCGCCGACCGTGACCGCTGGATCGCCGGCATGCAGCGGCAGCAGGCCAAGGTCCTGGCCACCCTCCGCCCGCACTGACCTCTGCGGGGGATGAGCGGGCAGCTAGCGCGGGGCGAGGGCGCGGACGGCCTCGACCGGGTCGTACCCGGC
>JANMWN010000333.1:0-3558 GCA_031394045.1 Sporichthyaceae bacterium
TCGAGCCCGTGCGTACGCGCGTAGGCCAGCGCGAACAGGTCGCTGGAGGCCTTGGCCGCGGCGTACGGGGAGTTGGGGGCCAGGCCGTGCGTCTCCGGCCAGTGGCCGACGTCGATCGAGCCGTACACCTCGTCGGTGGAGATGTGCACGAAGCGGCCGAGCCGGTGCCGGAGCGCGGCGTCGAGGAGGGTCTGCGTGCCCACCACGTTGGTCATCACGAAGTCGGTCGCCCCGGTGATCGAGCGGTCGACGTGGGTCTCGGCGGCGAAGTGCACCACGGCGTCGGCGGCTCCGACCAGGCCGTCGACCAGGCCGACGTCGAGGATGTCGCCCTCGACGAAGGTCAGCCGCGGGTCGGCCAGCGCGGCGCCGAGGTTGTCCTTGTTGCCGGCGTAGGTCAGCTTGTCGAGGACGGTGATCGTGACGTCGGCCGGTGCCCCTGGCAGCTCACCCGCGAGCAGCTTGCGTACGTAGGCCGAACCGATGAACCCGGCAGCGCCGGTGACGAGGAGTCGCATGCACGTATCCTGCCTCACTATGCGCGGAATCATCCTGGCCGGCGGCTCCGGCACCCGGCTGCACCCGATGACCCGTGCGCTCAGCAAGCAGATGATCCCGGTCTACGACAAGCCGATGATCTACTACCCCCTCTCGACCCTGATGATGGCCGGGATCCGCGAGGTCCTGATCATCACGACCCCGGACGACCAGGCCCAGTTCCGGCGGCTCCTGGGCGACGGCGCCGACCTCGGGATGTCTCTGGCGTACGCCGCCCAGCCTCGCCCGGAGGGTCTGGCGCAGGCGTTCCTGATCGGCGCCGACTTCATCGGGGACGAGTCGGTCTGCCTGGTCCTTGGCGACAACATCTTCTACGGCGTCGGGCTGGGGAACGCTCTCAAGGCGAACGCCACCCTGACCGGTGGCCACGTGTTCGCTTACCACGTGGCCAACCCGCGCGACTACGGAGTCGTCGAGTTCGGCGCCGACGGTCGGGCCGTCTCGATCGAGGAGAAGCCCGAGCACCCGCGCAGCTCGTACGCGGTGCCCGGCCTTTACTTCTACGACAACAACGTGGTGGCGATCGCCAAGGGGATCGTGCCGAGCACCCGCGGCGAGCTCGAGATCAGCTCGGTCAACGAGGAGTACCTCCGTCGCGGCACCCTCTCGGTGACCGTGCTCGACCGTGGCACCGCGTGGTTGGACACCGGGACGGTCGACTCGCTGATGTCGGCCGGGGAGTTCGTCCGCGTCGTCGAGCACCGGCAGGGGCTCAAGATCGGGTGCATCGAGGAGATCGCTTGGCGGGAGGGTTTCATCGATGACGACCAGCTGCGAGCCCTGGCCGGACCGCTGCTGAAGAGCGGCTACGGCGACTACCTGATGGCCCTGCTCGCCACCCCCGGCCGCTAGCCGCAACGGGCCGGTCGTGACTCAGCGGGACGATCGTCATGCGGCGCTGGCCACGGTCTTGGCCAAGGCTTTCCGGGACGGAGACATCCAGGCGTCCGATGCGCTGGGTCCTATCAAGCATGTCTTGCGAAAGCGGCACACCAACAAGGCGCTGCGGGTTCCCTTTCGGTCCGAGGCGGCTCAGGCCAGCATTGACGAGCACGAAGCCAGCGGGCACGCCGTACCGAAGAACGGCAGCAAAGTCGCGCTACATTCCGATCACGTCTACCCCCTGCGTCGGGAGCAGCTGGAGACGCTGATCACCCGCGCCGAATGGCTCGCCGCACTACCGCGGCTGGACCTTGTGGTCTGTGTTACCGCGACTGAGAACTACGACCTCCAGAAGATGGACGTGCTTGGGGTGTCTGGCCTGGAGAAGTACGCGCGCGCCGGGATCGCCTGGGCAAGTGGTGAGGGACTGAGGCCACTGACCCAGGATGCGATTGATGAACTGCTGACTGTGTCGCACCAACGTCCGGCCCTCATACAGAGCTAGCCACCCGCGTTCCCTCCAGGCCGTACCAGGCAGCCATTTGGGTGGCGCCTACCAACTGATGTCGATTGTGGAGGTCCAGGCGACAGCAATCGACACGTTCTCTGCCGCGCGGACCACCCGCACCCGTAGCTGCGCCTGTGCGGTTGGCATGGGGTGCGCCTCTGGAGTCGTCGCGGGCGGGTGGTGCGGACGCACTAGGCCGGATTAACCCTTGTGCACCAATGACTCTGGGTCTTACCGGTCGATATAGTCAGTGTGACGGAGGGGCGGACCAAGCCCGAGGTTTCCTCCGGCCGAGCGGCAGGTCCCCCCCGACCCACCCGTAGTTCCGCGCGGCGAGCCCCTCCGTCACACGCTTAGTACTGCTAGTAGTTAGTAGTACTGCTAGCGCGGCTCGAGGTTCTGCAGCCGGACCTCGCCGCGGGCCACCAGCCGCTTTTGCTCGTCGTGGATCTCCACGAGCCAGAGCTGCTGCGACCGTCCGCGATGGATCGGCGTGGCCACGCCCTTGAGCTCACCCTCGCGTACGGCCCGGATGAAGTCGGTGTGGTTCGCGACGCCGACGACCTGACCCCGGTCGCCGAGCCAGATCGCGCCCCCGATGCTGGCGGCCGTCTCGACGATCGCGCAGAAGACGCCGCCGTGCACCAGCCCGGCCGGCTGGAACAGGTCCGGCGTCACGGTGAGGCTGACCTCGGCGCGGTCCGGCGTGATCAGGTCGACCCGCAGACCGATCAGCTTCAGCAGCCCTGCGTGCATGTCGGCCATGTCGGCCATGTCGGCCATGTCCATGGGTGGACCCCTTGCGCTCAGGTGTCGTCGCGCAGGTCGGCGAGCGGCTCGGTCTCGAACCGTACCTTCGAGAAGCGGGTCACGCAGCCGGCCCCCGTCGGTGACTGCGACGAGAAGCCGACGCGCACCGCACCGGCGTCGACGGGCAGCGCGAAGTGCCGCACGAACTCCCAGCGGTCGCCGTCGGTCGAGGCGTGGAAGGCGAACGACGGGCCCGAGCGCGAGACCCGCAGCCAGACCCGGTGGCCGTCCACCTCCAGCGAGTTGGCGTCGTCGGAGACCCCGCGGGTGACGACCGAGACGACCATCGGCTGCCCGTCCGGGGAGTACTCGAAGCAGAGCTTGGCCCAGACGTCGTCGTCGGCCCACAGCAGGAGCACGCCGGCGTCGAAGGTCGCGGCGAACGCCACGTCGACCCGGGCGCTGAGCCGGAAGTCCCCGACCGGCGTACCGAGGACGCGCGGGGCTGACAGGGTCCGCTGCCGGGTCGCCGGGTCGATGAAGTGGTCGGTCCGCCCGCCCGCGGCGATGGTCAGGTCGGCACCCGAGGCCAGGTCGTACGCGTCCTCCATCGGCGTCATGTCAGGACCGGCGTCATGTCAGCACCGGGTCACATCAGTGGATCTGGGGCAGCGCCTTGGCCGCGAGGTCGTCCAGCCCGGCGCCCCCCGAGGCCGCGAAGGCGAGCAGGTCGGCGCGCATCGAGGGTGCCCAGAACGCGTTGATGTGCGTCGCGATCTGCGCCGCCGCCGCGTCCGGGGGCTGGTAGCTCACGTTGGCCGCGATCTGGTTGATCATGCGTACCAACGTGTCCGTGCCGC
>JANMWN010000353.1:0-2744 GCA_031394045.1 Sporichthyaceae bacterium
CCAGTCATGCCAACCCAGTCCTGGATCAACGAGCCCATCCACGAACGCCAAATCAACTGACCACAACTGTCTCACTTGACTTGACAGATTCCGCGGCGCTGGCATTGGTCATGCTCTCCTGCGGACCGATGGACCTTGCCCTACCTCACGAACGAGCCACGATCTGACCCACACTCATGCCGGGAGAGCCCGATTTCTGGGTTGTGAGCCGGGAGAGCAAGGGACGTCAGCGGACAGTCATGGACGGCCTTGGCCTCGGGTGGATTGGGCGTCATCGCAAGTCAGCGGCCCGTCGATGTCCGGGGACGTCCAACGGGGGCACGGTCGTCGTTGCTCGTACTGTTGACAGTCTGCGGACAAACGATCTCGTTCTGGAACTCGCGCTAGTCATACCACCCCTCTCTGTCAGCCTGGGGTGGCTAGAACTCGATCGCGAATCGCGGTCGGAAGGGTTGCCGGGACAGGAAGACCCGCGATGCTGTCGACCCTGTAGGAGCGGAGCTGGCCGAGCCCGCTCCGCCTCCACCTGTTGGTGATCTGGGCTGAGCGGGCTCGGTCTTCACCTCGTGTCAGCGTTCGAGGTCTGCGCCTATGAGTCGATTCGGTTGCGGATAGCGGTGCGGGTGGCCTGGTCGCCCGCTACAGCGGCCGCGTCGCCGGCGCTTGCGTCGAGAACGAGTTGTCGTTCCCATATGCCGAGACGGGCATGGTCGTTTGCGTTGGCCGAGCGGAATTGGAGCTCGAGGTCGAGGAGCGCAAGGCTGACATTGACGACAGCTTGGCGGGTGGCGCCGCCGTCTCGCGCGCGGACGGCGAGCCCGAGTGCCTCGAGCTCCTGGGACAGCTGGCCTCGAAGCAACGCAGGAACGTCCCCGTCTCGATAGTCCTTCCACTCGGAGGTCATGCTTCGAAGCGACGCGGAGACCCGCTCCCACCGGGAAGACGGAACGGAACGGAAGATCTCGGTAGCCGCCGCAGACATGGAAGCGAGCGGCTCAGGGACCCCGCCAGGTAGCGCGTCAATTGGCACTGTGATCGCCGTATCGACATACTCCTGCTCGGAGACGACGACGGTTTTAAACTCGCCGTAGCCGGGGGCGTAGTACTTGCTCTCGATGGCGCCGTCGGCCGGGTGTTCCTCCACCAGGATCGCGCCGGTCACCGGGCCGCGCGGGCCGGCGACGGTGACGCCGACGGACTTGACGATGGTTTCCTCGAAGACCAGTCCGGGGATGTTCTCCGGTCGGTACACGTCGCCGACGTGGGGATGCGCAGGCATGATCATCCCTGGTGGCCCGTCCTTGCCTGCCTGCCAGGTTCCCTCGTGGCTGACGACCACGCCATTCTCGTACTTCGAGACGTCTTCACCGAAATACCAAACGGCCCCGTCGTCCGCCTGAGCGAAGTGATCGACCGCAACCTCCAGGATCCGGCCGTCCTGGTAGGCGATGAACTGAGAGGTCACGGTTCGGATGCCGTGACCGTTGAGTGTGATTACCGTGGTGTATGGCAGCAAGGTGACCTCTTGGTGCAGCGAGGTGTCGGCAGCGTGGCCCAGCTGGACGACCTGCTTGAGCCTGGCTGGGAAGAGCGGGTTCGTGATCAACGTGGGGTGGGTGAAGGTGGGCGTGCCGAGGTCGACGCGGGCGCTGTCCGGGAACGTCGCAAGATTTGTGGTGGTCGACGCTGTCGGGGGGGTGACGCTTGCCGCCGCCGTGCCAGCGTTGGTGAAACCGGCGACTACGAGCAGGGCGCCCACCCCGGCTGCGCCGGCGGTGGTCCTGATTCGCTGTCTCATGGCCTGTGTCCTCTCGTGAATGCCGGTCCGTGATTCGGACCCGCTCTGGCCGAGTTTGCCCGCGGGTCGCTGAACGGGGGCTGAACGCCCGTCGCACGTTGTCCCCCGGGCAAGGAGCCGCTGGCGCGTTCAGCCTGCGTTCATCTCGATCGTGGCAGGCTGTCCCGATGCGGATCCTGCTGGTCGAGGACGACAACCACCTGGCCGCAGCGATCGGCCGTGGTCTGCGCGCCGACGGATCCGCCGTGGGCTTCGCGCGCGCTGGGTCCAAAGGGTTGTGGCGAGCCGACGAGGCTGCCTACGAAGCCATCGTCCTGGATATCATGCTGCCCGAGGTGAAACGGATACCAGGTCCCGGGGAGCCCGTACGCCGCCGGCTCAACTGCGTACGGGCCTGCCCCCTGTCCCCCGGATCCTGAACCGGCGAGTCTACCCGCGCGGTAGGCGCAGTGAGTCGCGGATCTCGGTGAGGAGCGTGATCTCCTCGGCCTCGGCGGGTGTCTCGGCCGGCTCCTCGAACTTGGCACGCAGGTGGTTTACCGGCAGCGCGACAAAGAAGTACCCCGGGGTCTGCCCGGTTGTTTGACACTCGGGGTTGATGGTGTTTAGGCCGCGTCCGCGGTTGCGTAGATCATCTCAAACTCGACCGGGGTGAGCTCGCCCAGGGCGCGTTGACGGCGCCGGCCGTTATATGGGCTCTTCGATCTTGAGCGTGGAGTGTCGTTGATGTAGGTGCTCGTGGTCCTGCGCGAGTCTGGGTGTTACGAGGCATCCAGGCCGACAGACAGGACCACGAGCGTGTCCCAGGGTAGAGCTGCTTCGGCGGCGACAGTGTTGTTCAACTTGCCCGACTATCGAGTTCTTCGTGTGGTGCGTGATGTAGCTGGCGTCCGGACGGTGACGGTGGAGACGCTGGTGGTGGAGGCGGCGTGCCCGTCGTGTGGGG
>JANMWN010000009.1:0-21413 GCA_031394045.1 Sporichthyaceae bacterium
CAGGGCCAAGAACGTCACCGACTGGCTCGCCGGGCGCCCACCGTTGTTCCGAGACACCATCGAGTTCGTCGCGATCGACCCGTCGGCGGCGTATGCGGCCGCGGTCCGCGCCGCCCTGCCCGACGCCCAGCTCGTCGTCGACCATTTTCATCTGGTCAAGCTCGCCAACGACACCGTGACCAAGGTCCGCCGCCGGGTCACCTACGAGGGCACCGGGCACCGCGGGCGCAAGACCAACCCGGAGTGGACCAACCGCAGGCGCCTACTCACCGCCCGAGAACACCTGTCGCAGCAACGGTTCACCCGGATGTGGAACCAATGCATGGAAGCCGACGACACCGGGCAGATCATCGCCGCGTGGATCGCCAAAGAAGAGCTCCGGGCGCTGCTGGCCACCGCCGCCCGCGGCGGGAACCGCTCCGACATCGCCCACCACAAACACCGCTTCCACACCTGGTGCGCCAGCATCGACATCCCCGAAGTCACCACCCTCGCCCAGACCATCGAAACGTGGTGGCCCGAGATCGAAGCGTTCTGCCGAACCCGCATCACCAACGCACGAACCGAAGGGACCAACCGACTCATCAAAGAAGTCGGACGCCGCGCCTGCGGGTTCCGCAACCCCGAGAACCACCGACGCCGAGTACGGTTCTACTGCACCCGGCGAACACGCCGGAACCCAGTGCTCGAAGGACAACTGCCCCCTCAAAGTTGAAGAGCCGTTTTGCACACCTCTAAGTAGGACCCGTGCGCAGCCGCGCCGGGACAGCACCGTTCGGGAGGCGCCATGACCCGCGACGAACTTCACGCACTCCCACCCATCCTCAACGTCCCCACGGCCGCGAAGGTCCTCGGCATCGGCCGGTCCCTCGGCTACGAACTGGTACGCACCGGCCGCTGGCCCACACCCGTAGTCCGAGTCGGCAAACTCATCAAGATCCCCAGCGCGCCCCTGCTGCGACTGCTCAACGAGACGCATCCCGAGCAATCAGACGAAGCAAGAACCGCATAGGCGCCGGATGACCAGTTTACGTGCAACCGCACTCGTCTACAGGATCGTCGCGCGATCCCGGTAGTCGAATACTTCTATCGCCAACCCGTGTGGCCGCAATGTGCACCAGTGCTTGTCTCCGGTCAGGACCGGCAGCCGCGCCTCGATTGCGAACGCAAGGCAGACGATATCGGCTAGTGACAGGCTCTTGATTTTCCCCGCAGGAACTCTTGCGGCTCGCTGCGCTTTGCGACTGGCAACATCGATACTTTTGAGGTCATTGAAGTGACGAGCGACTGCGATACCCACGGGCTCAACTCGGAGACCGAGACCCAGCAGTGCCGTCTCGATGAGACGAGGACCTACCCCTGAGAGTTGCTCAACCTTGTAGAGAGTTTCTCCGAAGTTCACCGACGTCGCAATCGATCGCGAAAGCAACGCCACGAATGGGAGGGCGGCCGGCTCATTGTCGAGTATCGCGACCAGCAAGGATGCGTCGACAAGAACATCCCCTCCGGGCACAGTCGCTGTTTTCGCCACAGAAGTTAGCTCAAACTCGTGTCATGGACGCGGTCGGCCAGGAGTTCCTCTACCAGAGTCCCCTGAACCCGCCGCGCTCGCTTGCCAGCCGCGACCGCTTCTTGAAGGGCGCCCAGTAGTGCTGTGGGGTCCTCAAGGACGACGCGTCCTGGCCCTTCTACGTGTGCGACCAACTCGTGGCGGCCAGCTCGGATGCCCGCCTCCTCCAAAAGTGCTGGCGGCAGCGTCGGCCGACGCCGGTCGTCAAGGCGAACCCGGTAAGAGGCACCGCGCGTCAGCGCAGGATCGGTCATAGGTCCCATCATACGGCTTTGGTGGGAGAAGCGACAGTCCTCCCACGTCAGGCCGAAGCGGGGAGAGCGATGGCTCAGGGACCAACCGTCCCAGCTCACGGGAGCCAACGATCATTTCTCGCCGTGGGGATAGGGCGAGCCAAGCCGTCCACCTCGTCTAGGTCGACACGCAGAATGCGCGGACCGATCCGGTAGCCGGTGAGCAGGCCCGACGAAATGTATCGACGGAGCGTCCGCGTAGAGACATCGCAGTGCAGAGCAGCTTCGGCGATAGAAGCGAACCGTTTCCGCGCCATGTTCAACACTCCCTCAGCTCCGATGCCAAGAGTTGGCATAGGGCCATGAGAGCACCTCTGAGAACTTGTGTCACCCTCCGTTTTGGACGCCAGGGAAGCGTCGAGATGAAGACAATCCGGGTGGTATTGATCCATGTCGGTTCGCAACCGCTCGTCCCTCATCGTGTTCGAAGGTGGCACATCGAACGAGATAGATCAGCGTCTCGCGATCTCACTATGTGGACACAGGAAACCGACGTCATGGGTCGTCTTCCTCAAAGTTCAACCTTCCGCAAGTTGAGACAGCCTTGCGGCGATGTCGCGGTCGCGGTCGGCAGCGGCGTGCTGATAGCGCATGGCCATGGCCGGGGTCGAGTGACCCAATCGAGCCATCAACTCTGCGAGCGTCGCGCCCGTGGACGCCGCGAGCACCGCACCCGTATGCCGCAGATCGTGGAACCGCAGGTCATCTCGACCCGCGACGTGCCGGGCGGGGTACCAGGCGCCGTACAACGAACTCGGGGCAAGATGCCCACCGCTCGCTGCCGGAAACAGCAGGCCGTCTTTGCCCGGCTGCGCGTGGTGTTCAAGATGCTTGGCGATCATCGGCAGCAGATGCGGCGGGATGGCAACGTCACGTGAGCCGGCCGACGACTTCGGCGTGCCAACAACGTGTCCCCCGTTGGCGCGCGTGACTCCACGTCGGATCCGAAGGACGCCGGCTTTGAGGTCTACGTCGCGCCTTCGTAGCTCGGTGGCCTCCCCGAACCTCAGCGCCGTCCAGGTCGACAGCAGGACGAGGACCCGCCAGCGGGGCGGCATAGCCTCCACGATCACCCGTAGCTCGTCCAAGGTTGCGGGTCGGATGTTGCGTGCGCGCTTGGCCTGTCCGGCGCCGCGAACGCGACACGGGTTTGCCGCAATCAGGTCGTCAGTGACGGCTGTACCGAGGATCGTCCGAAGCAGTGCGTATGAGTGTGCTCGCTCGGTTGGGGTGGCCCGACCTGTCTTGGCGTGCCACTCGCGGACCTCCTCACTCGTGATCGCCGCGAGAGGGCGCCCACCGAACACGGGGATAAGCCGCTTGTCGAGGATCCGCCGGTACTCCCCACGCGTGCTGGGCTTTAGGTCACGCCGGTCGAGCCAGTCGTGCGCGTACTCGGCGAACGTTGTGCGGGTGTGCGTCTTTCGGGCCTCGGGCATCCACGCGCCACGGATGATGTCGGCCTGACGGGTAGCGAGCCACGCGTCTGCGTCCTGCCTTGCTTGAAACGTCGTCGAGGCGGAGACTCGCTCGCCACTCAATGGGTCGGTATAGCGCGCCTGGAAGAGGCCGCTCGGCAGCCGACGAACTGCACCAAACGACCGTCGTTGAGTCTTCCTCGTGCCCGCCACGTGCCCTATCCTACGGGCACGGGCGACCTGCCGTGTCAACCTGTGTCACTGCGTGAAACAGCATCAGCGCAGGTCAGAGGCACAATTGGCAGGTGAGAGGCTTGGCCGACTTTGGCCCTGACACCGGTTCAAGTCCTGTATCGCCCACCCCATTTCGCTCGTGTCAGACCCGTACGTGGTCAGGACCTCCCCTCGGTCTGACACGAACGACGTGGCACTCCTTGGACGATCCGTTCGCCCGATGTGGCTGACTGAGCCGTGCCCTAGCCTCGGGGTGAGTCAACTTTGGGGCTGATGATGGACAAGCGCTGGCTGCTCGGCGGTGCGGTCTTCGTCCTGGCCCTGTCGGCTTGCGAGCCGACCTCGGCTCCGGCGCCGTTGGCGGATCTCGGGGCGTCACAGTCGTCGGCCGATCCTTCGGTTTCCCCGCCCGAGATCACGCCGCCAGCATCCGTACCCGCAGCACATGGCACCGCCTTGGCCGCTCTCGCCGGCCTGGCGGTCAAGGGTCGGGCGCCCCTGACCGGTTACAGCCGGGCGGCTTTCGGGCCGGCCTGGCAGGACGTGGACCACAACGGCTGCGACACCCGCAACGACATCCTGCGCCGGGACCTGACGTCCAGGGGGATGTCGGGCTCGTGCACGGTCCTGACGGGCGTGCTGCAGGATCCGTACACCGGCAAGGTCATCGCGTTCCGACGCGGGGTCGGAACCAGCGCGAAGGTGCAGATCGACCACGTCGTCGCCCTCGGAGACGCCTGGCAGATGGGCGCCCAACGGCTCACTGCCTCGGCGCGGCTGGCGTTCGCCAACGACCCGCTCGAACTGCTGGCCGTCGACGGACCGACCAACCAGCGCAAGGGCGACGCGGACGCCGCGTCCTGGCTGCCGCCGAACAAGGCCTTCCGATGTACGTACGTAGCTCGGCAGATCGCCGTCAAGGCTCGCTACCACCTGGCCGTCACCGCCGCCGAGAAGGCCGCCATGGCCCGGGTCCTGGCGACGTGCCCGAGGCAACCCCTGCCGACAAGCCAGGCTCCGATCGCCACCCTCGTTCAGACAATTCCGCGTACCAACCCGTCGACGCGGCCGCTCGTCGTATACCCGGGCGCATTCTGCTCGCCACCGGGGGCGACCGGCCTCACTTCAAAGGGGACGCCGATGGTGTGCAAGTTGGACAGCAAGGGCCTGCGCTATCGCTGGGGCCACGCCTAACCCTGGTCCGCCACCTGCTCCCCCAAGGCGACAAGCGGTTTGCCCAGCTGGTCAACACTTGCGGCCAGCGCGGTGATCTGAGCCGACAGGTCCTGCTCAGCGGCCAGGATCGGAGCGTGACCAGTAGCAGCGGCGTTGCGGACCATGTTGACGAACCATGCGACTCAACAGGAGTCAGTGGCTCAGCCAGCGGCAGCATCAAGACGCCGAGGTCAGCCAATCGGGACGCCGCGGTCTGACACGATGAACCGTGCTTCGACGACCCGCTGCTGCGCTCACCTTCGTCGTGCTCGCGCTTGCGTCCTGCTCATCCGCGACGACGACGCCATCTCCATCTACCGCAGCTCCGTCAGCGAGCCAGACTCCGTCGACGCCCGAGGGTTCTGGAAGTGCCGCGAATACGCTTCCCGCGCGTTGGTGGCTCTGGGCAGCATCGTCGCCGGCGGCGAGCAACCCAGTGACAGACACCACGGGGAGGTGGTGCTCCGCGGCGCAGCCTGCCGACGTGTGGTTCCTTGCCGGCACATTTGGCGATGGCCCCGTCACTCGGCATTGCGTAATCCCCAGCGGTCGTCCGGTCTTTCTCCCCATCCTGAACCAGGTCTGCCAGCTGAAGACAGGAGAGTCACCAACAACGGCAACGGCTCGATGTTCCGCCGTACACGCGGACGAAGCCGTGGCCACGCTCGACGGCGAGCCGTTGGCCACGCACGAAGCCACCAGCAACGGCGTGTTCACCATGACCTCCGCCTCTGGGTCCCCGGTCTTCGAGGGGAACGATGGTCTCGCGGTTGCCGGGGGTATCTGGGTTGGACCGACGATCATCCCGGCTGGAGCTCACGTCCTGCATGTCTTGGGCCGCAGCGGCGGGTTCACCGTCGACGTCACATACGACCTGACCTCTGGCTAGCTCAGCGACAGGGCGGCCTTGAGGGCATTGTTGACCTGAGCCATGGCGGCGGGTGTCAGTGCTCCAAGATCGCGCCGTACCTCGTCGGCGTACAGCTCAGTGATGTCGTCGCACACGACTCTGCCGACGAACACCTCGCCATGACCGAGCTCGACGATGCTCGGGATCACCGGCTTGGGCGTCGTCGTCAGGCGCACGGTCAGAACCTGCGGCAACGCGGCGTTGCGACGATTGTTGGACACGACAAGGAAGTACTTTTCCCCGTCGATGTGAGCCAGCTTGGCGGCGTACACCCGGCCACGCAGGAGAGGTCCGCCATAGGTCACGGCTCGTCAGCCCAGCTGGGCGGACGGCGGCGGGCGATCGCGCGCTGCTTAGCGTGGTCCGCCTGGTCGAGGGCGATCATGTTGTACCCGGCCGCCTCAGCCGCCTCGCGCACGCTCAGCAGCCCAGCCTCGAAGACGCCGTGCAGCAGCACACCCTCGCTCGCGCTCTCGTCGACCTCACTGCCGATCAAGAAGCCCAACGCCGCACGATAGGCGGCAGACTCGCGAAGCTGCACGAGATCCCGCATGTCCTGCTCGGTCAGCGGGAGCGACGGACGACGAACGACACCCTGCATGCGCATGATCGTCATGCTTCATATAATGCTTCACTCAGTGCAGCAGGTCAAGGAGGACACTAGGCGCGATCGACCCCTTGGCGGTGACGTACCCGCGGAGCTCCTCGGCCAGCTCGGTCGTGATGGAGCCGCTCATCGGGAGCCGGTCGACTGCGCTGCCGTAGCGACCGGGACTCCTTGGTACGACAGCGTCAGCGGCAGCGTTGGTGTCCGAGCGAAGTCACAGGTCCCGTATGTCTCAACCTCAGGCGGACCCGGAGCGACGGGCTGCCAGGGGCCGCCGTCCGAACTGTCCCAGCCACAGTCCGCTGCGAGCCCCCGCGCATCGGTCATGGCGACCTGGCTCTCGTCGACGCTGTGGACCTCGCTCGTCCGATTGGTGTACCCGTAGGCGGTGTGCGTGCCGTCCTCTGTTCTGATGGCATGAAAGGTGACCCTGCCCGCCTGCGCATCCGCTGCGGAGAAGCCGTCGGCGGGCGGCCGGTTGACCCACTTGAACGCGCCCCACCAGCCGAACGCCACGACTGCGAGGATCGCTATGAACGCGACGAGCCGAGCAGGCCGTGATCGAGTCCCGCGCGGGCCCTCGTCCTGCGAGCGCGGCTCGTCACGGCTCAAGCGGCGGACGCCGTCCAGACGGTGTTGGCCTGGGCGCTGTAGTACGGCACGTCCAACGCGAAGAAGATGCTGAGCAGGATGCCGATCGCTCCGGAGGTCGTCGGCGGGACGCCGGCCAGTGTCTGCGCCTGCTTGATCCGTCCGCCGGTGTTGTAGATCGAGACGAACCCGACGATGGGTACGAACAACGAGAGCACAGCAAGCCCCGGGCGCACCGTGATCAAACGGTCGTAGTCGCGCAGCTCGCGGTTCAGGTTGTGGTACCAGAACAGGATGTAGATCCCGAGCGTGACGTAGACCAGCAGCCAGCCAACGACCGGGCTGCGGATCGTACCGACCGGCCGCTGCACGGCTGACGACGGAACCTTGCTCAGCTCACCGGACACAGACACTCCTCGCTGGACTGACGCCGAGTCTTGCACGCGTACGACCTACGGCGGACGGCTACCCGCGAAGCCGGGTCAGGGTTCGCTCGGCCGCCGCAACAGCGCGGGCCGCTTGCTTGGCATCAGCCTTCGCGGCGGCACCGTCGGCGGTTGCCGCGGCCAGCTGTTCCCGGGTCGCGGCAAGGGCCTGCTCGGCGGCCTCGAGCTCGGCGCCCAGGTCGGTCAGCAACGTCTCCAGCTCGTCGATCGTCCGGGTCGCAGCCGTCGCTCCCTTGTCAGCCTTCGCGGCCTGGGCCTCCGCATGCGCGAGCTGCAGCCGCGCCTGGGCGAGGTCGCGCTCGGCGGCGTCGACCTTCGGGTCGGGCGCCCTGGCGGTGGTGGACTTGCGCGGCGCGGACCGCGCCGGCGGAGCCGGCGACGAGGCCGCGTCCGACGGCGCCATCGGGAGGCCGAACCCGGAGTACGAGAGAGCCTGGGTGAGCCGCCCGGCGGTCAGCGCGACGCCCGCTGACTCGTCGGCGACAGCCGCGGCGAGGGTGGCCTCTAGCTCCTGTATCGCCGCCGGGCCCACGGCCTGGTCGAGATCTGCGGCAGTCCTGCGGGCCAGCAGCACCAGGTCCCTGATCACCTGCGACCGGCGCCGGCCGAGAGTACGCAGCTGCGCCGCATCAAGCAGTGCCTGCGCGGCCCGCATCTCACTGCCGAGCGCGATGAGCTCAGCCACCGCGTCCGCGTGATGGTGCGCCAGCAGGTTGCCCAGCCACGCCCCCACCGTCGGTTTGCGAAGCTCCGCGAGCCCCGCCGCGAGGCGCTTGTCTCCCGAGGCCCGCGCCGTACGTACCGCCGCGTCGCGTCCAGCCGTGAAGTCGGAAGGCAGGCCTGCGTACAGCTCGTCCGCCACGCGCTCGACCGCCAGCACCGAACCCATGGCCATCATCGTGCCCCAACCACTAGCGCCCGACGTGAGAAGGGACTACACCAGACCCAACGGCTCGGGGGGACACGAGCGAGCCGTACATCCTGGACGGAGGACCAATGCGCAGAACATCGCTTGTCCTGAGTCTGGCCACCTTGGTGGCCTCAGCGACCGGAGCAGGCCTGGCGGTCACCCCCGCTCTCGCCTCGCCCAACCCAACAGTCCATGTGATGGCCTCGCACCTCAGCAACCCGCGAGGCCTGTCTATGTCCGCCGGCGGCACGCTCTATGTAGCTGAATCCGGGCGTGGAGGCAGCCACTGCTTCACCGACCCGACGTCGGAGATGGGCACGGCCTGTGTAGGCCTGACGGGTTCCATCGACCGGGTCGGTGCACGCGGCGTGACCCGGATCGTGTCCGGGCTCCTCTCCTTTGCCGGGCCTGACGGCTCTTTCGCCGGCGGGATCTCGGCGGTGTCCGCCTCCGGTGGCCATATCTACGGGGTGTTCGGCGGCAACACCATCGGCGTCGCCCAGGCGCCGCTTCCGTCGTACCTGGTCAAAACGGCACTGCGCCAGCTCGGCCAGTTTGGCTGGGTCTCCGGCGGCGAGTTCGATCCGGCGGCGGGGGTCGGCGACCATGACTACGCGTGGTCGAACAGGCACAAGCACCTGGGCCTTGGCCAGTTCCCAGACTCCAACCCCAACGGGGTCTTGGTCACCGGCGGCGAGCGGTTCGTCGCCGACGCCGGCGCTAACACCTTGGACGAGATCGACGCGAACGGGACCATCCACGTCCTGACCTTCTTGGGAGTGCCCGCGGGGAGCATCACCGACGCGGTGCCGACCTGTGCAGCCAAGGGCCCGGACGGCGCCATCTACGTCGGTGAGCTCCTCGGCGGCAACTACGCACCCGGTCACGCGCGAGTCTGGCGCATCGAGGTCACGAACGGGCGCGCCACCAAGTCGGTATGGGCACGCGGACTGACCACCATCCAAGGCTGCGGATTCGACAAGTGGGGCAACTTCTACGCCACCGAGTTCCAAGCCGGCGGGCTGTCCTTCGGCCCAACCGGCAGCCCCCTGGGCGCCGTGATCAAGATCGCCCCCAACGGCCACCGGACGACCCTCGGGATGGGGCAGCTCTTCTTCCCCTCCGGGTTCGCCGCCGGGCCGGACGGATCGGTGTACGTGAGCAACTGCAGCATCGCGCCCAGCAGCGGCTTCGGCCCCTGCCCGGACGGTGGGCAGGTGGTGCGCATCGGGTAGCCGTTTACCTGGCGATCACCCGGGGCCGCCTAGGTTCTCGTGCATGGCTTCCAGCGAAGGGCGCTGCTGGTCGTGCGGCGACGCCTTCTCGGCCGCTGACCTGGTCTGCCTCGACGCTCACCTGGAGCTCACCCTGTGCGGGCCGTGCGCCTTGCTGGTCACGGCCCGTGCAGGGCGGCAAGCCGGGCACCTGCTCGGTGGCTCTACGACGGGACAGTCAAGCCGCGACGAGTCGCCGGCCCTGTACGGCCGTGGCATAGACGAGCAGCCCAGCCGCTAGCCCAGCGCCCACGCCGGTCGCGAGGTCGAAGCGCAAGTTGCTGTCGTGCTGGTGGGTCACCGCCTTGAGCAGGCCTCCAACAACGCCGGCGCCCGCGATCGCGCCCACCAGCAGGACCCGACTGGCGGCTGGCTGCGAGCTGGCCGGCGGGGCGGTCACCCTGCCCGCCCCGCGCCACAGGGCGTACGCGACCAAAGCCATGCCGAGGCCGCTGAACAGGTACTGGAGCCACTGCTCCACAGGCAACCCGGCGAACTCGTGCCGCAGCAACGACCACCGCTGAACCACCCAGCCGTCGGGATGGGTGAAAGCGTCCCAGACCACGTGCGTCAGGGCGCCGACGACCAGCGCGGCGTACCAGCCGAGCACTCCCACCAGCGAACGAGGCCAGGCCGCAGAAGTCCAGGACCGCGCCAGCACCGCCCAGCGCGCAGGCAGCAACGCGGCCACGGGTTCCGCCACGAATACCCCGAACAGCAGCAGCCCGACGGCCAGCACGACATCGATCGTGAAGGCCCCGCCTAGGCTGTGCGTCCACCCCCGTAACGACCCGGGCAGCGGCAAGAAGTACGGCAGGTCCGGCGCCATGCTCCCCGCGACCAGCGGGGGCAGGGGCAGCGCGACACCGAGCCTACGCAACGGCAGCACGGCAGCCGGGTGCGCCAGCGTGAAAGGCACTGCTCCCCCTCGTCGTTCGGTCCCTGCGAGTGAGGGTCAGCCTTCAGGGGTGGGGTGCTGCTGGCCGCTCTCGGTCTCCCACGCGGACAGCTGGATCTCCAGCGCCTTCATCAGCTCGAACACCTGGCCCGGAGGGATACGTACGCGCGCCACGATCCGGGTCTGGACCTGGGTGTACGGCTGGCCGTGCTCGTCCTCGTACCGCTGCGGAGGTGCGGCCAACGCCGCGAAGTCCAGGGTGAAGACGTCGGGGCTGTGCCACAGGTTCGCGAAGGACGCGTAGACCCCGCCCTCGAGCTCGGGGGCAATCGAGACCTCGAACCGGGTGTCGATCTCCTCGGCCATGACTGCCCCTCGGCTAGAGCGCCTCGACCGTCCTGGGCACGATCCGCGCACTTTCCATCGTATGTCCGCCCCGGACGACGGACGGCTGACGGTCTGGTCGGGACAGGACGGGGGTCGCATTGATTGCAGTCGGCGTTCCATGCGGCCGATGGATAGGGATCATGGACGACGATGATTTCGAGGCCGCCCTCGCTCTGGCGCTGAACGGCGACGAGGCTGCCTTCGCCGCGATCTACCGCCGCATCCAGCCGGGCCTGCTCCGCTACCTGCGCGGGCTATCTGTCGCCGCCGCCGACGACCTCGCCTCGGAGGCCTGGTTCGAGGTGGTGCGCGGTCTGGACGGCTTCGAAGGCGATCGTGCGGGCTTCATCGCCTGGATCTTCACCATCGCGCGCCGCAAGGCCATCGACCGCAGCCGGTACGAGGCCCGCCGGCCCACCACCCACCTCACGGACTACGAGCCGCACGCTGCGCTCGTACCCGACCCAGCCACGCTCGTGGAGCAGGCCGACGGCACCGACGCGGCGATCGCTCTCGTGCGCACGCTGCCGCCCGACCAGGCAGATGCGATCCTGCTCAGGGTCGTCGCGGGGCTGGACATCGAGCACGTGGCCGAGCTGCTCGGCAAGTCCAACGGTGCGGTACGCGTTCTCACCCACCGCGGCCTGAAGCGGCTCGGCGCGACGCTCGCCCATCAGTCCGTACGAGAGGACGTGTAACGAGATGGACGGCGACGACGTTCTCCTGCGTATGGACGCGGCCGACCTCCCCGATCTGTACGACCCGACGGCACCGGGTGCCGACCAACTCGCCTCGGTTCTGTCGGACCTGCGCGCCCCGGCCCGTCCCGAGGAGCTCGACCGTACGGACGTCGTCATGGCCGCTTTCGCTGCCCGCACCGCCACGATGGCGGAGGCCGCGAAGGAGAAGACCCTCGCCAAGGAGAAGGGCGCACCGAAGCGGGAGCCCCACAGGCGCGACAACGTCATCCACCTGCCCAGACACCTCGGCCCGAAGCTGGGCGTGGCCACGGCCGTCGCCCTGATCGGCCTGACCGGCGTCGCGGCAGCCGCCGTCACGGGATCACTGCCCGCGCCGCTCCAGTCCTTCGTCCACTCCAAGATCGGGGCCATCGCCGGCCCGTCGACTCACCCTGCCGCGAGCACCGGCGCGAGCGCGGCCGAGCCCTCAAAGTCCTCCGCCGCCAAGCCCGCCACTGTGTCGCCGTCCACGGCGCCGTCACCAGCGCCACGCGTCGGCCCATTCGTCACGGGTCCGGCCGCGGCAGGTCTCTGCCGGAGCTTCGCCGCGCACGGGAACGGCGGGTCGGGCTCGACCGGTTGGCCCAAGAGCACCGCTGAGCGCAACCTTGCGGCAGCTGCGGCCGCCGCTGGTGAGTCGGTAGACGCCTACTGCGCGCCGTACCTCGAGAACGGCTCGGACTCGAGCGGCCCGAACGGGTCGGCCAACGGCCAACCGGGTCACGGCAAGCAGGCGACTCCTGCACCCCAGACCACGAGCAGCACCGGTACGGGCTCAGGTTCGAGCGGGTCGAGCAACGGCAACAGCGGCGGCTCCTCCGGGCACGGACTCTGAGTAGTCGACCGATTTCCATGTGTAACAAGGCTGACCTTGCTGACGTTTCCCTCGTAACCGCCGCACCGCACCCGTAGGAGGACCCCATGCTCAGCAGTCTCGTCGGAGCCAAGCTCGCCATCGCTGCCGTCGCCGGATCTCTGAGCATCGGGGGCGTCGCAGCCGCTGCAGTCACCGGCTCGCTGCCCTTCGAGCATCCGAAGGGGACTGTCTCCGCCAGCGACGATCAGGGCGCCTCGGAGTCGCCCGACCCGACCGAGTCCGCCGACCCGACCGAGTCCGCCGACCCGACCGCCTCGGGTGCGCCGACAGCAGGGCCCACCGGCGGACCCGTCGGCCCGGACGCGACCGGCCCGGCCGCCTTCGGCCTGTGTCACGCATTCGGCGGCGACAAGGCGATCCGCAAGGCGGGCAACCCGTCCGTCGCCAACCGCAACCTGATCACCGCCGCGACGGCCGCCGGGCAGTCCGTCCAGGACTACTGCGCCGTGATCCTCGGTACCCCGACCACGTCGCCGACGCCGGCCAGCACCGACCCCGCGACGGCCACGACGTCCGACCACGGACATGGGCACTCGAAGGGTGACACGCACGGGAGCAGCCACGGGCACGGTCGCCCGTAGCCCGCAGCCCGCAGCCCGCGACGCTAGAGCGCCTCGACCGTCTTGGAGACGATCGGGGCGCTCTGCATCGTGTGCCCTGCCCCGAACAGGGCGCGCGCGACGGTCAGCTCGGTGTCGTGCTGGGCGGCGATGGCGTGGTCGGCCACGATGTCGTAGACGATGGTGCACTCGGTCTCGGACCAGTCGACGCTCTGCGGGCCCAACGCCTCGAGACAGTCGAGCACGGCCTGCTGCTTGGCGATGGTCAGGGTCGGCCGGAAGCCGATGACCAGGCGTACGCGGTAGGCACCCACAATGCCGAGGGTAGCGCTCAGGCAGTACGGAGCAGCAGGACCACTGGGATGACATGGCTGGTCTTGGTCTCGTACGTCTCGGCGCCGACCTTGGAGGCGAAGACGGCGACGCCCGCACCGACCGTCAGGTACATCGTCGGGGTCGTCTCGTTCGCGGCCGACACGTTGCGGCTCTTCTCAGCGACGTACGACACCGGTCTTCCGGTTCGGCTTGGTCATGATGACCCACTTGCGGCGAGCCTCGTTGCGGGCCCGCGCATCACCGCGGGTGGCGATCCAGCGAGCCTCCCTCACCAGTCTGCGCCACGATTCGAGCCGCCGCTCGGGCAAGGTTCCGTCCTCCACCGCGAGCAGCACCGCGCACAGTGGTTCGCTGTCGTGCGAGCAGTCGGAGAACCGGCACTGCTCGGCCAGCGCCTCGATCTCGGGGAACGCCCTGCCGAGCCCCTCGCTGACATCGAAGACGCCGACACCGCGCAACCCCGGTGTGTCGAGCAGCAGTGCGCCCCCGGGCAGCGCAACCAGCTCACGCCGGACCGTCGTGTGGCGGCCCTTGCCTCTCGCGCCGATGTCGGAGACGAGCACCGACCCCTGCCCGGACAGCGCGTTGACCAGAGTCGACTTGCCCACGCCGGACTGCCCCAGCAGCGCCAGCGTCCGCCGGGGAACCGCGAGCTCCGCGAGCCGGTCCATCCCCTCGCCGGTGACCGCGCTCACCACCAGCACGGTGACACCGGGCGCAGTGGCCGAGACGTCGGCGGCGATGTATTCGGCGTCGCCGGCCAGGTCAGCCTTGGTCAGCACGATGACCGGCTGAGCGCCGCTCTCCCAGGCCAGCGTGACGAGCCGCTCGACCCGGCCGAGGTTGGGCTCGGCGTCCAGCGACACGGTGACGAGCACGTCGTCGACGTTGGCCGCCAGCACCTGTCCGCGGGACTCCCCCGTCGCGGCAGCCCTGACCACGGCGGTACGCCTCGGCAGCAGTGCCTCGAGGGTCGTACGCCCGTCCGGCCACCGCGCGAGCCCACCCCAGTCCCCGCTGCACGGCCCGGCGACCGGGTCCTGCGCCAACGCCGCCAGGACGTCACCACCGAGCGTGGCCCGGGCCTGGCCGTCGGCGCCCATCAGGTCGACGGCGCCGCGGTCCACGGCCACGATGCGTACCGGCGTCAGGCCGCGCGGCTCGTAGGCCTCGAACTCCGCCGCCCAGCCGTCGTCCCAGCCGAGCCGGGCCAGCGGGTCGGGTCCGGCGCCACGGTCGATGTCTCCCACGTCCGTGACGGTAGGCCGCTGCCGAGCCTGCCGTCGAAGGGATTTCGACGCGCCTAGGACTGCTCGGCCCTGGCCCGCTCCCCCACCACGTCGAAGTCGGCCGGCGGGTACTGCGGTGCGAGCTCTTCGAGGGTCTCGAGCAGGAGCTGGCCCACGGCCCAGTTGCGGTACCACTTGCGGTCGGCGGGTACCACGAACCAAGGCGCCTCCGCGCTGTTGCAACGCTCCAGCGCCGCCGAGTACGCCTGCTCGTAGTCGCCCCAGAACGCGCGCTCGGTGATGTCGCCCGGGTTGTACTTCCAGTGCTTGTCCGGGTCGTCGAGCCGATCGATGAGGCGGGCCTTCTGCTCATCCTTGGACAGGTGCAGGAACACCTTGATCAGGTGCACGCCGTCGTCGGCCAGCTCCTGCTCGAAGGCGTTGATCCGGTCGTAGCGGGTCTCCCACTCCGACTGCGGGACCAGGTTGTGCACGCGCACGATCAGGACGTCCTCGTACTGCGAACGGTTGAAGATGCCCAGCGAGCCGGCCGGCGGCACCGCGAGCCGGACTCGCCACAGGAAGTCGTGCCGCCGCTCGGCTTGCGTGGGTGCCTTGAACGACTTGATGACGACACCCTGCGGGTTGACCTGGCCCACCACGTGCTTGACGGTGCCGTCTTTGCCGGACGTGTCCATCCCCTGCAGCAGCAGCACCACCCGGCGGCGGCCACCACCGATGCCCTCGGCGTACAGCCGTTGCTGGAGCTCGGCGACCCGTGGCGCAGTCGTGGCGAATTCGGCCTCGGTCGCCGCTCGGTCGCCCGGGGCGCCGGGGGTGGAGCGTGCGTCGAAGGTGGACAAGTCGACCGTCCCCGTGGGGACTCGGAGCAGGTCGGTCATGCGTACGGCCTCGGGAGGCTTTGCCGCCTGAGCAGGCTTGGCCGCCTTGGCCGCCTTGGCCGCCTTGGCCGACCTGCCCTTGGAGTCCTTCTTCGCCACGGTCGACCCCTCGCCTCGTTCTCGCCTTCGGTCCCGGTTGTGCGAGGCTACGGCGTCATGGACATCAATGGCATCTGGTCCGGCTTGTTCGCCGCGATCGTGCTCGGCGCCCTTGGCCGGCTGCTGGTTCGGGGCTACCAGCCGATCGGCTGCCTGCTCACGCTCGTGGTCGGCCTCGTCGGCGCGGCTATCGGCGGTGCGATCGGGCACGCGCAGCACTGGGGCTTCTGGCTGACCTTCGCCACGCAGGTACTCATCTCCGCCCTGCTGGTGCTGCCGTTCAGCCTCGGGACCCGTAACCGCCAGTGGTGATGCGGCGGCTGTACCCGAGCTCCGGCGAGATCGAGCCCGAGGACGCGTACACGTACCCGCCGGGCCAACCGTGGCTGCGCGCCAACATGGTCTCGACCGTCGACGGCGCCGCGGCCGGCGGGGACGGGCTGTCGGGCTCGGTCTCCGGCGAGGCGGACAAGCGAGTCTTCGGGGTCCTCCGCCGGCTGGCCGACGTGGTCCTCGTCGGGGCCGGGACCGCGCGCGCCGAGGGGTACCGGCCAGCCCGCCTGCCCATCGCGGTCGTCACCGGTCGGCTCGACCTCGACCTCACCACGGCCCTGTTCACCGAGGGCGAGCACCGCACGATCGTGCTGACCTGCGAGGCCGCGCCTGAGGTCCAGCGGCAGGCTGCGGCCCGGGTGGCCGACGTGGTGATCTGCGGCGGTTCGCGCGTGGACGTCGGCATCGCGGTGGACGCGCTGCACGAGCGGGGGCTCAGCCGGCTGCTCTGCGAGGGCGGCCCCACCCTGCTGCGCCAGCTCGTCGCCGCGGGCCTGCTCGACGAGGTCTGCCTCACGGTGTCGCCGTACCTGGCCGGCGGCGGTGCCGGCCGCATCCTCGCGGGTCAGCCGCTCGACGTACCCGCGCAGACCACGCTCACCCAGCTGCTCGAGGAGGACGGCTGGCTGTTCTCGCGCTACGCCGTCCAGCGCTCCTAGCGACGGCGACCGCCCACCAGACCAGCGGCACCTGCAGCGGCAGCCGGGCGTAGGCCACCACCTGGAACCAAGCCTCGCGCTCGTGGGCGTTCACCGCCATCGTCACGTTGCCGGGGAAGACCGCCACGAAGGTCGCGGCCGTCGCCCAGGCCGCCACCTGCCGGGTACGCGGCACGGCAAGCCCGGCCGCGCAGACCAGCTCGGCGACCCCGCTGCCGAGCACCCAGGCCCGCGGCGAGCCGAGCATCGAGGGGATCAGCGGCTCATACGCACGCGGGATGACGAAGTGGGCGGCCCCCGCCACCGCCATGAACCCGGCGAGCAGCCGGGCAGCAACCTCGGGGCGTCGTCTCACCACCCCATCCTGCGGCCTCCCCCACAACGAGTGCATCTTTGGGCACTAGATCAAACCAACCGCACTCGTTGTCGGCGTGAGGCCGGAGACCCGGGAAATCAACTTCGCGAATCCTGCCGCACTGGCTCTCGCCCCTCCCCACCATTCACGCGGATGAAACCCCTCTCCCCGAGTGGGATGAGTCACGTGCCGAGAACTGGACCTCCGCGGCGTCCCGACCTAGTGTCGAACTTGCTCGAGGGAACGGCACGCCAGGCCCATGGCCGGAACACGTTGGTGTGTAAGCAGTATCGCCAGATGGGGGCGCCCTCGATCACCACCGGCACC
This sequence comes from Sporichthyaceae bacterium, assembly GCA_031394045.1. GTDB lineage: Bacteria > Actinomycetota > Actinomycetes > Prado026 > Prado026 > JANYIP01. The sequence goes on from JANMWN010000009.1 coordinate 17,171, forward strand.
GGATAGCCCGATGGCGGTGACGTGCGTCACCAGCCGATCGGCGTGACGGGGCGTCAGGCCGTACCCACTGGACTAATCCCGCCGGCGTCCGGCGGAGTAGTCACTCATAGGGAACTCCGCAGGCGAGTGATCGACATCCGTGGCCGCCAGGTTGGATTCATCCCCAAAGACCTCAGGAGTTCGTCTTGTCCTCAACCATGCTCGATCGGCGCGCCAGCCGCGACACGCTCACCAGGACCGATCCCTCGCTCCCGTGGCCGCCGTCCCGCTCCGAGAAGTACGCGTACCTCGGTCGGCAGCACCGCTGGCTGATGTGGCTGCAGGCGGTGTCTTTCAGCCTCATCGCGTTCAGCATCGCGAAGTTCGCCACCGCAGATCTGCGGCTGATGCTCTTCCTCATTCCGATGACGCTGTACGGGATCGGGATGGTCGTGTCACTGTTCTCGAGCACCCGGCGCAGGCGAGTGACGCTCGCGAGTCACCAGGCCCGGGTCTCTCGTTGGAACCCCGAGCACCGCCCGACCGTCGACGTCTTCCTGCCGAGCGCAGGGGAGCCGCTCGACCTGCTCGCCAACACCTTCGACCATGTGGCCCGGCTCGACTGGCCTGCGGACATGACGGTCTGGGTGCTGGACGACAGCGCACGCCCGGAGGTGCGCGAGCTTGCGGAGGAGCACGGGTTCACCTACCGCACGCGACCCGATCGCGGACACCTCAAGAAGGCGGGCAACCTTCGCTTCGGCTACGAGCAGTCGGACGCTGAACTGATCGTCATCCTCGACGCCGACTTCGTGCCCCGCACGGACTTCCTCCATGAGCTGGTCCCGTACTTCGACGACTCCGCCGTAGGCATCGTCCAGTCGCCGCAGTACTTCGATACCCGCGGGAAGATGGGTTGGCTCCAGCGCGGCGCCGGTGCCACCCAGGAGATCTTCTACCGTTGGGTGCAGCCCGCACGGGACCGCGCAGGCGCTGCGATCTGCGTCGGCACCTGTGCCATCTACCGGCGCACCGCCCTCGCCAGGGCCGGCGGGTTCGCCCAGATCGGTCACTCAGAGGACGTGCACACCGGCGTCAACCTGATGCGCCAGGGCTTCCGCGTCCAGTACGTCCCGGTGCTCGTCTCCAAGGGCGTGTGCCCGGACAACGTCTCAGGCTTCCTGTCCCAGCAGTACCGCTGGTGCACCGGGAGCATGTCCCTGCTGGCTGACGCGACGTTCCATGAGTCCCAGCACATCGGCCGTCAGCAGCGTCTGTGCTTCTGGGCCGGCTTCCTCTACTACATCTCCACCGCGGTCAACGCCTTCGTCGCACCGCTGCCCGCTCTCGCGATGCTGTGGCTCCTGCCCCAGTGGGTGAAGCCGCAGAACTCCGTGTGGCTGCTCGGCGCGCTGGCGCTGTGGTTCGTCGTCCTCCCACTGCTGATGCACGGCCGCTGGCGGGTCACCGTCCTGCGCGTGCAGTACCTGTACTCGTTCGCGCACGCTGTCGCGATCTTCCACCTCCTCACCGGGCGTACGAAGGAGTGGGTGGCAACCGGCGACGCCAACACCCGCAGCACCCCGCTCGCGGTGACGATCACCCGCACCATGAAGGCGTACATCGGCATCACCCAGGTCCTGCTGTGGGTCGGCCTGGCTCGCGGCATCCACACATTCGGGCTGGAGAACTTCTGGGCCATGCTCGGCTTCGGGCTACTGACATCGTTCCTGGTGGTCCCGCTGCTGTTCGTCCGCACGGGTGCCAAGCAGCCGAAGGGCAGGCGGCGTCGGCCGCGTGTCGCGGATCTCACCAAGACCTCGGTCCCCGAGAGCCTGAAGCCCGCTGCCGCCGGGCCGAGACGGTTCCGGCCCGACATCCAGGGCCTGCGTGCCATCGCCGTCACCCTCGTGGTTCTCTACCACGCGGGTGTGCCGCACATCACCGGCGGCTACGTCGGCGTCGACGTCTTCTTCGTCATCTCCGGCTTCCTCATCACCGGCCAGCTGGTTCGCGAGGTGGGCAAGCACGGCGGGATCTCGCTCCGGAACTTCTACGCCGGCCGCGTCCGGCGCTTGCTGCCTCCCGCCGCGATCGTGGTCGTGGTGACCGTCCTCGCGGCTCGCCTGTGGGACTCGATCTTCCAGGTGAAGTCCGTCGCCACCGATGCCCTGTTCACAACGTTCTACGCGCTGAACTACCGGCTCGCGGCGCAGGGCGTCGACTACCAGAACGCGGCCGGCCCGGTGTCGCCGTTGCAGCACATGTGGTCGCTCGCGGTCGAGGAGCAGTTCTACCTCGCCTGGCCGTTGATCATCATGGGCTGCGTCCTGCTCGGGCGCCGGCGGATGCGGTGGCCCCTTCTGGTCACCAGCTGCGTCGTGGTCATCGCCGTCTCGCTCTACCTGTCGGCCGTGGTCACCAAGTCTGACCCGCCGTACGCCTACTTCTCGATCCACACCCGCGCCTGGGAGCTTGCAGTCGGAGCGCTCGTCGCGCTGGCGGCCAACCGGCTGTCGCGCGTACCCGCCTGGATCGCCGCGAGTGCATCGTGGGTGGGCGTCGCCGCGGTCGTCGGATCCGCGTTCTACTACACGAACCTGACGCCGTTCCCCGGAACAGCCGCTCTGCTGCCGACGCTCGCCACAGCCCTGATCATCGCCGCCGGCTGCCGGGCTTCGCGGGGCAGCGTCGAGGCACTGCTCGACCGCCGACCCATGCAGGGGATCGGCAGGGTCTCGTACGGCTGGTACCTCTGGCATTGGCCCCTGCTCGTGATGATCCCCCTGATGGCCGGCCGGGAGCTCGGCTGGGGCATCAACGTGGAGATCAGTGCGCTCGCCCTGTGGCTCGCCGTGCTGACTCACCACCTGGTCGAGAACCCTTCGATCCGAAGCCGGCTGCGCAAGCCGCAGTGGCTCGTCGCAGGGACCGGTTTGACCGGCGCCACCGCGGCGGTCGCAGGCGTCGTCGTCTTCACCCTGCCGTCGCTCGTCGGCGGGGGCGCACCCGCCGCGACGCTCAACCTCTCGAAGGCTGACACCGGCCTTGTCCACGCAGCGCTCGTCTCGGGCCTGCAGGTCGTGGACGCCCCGAGCAACCTGCAGCCGGCCGTAACGACTGCGGGGGCGGACGTGCCCGCCAGCTCGAGCGACGGATGCCACGCCGACTACGCCACGATCACCCAGGGCGCCTGCGTCTTCGGCGACCCCGCGGGCAAGCACACGCTGGTGCTCTTCGGGGACTCGCACGCCCAGCAGTGGTTGCCCGGCCTGGACCGGGAGGCCAGGCTCAAGCACTGGAAGGTCGTCGCCTGGACGAAGTCGGCCTGCCCGATCGCCGACGTCAAGGTCACGAACAAGGCTCTGGGACGCGACTACACCGAGTGCTACGCGTGGCGGAGCCAGACGGTCGCGAAGATCGTCAAGCTCGCACCGGACGAGGTGCTGGTGTCCCAGTCCGACACCGTGGCCGGCGGTCAGGTCTCGGACGTCAACTGGGGCGAGGGTACGGTTGCTGGCCTGGCCCCCCTGACGGCTGCGCACCTGCCGATCGCGTACATGCTCGACACCCCGTACCCCAACGGCAGCGTTCCCGAGTGCGTGGCCTCGCACCTGTCCAACGTGGGCGCCTGCAACATCGGCCGCTCCAACGCGTACCTGGCCCCGGGTCGACTCCCAGCCCTGGCCGCGGCGCTTGCAGCTGCCCGCATCACGGCGGTGAACCCGGTCGACTGGTTCTGCACCACGCAGGGCTGCCCGGCCGTGGTCGGCGACATCCTGGTCTATCGCGACGGCAGCCACATGACGGCGCACTACTCGCGCTGGCTCGCGCCGATGACCTCGGGCTTCTTCGTCACCAAGAAGGGGGCGTGAGAACCGTGGAACGCATCGAGCGACGGAGCTTCCTCTCCCTCCTGACGGTTGGGGTCGGCGTGATGCTGACCGGGTGCGGGGCGACCTCGTCGGCCGGCCCGCACGTACCAGCGCCACGGAAGGCCTTCCCGCCTCCGGTCCCAGGCCGGGTGCACTCGGTGTCGCACGTACCCGGGCACACCCGCAACATCGTGCTGACCATCGACGACGGCGCAGACCCGGCGACCCTGGCTGCGTACGTGCGACTCGCCCAGGACACCGGGATCGCGTTGACGTTCGACGCGAACGGGATGCGCGCGGACTCCTGGGATCCGCAGGCGGCCGCCCTCGCACCGCTGATCGAGAAGGGGCAGGTCCAGATCGCCAACCACACCTTCCATCACCGTCCG
>JANMWN010000321.1:0-1966 GCA_031394045.1 Sporichthyaceae bacterium
ATGCCGCTGGCGAGCCATCTGGGCTCCCAACACCCAAGCAGGTTTCCTGACGCAAGAGTCCAGGTATGGCATCGACCATCGGTCCGTGCTTAGACAGGTAATGCGCTTCGAAGCCCTCCGGGTTGCTGGGCTGGGTATACAAGGCCGTCAGTTTCACCATGCGTCCGAACATAGGGCTGGCAATCCGTGGCTGTCCAGTGCAGTGTGGCGGGCCGATAGGTCGCGGTGCTTACCGGGCCGTGCCGGGAGCGCGTCCCGATGTGTGCCGCTGACCTCAGCCGAGTCGCCATGGCCGGCCCCTATCGCTGCAACATCTCAAGAGCCGCCGCGTGCGCCTCCTCCGGTAGGCCCGCTGCGGCCCACTGGCTTAGCGACGGCCGAACTTCTTGGGCCGGGTCGAGGTCAATACCATCAACTTAAGGTTACAAGGGTGTAGTTTGGTTGCATGGGCCGTGCGGGACAGCAGGTGGTGCGGGACGAGGATGGTCTTGAGGACCGGATCTCGGTAGGGCTGTTGGCGCGGGCGTTCCCGCGGGCGACGGTCGAGGCGGTGATCGAGGCCTCGGGGGCGCGGGAGCAACGGCTCCGGATGCTGCCGGCGTGGTTGGTCGTGTACTACGTGCTGGCGTTGGCGTTGTTCATGGATATGGGTGGCGGTCGGGTGATGCGCAAGCTCGCCGGCACGTTGTCGTGGGCCGCCCGGGGTGTCACGGTGGTGATCCCGTCGGAGGAGGCCTTGTCGCGGGCCCGGACCCGACTGGGACCGGTTCCGTTGCGGTTGCTGTTTGAACAGGTCGCTGGGCCGCTGGCCACGGCCACGACACCGGGTGGGTTCTGGCGGGGCCTGCGGGTACTGAGCGTGGACGGGACCACGCTGGATGTGCAGGACACCGCAGCGAACTGGGACCGTTTCGGTGGTCCTGGCACGGCCACCGCATCGGGTCGTGCGCTGGCTGGTGGGTTTCCCAAGATGCGTGTCGTGGCGTTGGCCGAGTGCGGTACTCGGGCGCTCATCGCCGCCAGGGTGGGTAGCTACGCGACGTCGGAGAAGGCCTTGACGATCGAGCTGCTTCCCCTCATGGGTGAGGGAATGCTGGTGTTGGCGGACCGGAACTTCCCGGGCTATGACCTGTGGAAGCAGGCTGCCGCGACCGGCGCTGAGCTGCTGTGGCGGGTCGGGTCGGCCTTTCCGTTGCCGGTGCTGACGGTGCTGGCTGACGGCACCTACCTTTCGGAGCTGGCGGTCCCGAAGGAGTTGCGCCGGGCCGGCGCGAAGCCGATCACGGTCCGGGTCGTGGAGTACCACCTGATCGCCGCTGACGGGACCCCAACCGAGACCTTCGTGCTGCTGACCACCTTGCTAGACCCCGAGACCGCCCCGGCGGCGGAGCTTGCTGAGCTCTACCACGCGCGCTGGCAGATCGAGAACGCCTTCAGCGCGTTCAAGTCCCAGCTCAAAGGTGACGGTGTCGTGCTGCGTTCCAAGACCCCCGACGGTGCCGAACAGGAACTGTGGGCGCTGCTGTGCGCCTACCACGCGATCCGCGAACTGATCTGCGCCGCGGCGGAGCTGACCGATCGAGATCCGCTGCGGTTGTCCTTCGTCGCCGCGCTCGACGCGGTACGCGGCCCGGTCGGTGACCCGGCCGCTTTCCCCCCCTGAACCCCCAGCAGGGCGGCTCCCGACGGCCTGGCTCCACCTGATCGCCGCGCGCGCCAACCCGCGCCGGGAGGGACGTACCAACCCGCGCCACGCCAAGCGCAGCCACAGCTACCCACGCAAACCCGCCGCGACCGCACGAAACGGCCACCAGCAAGAGGAACCCTCACCCTGGTGCTCCTACCCCTCACCCACACCGGCGGTCCCTAAGTTGATGGTATTGGGGACGGGGGCGGTAGGTCGGGGCGGGCTTGGGGGTGGACGTGCCGGCCGATCCGGTGCGGGACCGCGGTGCCCATCGACCGG
>JANMWN010000073.1:0-13610 GCA_031394045.1 Sporichthyaceae bacterium
GAGAACGGCTCGTCGAAGAACAGGATGTCGGGGTCGACGGCGAGCGCCCGAGACAGGCCGACCCGCTGCTGCATGCCACCGGAGAGCTGGTCGGGGTACGCGTTCTCGTACCCCTGCAGGCCGACCAGCTCGACGATCTCCTGCGCCTTCTTGTAGCGCTCGGTCTTGCCCTCGCCGCGGATCTCCAGGCCGTACGCCACGTTGTCGATGACGCGACGATGCGGCAGCAGGCCGAAGTGCTGGAACACCATGGCGAACTTCTTGCGACGCAGCTCGCGCAGCCGCTTGTCGTCGGCCTTCATGATGTCCTCGCCGTCGAAGACCACCTCACCGGCGGTCGGCTCGATCAGCCGGGTCAGGCAGCGGACCAGCGTCGACTTGCCCGAGCCCGAGAGCCCCATGACCACGAAGACCTCGCCGGGCGCCACGTCGAAGCCGACCTCGCGGACCGCCGCCGTGCAACCGGTCTTGTTCCGGAGCTCAGCCCTCGGCAGCTTCGCGTCCTCCGAGCCGACGATCTTCTCGGGGTTGGGCCCGAAGACCTTCCAGAGGTTGCGTACCGAGATGACCGGCTCTGCTGTGGACGAGCTTGATGTCTGCATGGACAACCCTGGCCCCTCTGTCGCGGACTTGGCCGTAACGCTCAGGTCGGACGCTCCTGCGATCGTGCCCATTCGGTCACTGATCCTTTGCAGACACCGCCGGCGTCAGCCGGCGAACCAGTGCGTGGGCACTGGGGCGATGTTCTGGTAGATGTGCTTGGCCTCGCGGTACTCGTCGAGCCCTGTCGGTCCCAGCTCGCGACCGAACCCTGACTGCTTGAAGCCGCCCCACTCCGCCTGCGGCAGGTACGGGTGGTAGTCGTTGATCCAGATCGTCCCGTGCCGCAGCCGACCGGCCACCCGCTGCCCGCGCCCGGCGTCCGAGGTCCACACCGCGCCGGCCAGCCCGTACACGGTGTCGTTGGCGATGCGTACTGCGTCGTCCTCGTCGGTGAACCGCTCGACCGTCAGCACCGGCCCGAAAGACTCGTCCTGCACGCACTGCATCGAGGTGACACAGCCGGTCAGGATCGTCGGGCGGTAGAAGTAGCCCGCCTTGAGCTCGGGTTCGTCCGGGACCCTGCCACCGCAGGCCAGCTGCGCGCCCTCGGCGAGCGCGTCCGCGACGTACGCCTCGATCTTGGCCAGGTGCGCGGCCGAGATGAGGGTGCCAGTCTCCGCGGCTTCGTCGAACGGGCCGCCCAGCCGGATCCGGTCGGCCCGCCGCACCAGCTCGGCGACGAAGGAGTCGTGCAGGCTGTCCTCGACCAGCAGCCGCGCGCCGGCGGAGCAGACCTGCCCCGAGTGCAGGAACACCGCGGTCAGCGCGTAGTCGAGCGCCGTGTCCAGGTCCGCGTCCGCGAAGACGATGTTGGGATTCTTACCGCCCAGCTCGAGGGCGACCTTCTTGACGGTCGATGCCGCGGCGACCATCACGCGCTTGCCGGTGGTCAGGCCGCCGGTGAACGAGACCAGGTCGACCAGGGGGCTGTCCGCCAGCGGTGCACCGGCGGCGGCGCCCGCGCCGGTCACGAGGTTCGCCACTCCTGCGGGCAGGCCGGCTTCTTCGAGCAACCGCATCAGCAGCATCGAGGTGGACGGGGTGAGCTCGCTCGGCTTCAGCACGAACGTGTTGCCGGCCAGCAGGGCAGGAGCGACCTTCCAGGACACCTGCAGCAGCGGGTAGTTCCACGGCGTGATCAGCCCGCAGACCCCGACCGGCTCGTACACGACACGGCTGATCGCCGTGGGGTTGCCGGTGTCGACGACTCGGCCGGCCGAGTGCCCGGCGAGCCCGCCGTAGTAGCGGAACACTCGGACGACGTCGTCGACGTCGTACTCGCTCTCGACGAGGCGCTTGCCGGTGTCGAGCGACTCGGCACGGGCGATGATGGCCTTGTCGCGGACCAGCAGGTCCGCGACGCGCAGCAGCAGGGCGCCGCGCTCTGCGGTCGGCAGCAGTGGCCAAGGGCCGTCGTCGAACGCGCGACGGGCAGCGGCGATCGCGAGGTGGGTGTCCTCCGCGACGGACTCGTCGACGGTGGCGACGAGGGTCTGGTCGAAGGGGTTGCGGATCTCTCGGCGCGCTCCCCCGACCGACGCGACCCAGCGTCCGTCAACGTAGAGGGACGGCACGGCACCTCGATTCCACGGGGAGCAGTTTGTTGCGAGTCGCGCAACTGTCTGCTCGGCCCGCAACGGACGATCCTGCGCCCGCGGCGGTCCCGTCAAGGGGATCGCGCCAGATCGCTGTCACTCCGTTATCACCTACCGCCTCCAGACAGCCTGCTCACCATCCGCATTGCTGTTGCATCATGCGGTACTGGTTGCGCTCTTGACAACAGTCAGAGCAAAGCTGTTCGAAGGGGCTTGCACGAGGACGGACCCCTTTGATCTCTCACGCCAGCACCCCTGTGGCCGGCGTGAGAGATCGAAGGGGTCCGGTGGCTCAGCAACAGTGCGGGGGGCCTGCTGTCACTCTCGGTGTCACGTTCGCTTCCACAGAGGTGCCCAGACCGGCTACGGTCAGGGCCACTGCTGCAACGGCGAGCGTGAGAAGGCGGACGGACTTGCGGCTTCGGTTCTCGTAAGTTGACATGCTTGTATTTTCGTGACGTTTGGAGTGAACTTTAGTTATGGCGACAAGTCAAGAGTTGGCGGGCACCCGGATCCGCGCGGCGCGACGGGCGCTCGGGCTCAGCCAAGCCGATGTTGCGGGCGAAGATCTGTCCGCGAGCTACGTCTCGCTGATCGAGGCCGGCAAGCGCACCCCTACGCGGAACATCGCCGAGCTGCTCGCCGTGCGCCTCCAGACCACGGCCGAGTTCCTCCTTGAGGGGGTCGACGTCCGCGCCCGCGACGAGCAGGAGCTCCGGCTCCGCTACGCCGAGCTGGCCCTGCAGAACGGCGAGGCAGCCGAGGCGCTGTCACACTTCGAGCGGCTTCGTGACGAGACCGAGGCCGGCAGCAAGATCCACCGGGAGAGCGAGTGGGGCAGCTGCCGGGCGCTGGAGGCGCTGGGCCGGCTCGAGGAGGCGATCGACGGGTACGACAAGGTCCGTGTGGCCGCGGCCGCGGACCCGCAGCGGGGCGAGCGGTGGGCCGAGTCGGTCGTCGCGCTGTGCCGCTCCTCCAGCGAGGCCGGTGACCTGGGGCGTGCGATCGACCTGGGTGAGGCAGCCCTGGATCACATCCGGGGACTTGGGCTGGACCTGTCCGACCTGCAGGTGCAGATCGCCTCGACCCTCGTCGGCGCTTACCACAACCGTGGCGACCTGGTCCGCGCGCAGAACCTGGTCACCGACCTGATCGGTTCGGTGGAAGGCCAGTCACGGCTGGCGCAGGGGGCGGCATACTGGAACGCCAGCCTGGTGGCCGAGTCCCGCGGCCACCTCGGCGAGGCGATCGGCCTGGCCGAGAAGGCGCTGGCGAGGTACGCCGAGTCCGACCAGCTGCGCTCGCTGGCACGGCTGCGCGTCGCGTACGCCTGGCTGCTCCTGCGCGAGGCCGAGCCGGACCTCGACCTCGCCCGCGAGCTGCTCACGACGGCGCGCACCGCGCTGTTGGACACCGGAAGCACCGTCGACCTGGGGTACTGCGACACCGAACTGGCCCGCTGCGAGCTGCTCGCGGGAAACACCACCGAGGCCATCAAGGTGGCGCAGCAGGCCGTCGACGCGCTCGGCGAGTCCAGGCTCGAGTCCGGTGCACCCATGCTCATCATCGGCCAGGCGCTGGTCGTCGAGGGCGACATCGACGGCGGGCGCGCACAGGTCGCGCACGCCTCGCAGACCCTGCAGCACGCGACGGCCGGCCGCGAGGCGGCCGCCGCCTGGCGCGAGGCCGGCGACGTCCTCAGCCAGGTCGGCGAGCCGATGGCGGCGATGGACGCCTACCAGCGGGCTCTCGACCTGCTGGGTGTCAATCCAGCGCCGACGCCAGCTCGACTGCGGAGCATCGCCGACGGGTAAGGCTTGACGTCCAGGGCGCCACGCGTCGATCTGCACGCGCGGGCTAGGGTGCTGCGCCGCCGCTAGACACCACCGCACGACTCGTTGAACGACGGGGTCCGCCGGCCTGGCCGGGCCGGCCGGGACGGTCAGCCCATGATGACGACATCGTCGGCCGCGGCAATCAGGACCGGGTCGTGCGTGGCCACGACGACGGCCAGGCCGCGCCGGGCGGCATCCACGAGCACCCTGACGAGGCGCTCGGCGTTCGCCTCGTCCAGCTGCGACGTCGGCTCGTCAATGACGGTGAGCTCGGGGTCGACCGCGAGGGCGCGCGCCACCGCGACGCGCTGGCGCTCACCCCCCGACAGCAGGCGTACCGGTCGGTGCCGCAACGACGTGAGCCCGAGGGCCTCGATCCAGCTGTCGACCAGCGCAGGGTCGGGGGCCAGCGAGCGGGCGTCACGCACCAGCTCGAGGTTCTCGCCCACGTCGAGGGTCTCGAGCAGGCTGCCGCTCTGGCTGGCAACACTCAGGTGCGAGCGGCGGAGCCGGGCCAGGGCAGTGCGGTCGAGCCCGTCGAGGTCGGTGCCGCCCAGGCGCACGACGCCTCGGTCGGGTCGTTCGAGCCCGGTCATGAGGCGGAGCAACGTGGTCTTGCCGGAGCCCGACGGACCCTGGACGACGGTCAGCCGGCCCGGCGCGACGACCACGGAGAACTCGGTGAGCAGCTCGCGACCACCCCGTGAGACCGACACCTCAAGCAGCTCGACCGGCGGCGGAGCCGAGACGTCGCGGCCGGGCCGCGGAGCCATTGCCAGCTGAGGTCGCGGCGCCGGAGCAGCCGCCGCCGACGCTGCAGCCACACCGTGCCGGCCCCGGCCGGTGAGCACGATGCGTGCTCCCTCGACCTGGGCGTGTACCCCCGAGGTGACTCCCGACTGGTGCCGCAGCACCTCGGGCAGCCGTAGCCAGCCGCGGTCGTCGACGACCAGCGTCTCGTCGGGGACGAAGTCGGCCGAGGGCACGCCCGACCCCTGCGGGGCCCATTCCTCGGACAGCCGCCCGTCCCGGATGCGGATCACCCGGTCGGCGATGCGGGCCGCCCGCGCGTCATGGCTGACCAGCAGTAGCGAGGCACCGACGGCCGCAGTCGCCGTCGCCAGCAGGTCGTAGACCGCGTCGGCAGCCGTGCGGTCCAGCTCGCCGGTGGGCTCGTCAGCCAGCACGAGCGAGGGTCCGTGCGCCAGCGCTGCGCAGACCGCCACCCGCTGCGCCTCCCCGCCCGAGAGGATCGAGGGACTGCGATCGGCCAGGTGCTCGAGGCCCAGCGCCGCGAGGGACTCCAGGGCCCGCGCCCGAGCCGCACCAGCTCGCCACCCCGCGACGCGCAGCTGGAGCGCGACGTTGCCGCATACGTCCAGCTCGGGTCGCAGCGTCCCTGCATGGTGCTGGTCGACCAGGCCGAGCTGACGCGAACGCAGCTGCGCGCGATCGCCGTCCTCGGCTCCGACGAGATCGATCCCGGCCACCCGGACAATCCCGGCGCTGGGGGACAGCTCGCCCGACAGGACGCGCATCAGAGTGGTCTTGCCCGAGCCGTTGGGCCCGTGGACCACGACCCGCTCTCCCGCGACGACCTCGAGGCTCAAGCCCCGTAGTGCAGCCACGTAGCCGCGAGGGGTGGGGTAGAGGCAGAACACGTCGTGGGCCAGGATCCCAGGCACAGCAACGGGTGTTGCCGTCATCGCAAGTCCTGCTCGGGCCGCCGGGGCATGCGTTCCCGGAGCGCCGACATCGCCACGCCGCCCGATGCGATGACGCCGAGCAGTGCACCGGTGCCGAGGACTGCAGCGACCCAAAGCGGCCCTACCGATAGCGTCAGCGGGGGTCGCGGCGTCGTACCGACCGCAGTGAGAGCCACCAGCGTCGTCGTCACCTGCGACAGGACCAGCCCGGTCACCACGCCGGCCGGCAGCGCCACGGCCAGGACGGCGAGGGCTCGGACGAACAGCGAGCCCCGAAGGGTGCCCGGGCTGACGCCATCGCTCTCCCAGGCATAGAGCTCGGCCGACTCGTCCCGGCGCTCCGCCAGCACGAGCAGCACGAGGGCGAGCACGCCGACCAGCAGTGCGAGCAGGGCGCTGAACGTCAGCAACGACTGGGCGCCCGCTGCGACCGGATCGGTTCGCAGGGTCAACTCGCGCTCGCTCCGAAGGTTGACCGTGAGCCGGTCGTACGGTGGCTGCGCGAGGGCCGTGGCCAGTTCGCCAGTCTGCTGGTCGGGCGCCCAGAGCCAGAGCTCGGCCACCGAGCCGGTCCCCGGCTGGCGCGCATCGAGCGCGTCGGCCAGCGCGCGGGCGTCAGCCAGGATGAACGCCGGCCCGGCGGTCGGGAACCGTGGCAGCGTGCCGACGACGCGCAGCTGCAGCGGCGCGTTCCCGCCGCCGGCCAGCTCGAGCAGTCCGCCGCGGGCTCGCGCGGCGGTCCCCGGGTCGACGAGCACGGGCAGGGGCTGCGCGCCCTCGACCAGCGGGCGTACGACCACGAGCGCACCAGCGAACCCGTAGCTGATCGTGAGCGTCTCCGCGGTCGAGACGACCCGGGCGCCCTCGGAGCCCCAGCCGCTCCACGACCCGCTGGTCGAAGGGCCGTCGTCAGGCCGGAACTGCGGTGCCGCCAGCAACATCCGTCCGGTGAGCAGCGGCTGGTCGTTGAGGCCCTCGCCGACCAGGTGCTGATGGTGTGTCGCGTAGTCGACCGACTCGGCCAGGGTCATCGAGATCAGAGTCAGCCCGGTCCGGGTGTCTGGAAGCGTTGCGGCCCAACGCTTACCGGCCAACGTCAGCGTCACCCCGTAGTCGCGCCCCTCGCCGGACCGGAACCACACGACGACGCTCAGCTGCTCGAGATCGCCGGTCGCAGGGATCGACAGGGTGACCGCACCCGAGGGCACCGGGATGCCTGTGCTCACCCTGGGTGTCTCGATCAGGTGCCCGACCGCGGCAGGGTCCAAGCCACCGGCCACATGCGCCCACGAGCGGATCAGCGGCAGCGCGGCGCGGTCGACACCGACCACCTCGACCGGTGTGGCCTCGGAAGACGAGACTCGGACCGCGGTACTCGTACGCACGACCGGGAAAGCCGCCGCATCGCGCACGACGGAGCCGTACTCGGCGGCGGTCTGGACGTCCAACGGGCGCTCGAGAGTGGAGCCCGTCGTGATACGGGCGTCGAGCGGGACCTCGAACGCCGCCTGGTCGACCGCGCCCTGCTCGAGGGTCGACCGGTACCCGCCGGCGAAGACGACGATCGCCGTCGCGGCGGTGAGGAATGCCACCGTGGCCACCGGGCGAAGCGGCCGCCGTACCACACCGAGCAGCGCCAGCCGCGACGCCAGCCAACGCGTGGGGAGCACCCGACCGACCCAGGCGGCGAGGAACGGCCAGGCACGCGCGGCGAGCAGACCCCCGGCCAGGACGGCGATCGCCGGGAGCACCGTCAGCAACGGATCCGTGCCGCCGTCCAGGGACGCTGCATTGATGACGCCGCGACTGATCGCAAGGCCGGCCATCGCCAGCCCCACGAGCACCGCGGCGTCGACCACGCGCCAGGCGGACGCCGGTCGTGCACCCGGCGCCCAGGAAGAGGTGACGAGCACGACCACCGTGGCAACCGCGGCGCCGACAAGCGCGACGGTCAGCGCGCCCTGAACGGCTGCGAGCCCAGATGCCCAACCCGGGAGGCCGGCCCTCGAGGCCATCACGGCGGCCAGCAGGCCACCGCCCAACAGCCCTAGCCCGGTGCCCACGACGACGGGTACGACGGCCTCGGTGATGGCGAACGTGCGGAGCGTGCGTCGGCTGGCGCCTCGTCTGCGCAGCAGGCCGAGAATGGTCTGCTGGTCGCGCCGCAGGCCGATGGCGGCGATCATCGCGAAGCCGAGGAGCAGGGCCGTGCCCGCACCGGACAGCAGGGCGAAGCGTCGGGACGAGAGGTCGGCCCGGTCGCGCTCGCTCTGCAGCACACTGTCAGGAGCGGTGAGAACCAGCCCCAGGTGGGTGGCCAGCAGCTGGTCGCTGACTTCGGCGCTGGTGGCGACGTAGTCGTCCACCCCGACCCGCTCGACCCGGTCCAGGTCGAGCGGCGCCACCCAGCCGTACGAACGCTGGAACAGCTCGAGCGAAGTGAGCAGCTGGGCCTTGGCGACGCCGTCAGCCAGCAGGAGGGGAGCGTCGTGCCCCGGGTCGAAGGTGCCAGTCAGCAGCAGCGGGTCGGTGCGAAGGGCCGTACCCACCACGACGATCCCCAGTGTCGGGTCGAGGGTCGGCGACCCGATGCCCACGACGACCACCTCGCACCGGACCGGGGTGCACGAAGCCGGTGCGCGTCCGGACGTTATGCGTACCGACGCCGTCAGATCGTCGGCTGCACCGAGGAAGAAGCTCGCCCCGCTTGCGTCGGCGATGCGCCGGAACAGCAGCTGCCGGTGCACCGGCGCGCCGGTGAGTCGCGCCAGCCCGGCCCGGCTCTCGGTGTCCAGGTGCGCGAGCTCGTCGGACGAGAGCACGATCCCGGGGTACGACACGATCAGGCTGCGCTGCCCGGCCGGCAGCCCCGCGATGCCGTGCCGCAAGGCCTGGGAGGCGACGACCGTCCCGCTGCCCTGGGCGACGACGGGGAGCACGGTCGCGATCGCGAGGCCGAGGACGACGAGCACGGAGCGCAGCGGCCGGTGCCGGAGCCTTGCCCAGATCAAGGCCGGGACGACCCGCACGTGCCCTCCCTCCCATGCCGATCAACCAGTCAACCGCGTCGCGACAGGTTACGGCCGGAGGACGGGCCACTCCCTGGCTTGACACGACAAACCATCGCGATATATCGTGAGCGTACGTCAGCGCAGTCGCTGACATCACGAGAGGAACGATCATGAGATCCCATCCACATCCTGCGAGACGAGAGTTTCGCGAGACCATGCTGGCCATGGCAGCAGAACGCGGGCGCGGTCCGGACCGGCCCCCCGAGGGTCCAGACGACCACTCGCACGAGGGTCACGGCCATGACGGCCACTCCCACGAAGACCGCGGCGCACGCGGCGGCCAAGGGGGACGCGCTGGCCGAGGGGGTCGCGGACGCGGCCCCGGTGGCTTCGGTCCCTTCGGCGGGCCCGGCGGTCCCGGCGGCTTCGGCGGCCCCGAGGGCTTCGGCCCGTACGGTCGTCGGCCCAAGGCCGGCCGCGGTGACATCCGCGCCGGTGTCCTGGTCCTGCTCGCCGAGCAGCCACGGCACGGGTACGAGATCATCCGCGAGCTCGCCGAGCGCAGCGGTGGCGTGTGGCGGCCGAGCCCCGGCTCGATCTACCCCACGCTGAAGCAGCTGGCCCACGAGGGCCTGATCCAGGCCGACAAGGGCGAAGGCCGTCGCGTCTTCGAGCTCACCGACACCGGCCGCACGTACGTCGAGGAGCACGCCGAGGAGCTGGCTGCCCCCTGGGAGTCGCTCGCCGACGACGTCGACGACGCGTACGTCCAGCTGCACGACCTGACCCGGCAGACCGTCGCCGCGGTCATGCAGGTCGGCCAGGCCGGCACGCCCGAGCAGGTCACGGCTGCTGCCGCCCTGCTCGCCGAGACCCGGCGTGGCCTCTACCGCATCCTCGCCGAGGACCCCGCGCCCCGGAACGCCTGAGCGTTCTGCGCGACAGGGCCGACAACCAACGGCGCACCTAGGCAAGAATCCTTGCCCCGGCGCGGGTTTCGGGCAGGACATGTCGATGGTTGTTGCTCCGGCGACAACAATCGACACCTGCCAACTCAGAAGGCCCCGCGGTCTGCGGGGCCTTCTGCTGCTGCGTTCGGGTTCGCTCGGTCAAGAGGCGGACACCGGGATGACGCCCATACGACCGGACTGGAAGTCCTCGAAGGCCTGGACGAGCTCGGCGCGGGTGTTCATCACGAACGGGCCGTACTGGGCGACGGTCTCGCGGATCGGGCGACCGCCGAGCACGAGAACGTCTAGCGCCGGAGTGGGGCTGTCCTGGACCTGGTCGGCCGACACGGTGATCGTGTCGCCGTTGCCGTACACGGCGAGCTGACCGCCCTCGAACGGCCGGCGGTCTGCACCGACGGTGCCGCGACCGGAGAGGCCGTAGACGATCGCGTTGAAGTCCGGTCGCCACGGCAGCACGAGCGAGGCGCCGGGGCTGATGGTGGCGTGCACGAACGAGATCGGGGTGCGCGTCGAGCCCGGGCCGGACTGCCCGCCGACGTCGCCGGCGATGATGCGTACCAGTGCTCCGCCGTCGCCCGACGAGACCAGGCGTACCGCCTCGGCCGTGATGTCCTGGTAGTTCGGAGCGGTCCACTTCTCGGCAGCAGGCAGGTTGACCCAGAGCTGGATGCCGTGGAAGAGGCCACCGGAGACGACCAACGCCTCGGGCGGGGTCTCGATGTGCAGGATCCCGGCGCCGGCGGTCATCCACTGGGTGGCGCCGTTGGCGATCACGCCTCCGCCGCCCGTGGAGTCCTGGTGCTCCATCGTCCCGTCGATCATGTACGTGACGGTCTCGAAGCCGCGGTGCGGGTGCCACGCAGTGCCCCTGGGCTCCCCCGGCGCGTACTCGACCTCGCCCATCTGATCCATGTGGATGAAGGGGTCGAGCAGCCGCTGGTCCACGCCGGCGAACGCGCGGCGGACCGGGAAGCCCTCGCCCTCGAAGCCGCGCGGGGCCGTGGTCACGGACAGGACCGGCCGGTCGGCGCCGGCCGTCGGGCCGGGCAGCTCGATGCGCGGAAGGGCGAGCAGGTTGTCCACGGTGACTGCGGGCATGTCGACTCCTCAAGGTTCTTCGGTACGTTGCTACCACCGCTAACAGTAGTTGAAGTCTAAACATTTCGGGCCGCCGCTGGAAGGGACGCTGACGCCCGGAACCGCAAGAGCGAGATCCGACTCCCGGGCCCATTCGCTCCGTTGTCGGGGGCGTGCGATGACACACGACGGCGGCGACCACACAAGGTGATCGCCGCCGTCGTCCGAACAATGCTTACGGCGTCAGCTCACTGATCCTGGTCGACCAGTTGCCCAGTGCCGTGCGCACACCCGGTCCGTGGCCAGCACCCCCGCAGGTGCCGAGCAGATTGTCTCCGCTGCCAACAGCGAAGTACGGTCCGCCCCAGTCCGCGTAGTTACACGAGCCTGCGATGTACTCGCTCGCGATCCACACGTGGTTCCCGTCGACCGCGGCTGCTCCGTAGTCACCCCACCGCGTGCGCGGCGGGTTGCCCACCTGAGCCTTGTAGCTGGTGAAGCCGTCATCAGGGGCCTGACCTGCTCCGCCGGGAAGGACCGCCCACGGACCCACGCCGACGAGGGCATCGATCGGTGCGTAAGCGGCACTCGGGAAGGCGGTGTCACCGCTGTAGGTGAAGCCCATGACGCCACGCCCGCTGGCCGTGACTCCGATGGTCGGGTAGGTGAAGTCCGAGCCGGCAGCGCCGAGGTAACCCTGCCGGGCGACCTTCGCGGAAAGCGAGCCCGTCGAGGTGTCCGGCTTGACGACGAACCAGGCGATGCCGGCCCGCTGTCCTGCGTCACCCGGGTTGAGCGCGGTGTCGAGTGCGCCCCAGATCTTGCCGTTGGCGTACATCACCTGCTGCATCCGGGTGTCGTTCGAGTCTGGCGTCGAGATCACCTCGTTGTGAGCCGGCTGCCCGCCGAACAGCAGACGCCAGCATCCGGTTTGCGCATTGAAGAGGAGCGTGGTGGTGTCGTTGATGCAGTTACCTTGTGGCGTGCTGCCCCCTGCGAGGGTTCCCGCACCTTGCTGGTGTTGCTTGGGCGGGATGGCGTAGGTGTTCGAGCTCAAGACCTGCGTGCTCAGGTGCAGGTCCGGAGTGTCCGTGTTGAGCGACGACGTGTTGGTCAGTGCCCACGTCACGATCTGGCTGGACACGTAGTTGCCACCGAAGCCCGCGACCGGGTGCGTGGCCTCGTCAGCGGCGTTCGAGCTGAGCATGTACTCGGTGCCGCCGGCGTTGGTGTCGTACGAGCTGGCGCCAGGCGAGTGCGCCGGCCAGACAGTGAAGCCCGGTTGGGTCGAACCGGCATCGCTCGGCACTTTGACCATGCCGAAGGTGTCGAGGTGCACGACGTTCACGTTCGCGGAGCCGGCGGCCAGCTGGGCCTTGGACAGCGCGTAGATCTGCGCCCCCGCGAACCCGTTGCTGCTCCACGGGTACGCGTTCGTGGTCAGGTAGATCCCGTTGGCGTCTGCGCCGATGTGCGGGTAGTCGCCCAGGTACGGACCGGGGTTGACGCCGCCGGCATTCGTGCCGTCGTTGGTCACGTCGATCTTGTAGATGTTCCAGCTACCGGCTGGGTTGCTCGTCTGGCTCACCGCGAGGTCGAGGTGGTTAGCGAGCGTGAATGAGCCGTTCGGCCGCGTCTCAAGCGTTAGCACGAGCAGGAAGAAGCGCTGAGTGGCAGCGTCGTAGATGCAGGTGGGGTCAGTGATGAACTGCGCTCGGACGCCAGTCGACCGGTTGATTGCCGGGCCGTACCCGTAGAACGAGTTGAGATCCACCGCGTGGTTCACATTGCGGGGGAAGCCGGCCACGATGTTGGTCGCCGTATTGTCGGGGAGAACCGACTGGCCCGAAGCGTCAAAGATGTTGAGAACGTCGTTGACAGCTTCGAGTTCATAGCCATTGCCCACGCACAGTGCCTGGTCGGGCGGCTCAACAGTGAACTGATTACCGCCTCTTGCGTAGCGCTGCTGGTACAGGTTGAGGCCCTGGAAGCCAGTGTTGAACGTTGGCGTCGACTTGGCCTTCTTGCCGCTCGTCACGGAGACACCGTGGCCCGTGCCGTGGGAGAGGCTGCGGTCGGTGATGACGCCCGGATACACGACGTCAGCCGCGTGGTCGGTCTGGCCCACGAACTCGGCCTGGGTGACGTCGCCATCACCCGAGGGCGGAGCGTCGCCAGTGACCGGTGAGCCGGTACCCGACAAAGAGATTTGGGTGGCCGCGTATGCATTCGGCAGGCCGATGATGCAGGCACCTACGCAGACCAGCGACAGGACCGGCACGGTCCCGCGCTTCATCCGTCGACGCTGTAGAGCCATGAAGCTCCCCTCTCACGGCAAAGCCGACTGCGTGCGGGATCACCGGATGGCAGCGGCATGCCTTCTCGACGCCCAAGTGGGCAAGCGGAGTATCGTCCTCGACCGCGCTGGTGTCGAGAGGCAACTTTCTCTGTTAACAACCGGTGTCGCGGGGCAACACAGAGTCGCGGCTAGCCGCGCAATGAGGCCACACGACAGGGTGGCCACCCTCGGGGCTCCGGTACGTTGCTACCACCGCTAACAGTAGTTGAAGTCTAGACATTTCGGGTCGCGGCTGGAAGGGAAGCTCCACCATGGGTGCCACGAAGGCCGACCTGCTCGGGCTCTTCCCTCCGGGCGCGCGCGAGGACCCCCACGGGATGCTCGTCGTCGGGGGCGTACGGCTCGACGACGTCGCCAAGCAGTTCGGTACCCCGGCGTACGTCGTCGACGAGACCGCCCTGCGCGCGCGGGCCAGGGAGTTCCGCGACGAGCTGTCGTCGCGCTGGCCGAGCT
>JANMWN010000079.1:0-6336 GCA_031394045.1 Sporichthyaceae bacterium
CGCCTACGCCGAGGCACTTTCACCAGCGTGGCCGAACTGATCCAAGCCATCACCACCTGGACCGACCACGGCAACACCAACCCGATCCCCTTCGTCTGGCACGCCGCCGCCAGCGACATCATCGAGAAAGTAAGTCGCGGAAGAAACACCCTGTCACAACTCAAATCCATTACAGGGCACTAGCGTCATAGAGTTCGCCGCCGTTGAGGCGAGACTGAGGAACTCCTGGTTCCCCGCGTGTTTGACGGGCTGGAGGGTTCTGAGATCGTCTGGCGACCTCCTCTCTGTCGCGTTCGCGCAGCCGACCGGATCGAGCGTCCATGGGGATGCGGCCCGGTTCTTGGCTGTAGGCGCTGGCTCAAGCTGCGGCTCGATGGCCGCGTTGGTCGGTGTTCGGTATTGACCGAACACCGAACATCGATCACACTTGGGCGGTGGCTGAGACGCGACGCAAGGAGGCGATCGATGCGCTGACGGATGCCCTAGCTGAGGTCGGCCTCCACGTTGACGCTGGCGACAATGCCAAGGAGAGCGGAAACGATCTTGTGGTGCATAGCGCGGCCGGCGACCGGTTCGAGATTCAGGTGAAGGCGAGGTCGCTCGTTGCGGGGCCGCTGCCAGCGAATCTCGTTCGTGCTAGGCAACCATCCGGTGCGAGCGGCGAACCACTGGTCATCGTAGTGGGTGAGCGCGTCACGGCGGAGGCCAAAGCTCAGCTGCGCTCGATGGGCTGGGGCTGGCTCGACTTGCGCGGGCACCTGCATGTCAACGGCCCTGGTGTGTTCGTCGATGCGAACGTCACCTTGCTCGACCGCCACAGCCAGACCCCCGATCCGATCGCCGGGCTTGTGGGCATCGAGGTGGCGTCGTTGCTTTTGATGGACCCGGACCGGGTGCTGGGGGTTCGTCAAGTCGCCTCCGAGTTGGGCAGGGCTCCGAGTTCAGTTTCGGAGGCGCTCGCTCGACTACGAGACGCGGGCCTCGTCGAGAAGGGCGGCGGACCTGCGATACCCGACCTCTTCCGCCAGCTTGCGCGCCGCTGGCGCCCTGAGACTTACGACGTCGCAACGCTTCCAGGTCCTGGCGGTGGTCCCGTCAACGAGGCGCTGCGCCTTGGTCTCGATACAGCAGCCACTGGTCCAGGCTGGGCGCTGGGGGACAGCCTCGCGGCCGTGGCGTACGGCGCGCCCCTCAACCTGAGCGGGTCCTACCCGCCGGACCTGTACGTCCCCGGCAAGACAACCGTGCGGCGTGCGCTTCAGCTACTCGGACCAGCGACGGATCACCAGACCCGAGCAGGAACCCTGCGTTTGGCTCCGATTGCCCTCGCGTGTTCCCGCCGAGTCGAATGGACGCCCAGGCACAACCTCGAGTGGCCGCTCGTCCATCCCCTGTTCGTTGCGCTCGACCTGGCACAGGACCCGGGCCGGGGCACGGAGGCACTTGAGGCCTGGAAGCCAGATCCGCAGTGGCACCGTGTCTGGTAGCCCAGTGGTCCCGATCGTGGAGCTGGTCGGCGCCGGGATGTCCGCGATCGTTCAGGCCATCCCCGTCACCGAAACGAGCACGGGGAGCCCCGTCATCGTCGTGGGCGGACTAGCAGTCCTCTGTCGCCTGTCGCAGCCGTACCGGGTCACCACGGACCTCGACACAGTGAACCGCCGAAGGGCCGGCCAACCCAGCCAGCTCGAACTCCTGGTCACCCGCGGTGCCCGCCGAAGTGGCCCGTCGGGCGTACAGCTGGACACTCCACTTGGGCCTGTCCAGGTCGACGTGCTCGAAGTCAACGACGCTGACTTGAGCGACCTTCCGGCCGACCCCTCGGATCGACTTCACGTGCTCAGCCACGCATGGGCGGCAGAGACGGCCAGCCCTGTCATTCTTCGATCCGATCGGGGTGCCGAAGTTCATACGCTAGCGGCACGACCGGGCGCGCTCATCGCGATGAAACTGCAGTCGATCATGAACCGAGGGGCAGCCAAAGAGGCTACCGATGTGCTCGACATTGTTCGACTCACCCTCGATCCCCAGTGCGGTGAGACATCCCGCACCGAACTTGCTGACGCAGGCAACCAGCTCCGGCAAGACGCACTCCGCCACGCGCACCTCTGGTTCATCGAGAGGGCGGACCGCACGTTGAGGGTCGTGAGGAAGATCCCCGAGGGTCGCGACACGACCGGCGACGACCTTCAACTCGTCGGAGAACTCCTGATGTCAGCGCTAAACATGCCCGTATGACGACGGCGTGACCTCGTCAGGTTGCCTGCGAAGCGGGCTCCGCTTCGTTGACAGCGTCAACGCGGCAACGCGACGAGTCCAGAAGGTTCACCCCGTCAACCGAGACTTTGCGCTGCAACCCAACGGTTCCCGATGGTTCCAGACGGTTCGGACAGGTTCGATTCCCGCCACCTCCACTTTGATCATGCCGCTGACCAGCAACGATGCGGTTCAGGGGAGTCGAGTTCCGCTCCCGCCACCTGCGTTGCGGGGCAAGGGTTTCTGCGTGTTCTCGGCGCGTAGAGGAAGCGGGAGCCATCCGCCTAGGCGGTTCCGCGGAGCGTGCCGGAGATCAACTCGTGTTGACGCTGTCAACGTCTTGTCAACGGTGCGCTGATTGGTGTCTGCCCAGCGATGTGGTCCGAGTCGGACGTCGGTCGCGTCCACGCGATTGGTACGTCTAGCCGTCGGCGAGTGCGGCTCAGTTCAGGAGCAGCGACACGAGCGGGGCGGGGACCGCCCAGGCTGGGTGGTCCAGATTGAGTATTGACTTGGTGGCCAGAACCCCAGCTGAGTACTTGCCTTCCACGACCTTCGCCTCCGCCCGCCAGTGGGCGTCGACCCACTTGCTCTCGATCGGGATGCTGCGCGTAGGCCCGGCGGGTGTTGGCACGGAGACCGGTGCGAGGTCTACCTCGTTCCCGGACGCGGTCCTGGCGTAGCCGATGGTGTCGCCGGCCACCCATCGCCCTTCGTCCAGCCGATCCAAGGCGCGAGCCAACGCGACCCCTACGGCCATCTCGGACAGTGTCGTCATCTCGGGAGCCGGGAAGCCGCTGCGCAGCCGCTCGGGCAGCCACGCGAGCAACGGGTCGGTCAAGTAGACCTTGGCCTGGCTCCCCGGTACTGGGCTGCCGTCTTCGTCGCGGCGAGGACAGGTCAGGAGCGCGAACGTGCCGATCATCCTGGCCAGTCTGGTCTCGAAGGCTCGACGTGAGGAGTATCCGAGATCTGCCGCCGCCGAGGCGATGTTGAGGGGGCTCGTGGCTCGCGCGGTCAGACCGGCTAGCAGGTTGGGGACCGAGTCTGCGGGAGCATCGGGATCGACGTCGCTGCGCAGCCAGGCAGCAAGATCGCGCAGGTACGGTGTCGACACTTCCCCGGTCCGGGTGTGCTCGAACACCGCACGCGGGAAGCCTCCGCAGGTGAGGAACGCTTGCCATGCCAGGTCATAGTCGTCGACGTCGAATGCGAGTGCTGCGAGGGCTTCGCGTACGGCGAGGGTCTGCAGCTCCGCCGGGTGAACGTATGACGGTCGGGACAG
Organism: Sporichthyaceae bacterium; assembly: GCA_031394045.1. GTDB lineage: Bacteria > Actinomycetota > Actinomycetes > Prado026 > Prado026 > JANYIP01. The sequence goes on from JANMWN010000079.1 coordinate 3,542, forward strand.
GTCAGGTCGGGTGGCAGCCAGGTAGTCGCGGAACGTCATGGGTAGGAGTTGGCGAACCCGACGGCCTGCCGTGGTGCCTGCTCTCCCGGTCAGCAACTGCCCCTCGATGTCCTCTCCGGCGGCCCAGCGGCTGCCTGAGACCACGACGGTGTCGTCGCCGAAGTTGGTTCCGTCGCGGGCCGATTTGAGCACTGCTGTCCAGCCGGCGATGCCGGTGATCTCGTCGAGCAGCCAGACCCGGCGCACAGTCTGCGGCGTGTCCACGGATCGAGTGAGCTCGCGGCCGAGCGTCAGCACCCTGCGCAGGTCGCGGTCCCGCATTCCGTCGCAAGGCACGTGGAGGACCTGGCGAGGGTCGACGTCGCGACGTCCGCAGAGGGTCGCCACCGTGTCCAACAGAGCGACAGATTTGCCGATTCGCCGTGGCCCGGTCACCACGACAAGCAGATCACTCAACGGGTTGGCCGCGACGTCGTCCAGGATGCTCGCGCGGTAGCCTAGGTCGTGACGGGCCCGGTCCATCAGCAGTCTGTGGGACCCGACCCAGAGCGTGGGGTCGGTCCTGGCTGCCGCAGCGCGCCACCACGGGTTGGCATCCATCAAGATGCGGCGCAGCTCATCGTCACGCAAGGGTTCGACTCCATCCGAAGGTGGCAGAAGGACTGAGTGATGGCTTCCTACTGCTACAGAAGGGTAGGGGTTCCGCCGGTCTAAGTGCAACAGAACAGTGGGGGTCTGGGCTTGTCTCGGCGACAGAGCTGATGGGGTGGTTCTTCGGGATCATCACCCGCCAAGGGATCCGCTGCGGCACCTTCACATCCGTCAAAGACCTCATCGGCGCCATCGAAGTCTTCGTCGACGGCTGGAACGAACGCCGCGAACCATTCATCTGGGCCAAGACCGCCGACCAGATCATCCCGCACGCGACCCACGGTCACCCGACTTCAACAGCGCGACACTAGGCCCGGTTGCTCGGGATCGGGGTCGTTGACGGCGTCAACGCGGCAACGCAACGAGTCCAGATGGTTTACCCCGCCAGCCGAGACTTTGCGCTGCATTCCAACGGTTCCCGATGGTTCCAGACGGTTCGGACAGGTTCGATTGAGCAATGATCAGAACCTGTGGATGGGTCTCGGCGGGGTGAGGTGAAGGGGCGCACCTTCCCGAGGATGATCCGAAGTCTCTGACAGTTCTGATCAGGGCCGGCGTTACAGCGCTGGCTCGGGAAGGTACGCCCATGCTCAAGGTAGTCCAGGAGCACGGTAAGGGCAGTGTTGACGCCGCGGTCGCGGGCGGGTCGTTGCTGGATGTGATCGTGCGTGATGGTGCCCGGGCGATGCTTGCGGCGGCCTTGCAGGCCGAGGTCGCCGCCTACATCGACGCGCACGTCGAGGAGCTTGACGAGGCTGGTCGTCGGCTGGTGGTGCGCAACGGCTACCACGGCGAGCGGGAGGTCACGACCGGGGCGGGTGCGTTGTCGGTGCGGGCACCGCGGGTGAACGACCGGCGGGTCGATGAGGCTACCGGTGAGCGGGTTCGGTTCTCCTCGGCGATCTTGCCGGCGTGGGCACGTAAGTCCCCGAAGGTCGCCGAGGTGTTGCCGTTGCTGTACTTGCACGGCCTGTCCAGCTTGGACTTCACCCCGGCGCTGGAGCAGTTCCTGGGCTCCGGGGCGGGACTGTCGGCGGCCACCGTCACCCGGCTGACCACGCAGTGGCAGGACGAGGCCACGGCCTTCAACAAGCGCTCACTGAAGGACAGCGACTACGTCTACGTGTGGGTCGACGGGATCCACTTGAAGGTCCGGCTCGAGCAGGACAAGGTGTGCCTGCTGGTGATCCTGGGGGTGCGGGCCGACGGCACCAAGGAGCTGGTCGCCCTGGCTGACGGGTTCCGCGAGTCGGCCGAGTCATGGGCCGATCTGCTGCGCTCGTGCAAGCGCCGCGGCATGCGCGCCCCCGTCCTGGCAGTCGGCGACGGTGCCCTCGGCTTCTGGAAGGCCGTGCGCGAGGTGTTCCCCCAGACCAAGGAACAACGCTGCTGGTGGCACCGGATGGCGAACGTGCTGGCTGCGTTGCCGAAGTCGGCGCACCCTTCGGCCAAGGCAGCGCTCGCCGAGATCTACAACGCCGAGGACAAGGCCCACGCCCTGACAGCGATCAAGGCCTTCGAGATCGACTTCGGCGCGAAGTTCCCCAAAGCCGTCGCGAAGATCACCGGCGAGATCGACACCCTGCTGGCGTTCTACGACTACCCCGCCGAGCATTGGATCCACCTGCGCACGACAAACCCGATCGAGTCGACCTTCGCCACAGTCCGGCTCCGGACCCGGGTCACCAAAGGCCCCGGCTCACGAGCAGCTGGGGTCGCGATGGCGTTCAAACTCATCGAATCTGCGCAGGCCCGCTGGCGCGCCGTGAACGCCCCGCACCTGGTCGCCCTCGTCCGCGCCGGAGCCACCTTCACCAACGGCAAACTCGTCGAACGCCCCGACGAATCAGGAGGCGACCAGCAAGTCGCGTGAGACACCGATCCACAGGTATTGACTATTGCTCTGACGTGTGATTGCGCATCCCAAGAATCCGCCAGTGAATAGCAGACTGACCCAGGCGGGCAGCCTCTCGTTTCGGAAAGGTGCGAGCCAACTGGCAGCGACCAACAGCGCGACGACCATACAACCCAAGGCGGTGGACTGTTCTCCCAGACGGCTGTCACCAACTGGTCCGACGCCGGTGCCGCGTACGTCATGCCGTTGGCACCTGCTGGAGACGTTCGCGGTCGGCGAGATCCGCAAG
>JANMWN010000085.1:0-57006 GCA_031394045.1 Sporichthyaceae bacterium
ACCTACCAGAAGTTCTGGACCCTGGTCGCTGACCGCCGAGAAGCCGGTCGCTCAGTCCTGGTCATCAGCCATTTCATCGTCGACGAGGACCGGTTCGACCGCGTCGTCGACCTCAAGGACGGGCGGGCGGTGACCCGATGACCACCGTGGTCTTCGTCCGCCGGTTCCTCGCCGACTACGCCCGTAACCCGGTCAACGTGCTGTTGCTCCTCGTGGTGCCGCTCGTTTTCGTCGTCGTCGTGTCTGGCAGCTTGTCCGACGCGGCCAAGCTGCTCGGGGGGACCGGCTCGTTGGTGGAGACCGCCAGCGCTGGCTGGGCGGCGGCGTTCCTGGCCGGCATCGCGATGTACTACCAGACCGCCAGCACCCGGGACACTGACCGCCGGATCGTCATAGCGGGGCTACCGGCCGAGCGGCTCGTGGTCGCTCGGCTGCTCACGGGCGTGTGCCTCGCTGCCCTTGCCAGCGCGGCGGCGCTGCTCGCCCTTGCCGCGCGCACAGGCATCGAGGACCCGGTCCGAGCGATCGCCGGCACGTTCATGTTCGCGGTGATCTACGTCGCGGTCGGTGCCGTCGTCGGCACGCTCGCACGAAACCCGCTCAATGGCACCGTCATCGTGCTGTTCGTGTGGATCCTTGACGTGTTCTTCGGCCCCGCCATGGGTGCGGCGGATCGGATCGCCACCCGCGGCCTACCCACCCACTTCGTCACCCTGTGGATGGTTGACCTACCGTCCCGTCACAGCGGCAGGCCGGGGGACCTTGGTTGGGCACTGGCCTGGACCGTGGTCGCCCTGCTCGGTGCATGGGCGATCGTGGTGGCTCGCACTCGCACAGCCCACGTCCACCGCTCCACGCCAGCGCGCAACGGGCAGCTAGGGGCAGCGTTTCAGGCGGCCTGGCGCGATGCTCGCCGCAACCCTGCCCAATGGGCGCTGTTCGTGGTCGTCCCCGTCGTGTTCATCCTCACGGCATCTGCCGTTACCCCAGACAAACCCATCAGCCTCACTCTCGACGAGGGCGGTCGCAGCGCGGTCAGAACCTTCGCGATGCCTGACGTGCATGGCGCGACCATGGCCCCCATCGCCATTGCCTCTCTGGCCGCGCTGGTGGGGTTGTTCGTCCTGCTGGACAGCCGTGACGGTGATCGCCGAGCCGCCATCGCGGGACTCAAGCCACGCCTCCTGCTCGGGGCCCGCATGGGCGTTCTCGCGCTGACCGCGCTGGTCGCGACGGCGGTGTCCTTGGCAACCACTGCGCTGGTCTTCCACGCCACCAGCTGGCCCATCTACGCCGCCGCCAACCTGCTACTCGCGTTCACCTACGGTCTTATCGGCGCACTGCTCGCACCGATCTTCGGTCGGGTAGGGGGTGTCTTCATCGCCTTCCTCCTGCCGTTCCTGGACATCGGCGTAGTCCAGAGCCCGATGCTGCATTCCACGCCGACGGCGCTGTCCCAGCTCCTGCCCGGCTACGGCGGCTCCCGAGTCCTTCTCGACGGGGCATTGACCAACGGCTTCGACGAGACCAGGCCGCTGCTCATCGGCCTGGCGTGGCTAGTCGCGCTGGGCCTCGCCGTGGTCATCACTTACCGCCAGAGTGTGCGTCCGTCCATCTCTTGATCAGAGGCGAACCAGGCTTCACAGCGCCGAGGAGGTGCCCTCATGATCAAGTACCTGCTAGGCAGCATCGTGGTGCTATTCCTCGTCCTGCTTGTCTACGGCGGGCTCACCGGGCGCGACCGTCGAGCACGTAGGGGTCCGGCCGACCGAGGCTGGCGGCTGTGGTGCCGTCTCGCTCAGCCTTGCGCCGGGCTATCAGGGTCAGCGGACGCCCACTCAGGCCATCACGGCCTTTCTCGCGTCCGGAACGACGTCCTTCGCCCCGCCTAGTACCGGCTGGGCCACGGTCGAGGGTCAGGCGTACACCAGCGACCAGGCGCATCTGGAGATGTGGCACATCGCCAATGCCGGATTCGCAGTGACCGGGCGAGCAACTGCTAGGTGCTGCTCGGCTGAGTGCCGCGGGACCTATGACCCTGTTCAGGGTGCCCGGGCGAGTGTGGACTTCGGAGCATGCGTCATACCGCCAAGAGACTGTCGGCCCTCGCGGTTCTCGGCCTCGCCCTTGTGACACTGGCCGCGTGCAGCACCACCAGCCAGCATGCCGGTTCGCCGATGATGGGGGATGGTTCGGGCACCAACAGTGGCAGTACGGGCTACCACTACGCGAGCCAGACCTGCGCGGCTCCGACCAGCCTGCCCAGCCCGACGGTCCGCGTCGTCCTCGGGGACATGGGCATGACGCGGATGATGGGCGGCACCGCGCCGCTCGGGGCGCATATGATGCTGCACGCGGGCCCAGCCAAGGTTGCCGCTGGCAGCGTGACCTTCCTTGCCAGCAACATGGGATGGCGCACCCACGAGCTGGTGGTCATGTCCCTGCCAGCTGGCGCGAACGCCGGCTCCCGAACCCCGGGTCCCGACGGCAAGGTCGACGAGACGGGGAGCCTTGGGGAAGCGTCGAGCAACTGCGCCACCGGGGCCGGGGAAGGCATCCCGTCAGGCAGCGCGAGCTGGATCACCCTGACGCTCGCGCCCGGTCGTTACGAGCTGATCTGCAACCTGGTGAACCACTACGCCGACGGGATGCACCAGGAGTTCGTGGTCACGCCATGACGCGAATCGAGCCCAGCGTGTTGGTTGACCATCAGGCCGGGGCGTTCGGGTCGGTGCGAAGAACGATTTCCGCGGTGGTGGGTGCCCTGCTTGGGCTGGCTCCGCATGTCCTCCATCACGTCGGGCTCCTGGCCGGGGCAGGCCTGGTGACCGGCGCCGGCGGGAACCTGTTGTTCGGAGTCGTCGGCCTGGTCATGTCGCTGCCGCTGCTCAGAAGCGTCTACCGACGCTTTGGCACCTGGAAGGCTCCGGCGATCGCTCTGGCTGTCTTTGCGGTCATGTTCGCCCTGTCCGCCTTCGTCGTGGGGCCGGCGTTGGCAGGGAGCTCGCCTGCGGAGTCGCCAAGCGCACCGCAGCAGCCGTCATCGGGACACACCAGCCACCACGGCTAGTCAGCCGCGGTTGGTTCCCGTCGGCGTTACGGCGGGGATCCGGCGCCTCGCCCGGTCTAGAGCGATCAGCACCCGCGAAGACAGGGTCAGCGCCGCAATGAGGACGACACCGCTGACCGCTACCCGCAGCCCCGTGACCGGTCCGGCCGGGGCACCCAACGCCGAGCTCAATGATCCGATAGCCAATACGGCGACGACAATGAGGAGCCAGAAGGAGAGGCGCGCCCGTCCGACGGCTGTCCGAGCGGCCGGCTTCTTCCAGGACCAGAAAGGCCTCACTACATCCCCAGGTGCTGCTTGGCGGGGGTAACGGCCATCAGTACGGTCAACGCGATCATGATCAGCAGCACCGCCAGCCCGAGGGCCATGGCGACGGGGCGCTTGCGCCAGTAGCGGTTGGGGTTGCGGTCGATGAAGGGCAGGATCACCAGCACGCCGAAGAACGCCAGCTCCCCGAGCAGGATGCCGTTCAGCCCGATCCAGTTCTCCAGGGTGAACATCCACCAGAAGTTCCAGGGCGGGCGGGTGACCTCGAGGCCGGTCACCGGCGGTGCGCCGACCTCCGGTGGCCACAGCACAGCCAGGACGCCGAGCAGCCCGAGGAGCGCGACTCCGAAGACAGCGATGCGCCGCAGGTGGTGGGTGAACGGCTCGGTGGGCTCGGCGACGGGGGCTTGGGTGCCGGTCTCGTCGGTCGGGAGCGCGGGATGCGGTGAGATCTTGTGGCGCTTGACCAGCAGGCCGTGGAGGACGACCAGCACGATGATCAGGCCGGGAACCATGACCACGTGGGCGCCGTACAGCCTGACGAGGATGGGCACGCGGTCGGCGAAGTCCGGCGAGAACCAAAGTCCTGCGCCTCCGAGCAGCCGTCCGATCTCGATGTTGTGACCGAGCGCCTCGAAGCCCTCCTGGTCCCACTTCAGGACGGTACCCGTGAAGACGCCGAGGGTGACCAGCCCGAACATCGCCACGCCGATGAGCCAGTTGCCCTCGCGCGGCTTCTTGTACGAGCCGGTGATGAACACCCGGATCATGTGCAGCAGCGCGGTCACGTACATCGCTTGGGCGGCCCAGAAGTGCAGTGAGCGGATGAACCAGCCTCCCCACACTCCACTCACGATGTGGCGAACCGACTCGTTGGCCGTCTCGGGGACCGGGCTGTAGAACTGGACCAAGACGACACCGGTGACAATGAGAATCCCCAGAGAGGCAGCGGTCACACCGCCCAGGCTCCACGCGAGGTTGTTGGCGTGCTCGGGGACCGGATACTCCAGGGCGGTGATGCCGAGGCGCTCGTCGATGACGTCGAGAGCCCGTCGGGCGCGACCGGGGCGCCGTGTCTCCGGCACGCTGCTGGGGGGAATTGTGACTGTCATGACGCGTCCTCGGAGGTAGGGCCAGCATCGTCGGTCGAAATCGTCTTAGCCGAGGTCACGAGCGTTCGGCGCAGATCACCGACCGTATCCGTCGGGCGGAACCGCCAAGCGACCCATACACCCACAGCCACGAGCAGCACCGACACCACCAGCGTGAGCCAGCCGGCGAGCGCAAACCGGCCACGCCCGTTCTGAGCGGAGAGCACCACCTTCGTGCCCGTCTCCTCGCCCGTTGCCGCCATCAGCTTGCTGACCGCCTCGCTGATCGAGTGCTGCAGCAGAGCCCGGCCCTGCACGACATCGCCAGCCTCCAGCGCGGCCTTGGCCTGGGTGACCTCGACGATGTTCACGCCGTCCTGGTCCTTGGTCTTCAGTGCGTCATCGACCTTCTCCATGGCGAGGTCGATGCCGGTGCTGGTCGTGTCGTGCGCCAGGTGACCGAGAGCCTGCTGGACCAGCAGATACCCCTCCTCCGTCTCCCCAGTCCCGTGCGCCCAAGCCGGCGTAGCGAACAGCACACCACCGAGCACGAACATGAGCGCAAGCACAGCCGTGGTCACCCGACCTCTGGCGCCATGGCGCTCGAACGAAAGGCCCATCAGGAGCCACCTCCTGGTCGGTGCCGGCTGACCGGGGCAAACCCCGGGACACGCGAGGACGAGTCCACCGCACATGCAACCGAGCCGTCAACGCTGAGGGTAAGGGTCGAAAGTCCCGAGCTCACGCAAATTCTCCACGACATCGGGACGAAAGCCCCTGCCCGGCGCCGGTATGGGAACGGTGGGCCGCCATCCCGGTGGTCGCACCCGTGGCTGAAGCAACCGCGCGGGTGAGCCCGGTCGTCCCGTACTTGCAGAGGTGGAAGGCCGCCGGTCACTTCTCACCGGCGACCGGCACACGTGAACCTTGATCGCCCGGTATGGCCTCGGCCGCATGTGCGGCACCCGAGGGGTCGCCGGCGGCCTGATCAGGAAGGCGGCGTCGCAGCAGCAGCGCGTTGACAGCTACGAGCACCGTCGACCCGGACATCGACAGGGCGGCAATCTCCGGCCGCAGGGTCAACCCCCACGGTACGAAGGCGCCGGCGGCGATGGGCAGGGCGATCGCGTTGTACCCGATCGCCCAAGCCAAGTTCTGGTGCATCTTCCTGACGGCGCCACGGCTGATCCGGATCGCGACCCGACCGCCAACCGGTGCCCGTCGACGCTTGCGGTCACCCCATGCCCGGGCACGTTCTCGAAGTCGGTGGCAGTGCTGTTGGCGGCTCGTCGGGCGCCTGAATAGCTGGCGACCGCTTGGGCGATGGGGTGCTCGGACTCAGCCTCGACAGCGCCGATCCACCGCAACAGATCCGCCACAGCGACATTGCCGAGCGGGTGCACCTCAACCACCTCTGGATGGCCCTTGGTCAGCGTCCCGGTCTTGTCCACAACGACAGTGCTCACGCTTGCCAGCGCCTCGAGCGCGGTGGCGTTCTTGAACAGCACGCCCCGCTTCGCGCCAAGTCCGGTGCCGATCATGATGGCCATCGGGGTGGCGAGGCCGAGCGCGTCGGGGCAGGTGACGACGACGACCGTGATCGCGAAGAGCATCGCTTCGCTGACCGTGCGGCCGCCTAGGGTCACCCAAAACGAGAACGTCGCCAACCCTCCGACGAGCGCGACCATCACCAGCCAAAACGCGGCCCGGTCCGCGAGTCGCTGTCCAGGCGCCTTCGAGTTCTGGGCTTGATGCACCAGGTCGACGATCTGCGCGAGCGCAGTGTCGCGCCCGACCTTGGTCGCGCGAACACGCAGGGTGCCGTTCAGGTTGATCGTCGCCCCACGACCGCCGACCCGGGCGACGTGGATACCGGCAGACTTTCACCGGTCACCATGGACTCATCGACCTCGGACTCGCCTAGCTCGACGGTTCCGTCAACCCCGATCTTCGAGCCCGGCCGGACCAGGATGACGTCGCCAACCTGGACTTCCGCGGTGGGAAGCTCGACCTCGGCCCCATCACGCACCACCACGGCCATCGGCGGCGCCAAGTCGAGCAGACTTCGGATCGCTGTGCTGGTCCGCGACCGCGCGCGCATCTCCAACCAGTGCCCCAGGAGCACAAACGCGGACAGGACCGCAGCGGCCTAGAGGAAGACGTCCCCGCCTCCGGTCAGCGTGACCCCGACCGAGTAGAGCCAACCCGGTCCCCACCGCGACGGCGACCAGAACCATCATGTCCAGCGTGCGGGCCTTGAGTGCCTGCACGGCCCCGGTGAAGAACATCGAGTAGGAATAGAAGACCACGGGGAGCGAGAGTAGGAGCGAGAACCACACGCGGTGCTGATCATGGAACTGGTCTCCTTCCGAACGTTCGAGTCAGGACCGCACGAGGCGCGCGATGGCAGCCGATGCTTCCGCGATCTTCGCGTCCGCCGTCGCACCGCCGACGCCGATCGCCTCCGCGACGCAGTGCGACAAGTGATCTTCGAGGAGCAGTAGCGCGACCGACTCCAACGCCTTGGTCGCTGCTGAGATCTGGGTGAGGACATCGATGCAGTAGGCGTCAGTCTCGACCATGCGTTGGAGTCCCCGAACCTGGCCTTCGATCCGCCGCAGGCGCTTCAGGTGCGCACTCTTCTTGTCGCTGTAGCCAGGGGCTGCAGTGTCCACTGTTCTCTCCCGTTCCTCGGGTACCCCCATGGGGTATCAGTCGTACTATAGCCCTGTCGGAGCACGTGTACGACCACGCTCACGCGCGCCCATCGATTTCTTCACGGACCACATTGCCAGCACGGGCGTCGCGAGCGTAGGGACGTTGGTCCCTACCCCACCTGGGTATGCCGGCGCATCCTGGACGCAGGAGTCTGGGATCTCCCCACACTCAAAGCTACGGAGAGGTGGCTGAGTTCCATGATGTGGTGGGACCACAACGACTGGGGCTTCGGCAACTGGCTCGCCATGGGTCTGACGATGCTCATCTTCTGGAGCCTGGTCATCGGCCTGATCGTCTGGGCCGTACGGTCCGTCTCCGGCAACCCCAGCGCGTCCGCCGGTGACCGGCTGCGGGAGGCGAGCCCGGAAGACCTGCTTGCCGCACGCTTTGCCCGAGGCGATATCAGCGAGGACGAGTTCACGCGCCGCCGCGCGCTCCTGCACGGCACGCCATCCGCACCAGCTGGGCGAGGCGAATGACCGTGCCTTCCTTGCTGCCCCTGTTGCTCATCCTGGCCTGCCCGCTGATGATGATCTTCATGATGCGAGGGATGAGCGGGGGCCACGACCGCCGACCGGCGTCGACCCCCGGTGATCGGTCCACGGTGGATCCAGCGAAGGCGAGCGTCGCCAAGACCGACCCGCGGGATGCACGGCTGGCCGAGCTCGAACGAGAGGTCGCCCGCCTGCGTGCCGCCGAAACCCACCGAACCGAGTCACGGTAGGCCCAACCTGCTCGAAGCAGTTCGCCTACGCTGAACAGCGTCGGACCGAGACGAGGGAGGGCGCATGATCAAGTTTGTGATCGGTGCCGGGCTCGTCGTCTTCCTCGTCCTCCTGGTCTTCGGTGGGCTGACAGGGCGAGTACGTCCGCAGAACGGCTGCTGCTGCCCACCAGACCCAGAGCGTGATCTCCGGATGCGCGATCAGACCGAGGGCAGCGAGGAGTTCGCGTGAGCCGACCGCGGCGGTGTAGTTGGCGGCTGGGCTCGCCAGGACAGGATCACAGGGAAGGGCTCACAACGTGGATCCAGCGAATCCCGTCGGGATCCGTGGTGTCCTCAGCCGGCATCGACGCGATCGGGGTAGGCCATCCGTGCGGCAGTCGCTGTCGATCAACCGATCGAGGTCCCTCCCGGGACAGACGGCTGAGGTTTGCTACTCGATCACGCGGTGCCGCAACCGGTGCCGGACGAACCGCGCGACCAGGAGGGGAACGAAATCCCTCACCCGGGCCAGCTCGAAGGTCCTTGCGCTCGATCCCGATGGCCTCGTGGACGGCGATAGCTGGGACGTTGGGGAACTCGCGGCGCAGCTCAGACTCCGCAACCCGCGAGGTGTCGGGCTTCCTCTGTCGGGGTCATGCCCTCCACTGTCGCCAAGCCGACGGTCAAACGGCAAGCGAACAGCCGATGAACACACCTCGTGCGCGTTCGGTGACACTTAGAAGTAACGAGCGCCGGGCAGTGTGGCTGCCGCACCTCGCCGTTCGCCCCGAGCGGCGAGGTGCTTGGTGCCACACACCAGACGAAGTGACGTAGGACCAGTCGACGCCCCAGGTCATATTCGATCTCCAACCCTCTGGTGCGCAGGCTTGACTGTCTCGGCGGGTGAACTGGCCGTCTGCGTTACCCGACTGCTCGGGACTTTCGACCCTTCACGAAGGCCGCCGGTGAGGCTGACCCTGCGAACGTGCTTCCTGACACCCCGCGTCTACGCTCGCTGAGCCGACCTGAGTGCATTGCACTCCTGGTCGGGGCGTCAGTCGGACGCCTCGGGCTGAGCATCGACGCGTTGCCCGTCATCCTGCCCGTGAACTACTTGCTCATTGACGGTGGCATCGTGTTCCGCACTGTCCACGGGACCAAGCTGGACGCTGCCACCCGTCACGCGGTAGTGGCCTTCGAGGTCGACGAGTATGAGCGCGATGGCAGCGCGGGGTGGAGCGTCCTGGTCCGTGGAGTCGCCTCGGAGACAACCAGCCAAGAGATTCTGGCTGCGGCCCGATCGCGCGGTCTCTCGTCCTGGGCGCTGGATGGTTCTGCCGACCACCACGTGCTGATCGACACCGACGTGGTGACCGGCAGGCGCTTCGGGTTCTAGACCCGGTCGAGGGAAGTCGTCTGATCGCGGCGGCTAGAGGACAGGCGAACCCAGAGGTCAGGGCATCGCAAATCGCCCGAGATGCCGCTTCGGTCAGCCATATCGTCACGTCCAGAAGTCACCTGGATCGTGGCTCACATTCCAGGTCTGTCAACGCTGAGCACGCTGCTCGGTTCGGGTGAGTGCTTGGAGTGCCCGGTCGTGGGTGTCGGGCAGGGTGTGCAGGTACTTCTGGGTGGTCTGGATCTGGGAGTGCCCGAGGCGTTCCATGACGGTCTTGAGGTCGGCTCCGCCGGCGAGCAGCCAGGATGCGTGGGCGTGCCGCAGGTCGTGCATGCGCACAGGGAAGCCGAGGTTGGCGGCGTCGAGGGCGGGAAGCCAGTAGCGGGTGCGGAAGGTGTTGCGGCTGAGCGGGTTCCCTGCGGCGGTCTCGGTGGACGGGAACATCAGGTCGTCACGACCCAGGCCGAGCCGGTCGATCTGCACGCTCAAGGTGTCGAGAAGTTCGGGCCTGACGCCGAGGACGCGTGGTTCGTCGTCTTTGGGGTAGGCCTTGATGATGAACCGCTGGCCGGTGGGGGAGAGCTTGCGGGAGACCTCCACGATGGTCTCTTCCACGGTGATGGTGCGGCGCAGGAAGTCCACATGGCGCGGTCGTAGGGCGATAAGCTCACCCCACCGCAGGCCGGTCTCGATCTCGGTCAGGACCAGGGCTAGGAACCGGTCGGGGACGTGGCCCAGGAGCCGCTGGAACTCCTCGGGGGTCAGGGTCCGGGTCTTGCGGGGGATCACCTTGGGGAGCTCGGTGTCACTGCTCGGGTTGTAGCCGATGACCCGGTCGCGGACGGCTCGTTTGAAGATGGACTTGAGCATGGCGTGGTACTTGGCGATGCTGCGCGCGGACAGCCCGCCGTCGGCGGCTTGGGTGACCCAGGCCTGCACGGTGGAGGGGGAGATGTCGGCCAAAGCCATGTCGCCGAAGTAGGGCAGGAAGTGCTTGTCGAGGTAGGACCGGTACCCGGCCCTGGTGGTGACCTCCAGGTGCCGGCTGGGCCACCAGGACTCCTCCACATACGAGTGGAACGTGACCCGGCCGGCTTGCCGGTTGTACCAGCTGCCGTCCTCGACCTTGCCCTCGGCCCGCTGCCCAGCACGTAGGGCTGCACGTTCGTTGGAGAAGGTCCCCGCGGAGCGAGTGTTGCCGGCGGGGTCGCGGTAGTAGCCGATGTGCCGACGTTGACCGTCGGAGGTCACCCGGACCCTGGTCCATGCCATCAGCTGCTCCCGAGGCCGTGACCGCAGTGTGACCGCAGTCCTTGCCACGCAGGGGTGGACGCCGGCGGACGCCAACGGAACGAGCGCTGAGCCTCTGACCTGCACATATGTCGAGTCTGCCACGAATTTGAGCGCGAGGGTAGGGCTCGGTCTACGAGGGTGGACTCGGCTCATAACCCAGAGGTCGCAGGTTCAAATCCTGCCCCCGCTACAAAGTAAGTGCAGGTCAGAGGCATGATCACCGATCTTGGTGGTCAAGCCTCTGATGCTCGTGACTGCAGATGACCGCCGAATGGGCCGCGCATCTGCTGCGAAGCTCAAGAGCGGCCTGACCTCTGGGTCATTCGCCCAGTGGTTTTGGACAGGGTGAGGGAACGGGTGCCGTCTGCGGCGCGTCGCTGGATCATGGGGACCGTGCGAGCGAACTGGGTTCTGGGAGCGGTCGGCGCACTAGCGGCTGCGCTGCTGGTCTCGAGCTGCACGAATGGATCCGTTGGGCCCCAAGGAAACTCGGCGCTGGCCATGTCGACGTCGTCGTCCCCGTCCGGTCCGGCAGCCCCGACGGCGACGGTCGGCGTTGAGCCGGCAACTCTGGAGGATCCGCGGGGATGCGCGGTCGCGGGGGAGGGGGAGGGGCCGAGCGCCATCGTGACGGCGTCGCTTGCGAGTCCGCCCCGGCAGTTCTCGGCGCTACTTGGGCAGCAGTTCGAGACAGCGGAGCTGACCGCGGTGTCGCCCGGACGGTCTTCGGCTAGCGACGGGCGGGTGCTGAAGGTGATTGGGTTCCGGGCGGAGCCGAACGGGATGACGTATACCGAGTTCCAGGCTGTCGGTATCGGTCCGCCGTTGGTGACGGTGACGCGCACGAACGTAAGCGGGGCGACTTCAAGGTTGCAGGTGCTGGTCACCGTCGCCTGCCACCTGTAGGCGTCCGCGGCTCTGGTCGGCTGCGACGTCTGGCCCAGTGGAGCTCGAGCCACACCCTCGTGGTCATGACTCGCCGCGCCCGGCTGTTGATCGTGCTGGGGTTGAACCTGGCCTTGATCGCTGGGTTGGTCGCGGTCGGTATCGCCGGGCATTCGGTCGGACTGCTGGCAGCGGGCGGGGACTATCTGGCTGATTCGGGTGCCATCGTGTTGGCGCTGTTGGCGCTGTTGGCGATCTGGCTGCGGGATCGGCCCCCGACTGCCCGCAGACCCCAGGGCTATCCGCGGGCGCCCGCCTACGCGCCTTGGTGAACGCGGGGCTGCTGCTGGTTGTCGTGGTGTTGGGTTTCGTCGCCGCGGCCCGGCGGCTGCTCACAGGGACCGGCCAAGTCCACGGTCTGCCCGTCATGGTGACGGCGGGTGTCGCGGCCGCGGTGATGGTCGGCGGGGCGCTGATCCTGGGTGGCGACGTCGATCAGGACGACGACACCGACGCCGACCGGGCGAACATGCGTGCCGTGCTCTTGGACACCGTCGCGGACGCGGCCGCCGCAGCCGGCGTTGCCATCGCTGGTCTGGTCATTCTGGTGACGGGGGGTTGGTTCTGGCTCGACCCTGCGGTCGCCCTACTCATCTCCGCCGTCATCGGCTACCACGTGGTCCTTCTGCTCCGCGACATCTCCCGCAGCCTGCGCCACCCAGCCAGCAGCTAGCGCCCCGGGCCACCGAGCGCCGTAGCGGGTGAGTTCGCCTGGTCATCGGATTCCGCTGTCCAAAGTGATCGTGATGGTGCTAGCGCTGCTGGCCGTGACTTGGACGACCCGGCTGGCCAATGTTCGGTACCCGCCGGGTCGGGTTGCTGTCAGCGTGTAAGTCCCGGCCGGGAGCGTGAGAGTGAAGGAACCGTCGGGGGCCGAGCGAACTCGGGCGACCTCGACGGTGCCGAGGGAGGCGACAATGCTGGCGCCGGAGACGCGGATCGCGGGGCATGGCGACGCCGCCCGCTCCACTGGGCAACCGGGCGCGGCCAGCACTGTCCCCTGTACGACGGCAGTGGATCCAGACGAAGCCGTGATGTTCCCGCAGGCCGCGAGTGTCAGCGTGGCCACCAGGATGAGCAGGCCGTTCTTCACGCCTGGTTCGACGCGGCCCCCACGAATCGCGTTCCGAGAACGGACGGTCGAAGGCTTGACCTTCGAGTCCACTTGAAGGTCTACCGTCGCGGCATGAGCGACACATTGCTGATCTCCGAGCTTGCGGCTCGCAGCGGTTTCACCGCGTCAACGCTGCGGTACTACGAGCAGGTCGGCCTGTTGGCTGCGGCTGACCGGACACCTGCGGGCTACCGGCTGTACGGCGAGGCGGCGTTGACGCGGCTGCGGTTCATCGACCGGGCCAAACAGCTCGGTCTGCCGCTGGAGGAGATCCGCGAGCTCGTGGGGATCTGGGACCAGGGCCAGTGCGCGCATGTCCAGGACAAGCTCCGGGCGCACATCAGCGCGCGGTCGGCGCAGGTGAGGACGAGGATCGCGGAGCTGACCGTGTTCAGTGTGCAGCTGGACGCCGCCGAGGTCGACCTGGCAACGCAGTCTCCGGACGGGGCGTGTGGTGATGGCTGCGGCTGCCTCCCCGTCCGGCCAGCCGGTACTCGGGTCCCGCAACCGGTCGACTTCACCCGAGCACGGCCGGAGCCGACCCCGGGAACCGGCCGGATCGACAGTGCCGCTGTGGGAAAGGGTCTCGCGGCAGCGACCGCGGTGGCGTGCACCCTTTCGGTGGGCGACCAGCCGGCGCGGATGGGCGAGTGGAACGAGCTGCTGGCGTTGGCCGTCGACCGCGCGCCGGTCCCCGGTGGGCTGCGGCTGCGGTTCCCCGCCGACCCCGAACTCGCGGGACGTTTGGGTGACCTCGCGGTCCGCGAGCAGGCGTGCTGCTCGTTCTTCGCCTTCACCCTGCACCTGACGCCCGGCGCGGTCATGTTGGACGTACTGGCACCGGAAGATGTGCGGCCGATCGTGGCCGAGATGTTCGGGATCCGCGCATGAAGGCCGCCAGGATGACCCGAGGCGACAAGGGCGTGCTGGTGGCGGTGGTCGCTGCGTGTGCGGCCTGCTGCGCCGGGCCGCTGCTCGCGGTCCTGGCGGCGATCGGGGTGACATCGGCGCTGGCCGCGTTCGTCTTGCCTGGCTTGGCGGTGGTCACCGTCGCCGCCGGGGGAGGGGTCTGGTGGCTGCGCCGACGGTCCCGCGCTGGCTGCGTGAACTTGCCTGGGACCGTCGATCTGGCGATGCCCACGCTGCGTCCCGTTGGCGAGGTCCATGACGGCGCGAGCGCGTCCGAGTCCGCGACGCGACACGTCCAGTAGACGTCAGTGGTGCGGGGTACAGCGATCGACGTCGAGCCGGTGTTGTGGTCCAGAGGCGACATGGCCGGTCTGCCAGGATGGCGAGATGACGGTGGTCCGGTCGCTTCTGCTCTTCGTCCTTGCTGCCATCGCCGAGATCGGCGGGGCCTGGCTTGTGTGGCAGGGCGTCCGCGAGCAGGAGGCTTGGCCTGGGTTGGGGCGGGCATTGTCGCGTTGGGTGCGTACGGGTTCGTGGCGACGTTGCAGCCCGACGCGCACTTCGGTCGCATCCTGGCTGCGTACGGCGGGATCTTTGTTGCGGGCTCCCTCGCCTGGGGCATGGTGTTCGACGGTTTCCGACCCGACCGCTTCGACATCGCCGGCGCGGCGCTGTGCCTGATCGGTGTCGCGGTGATCATGTACGTTCCGCGCACCTGACCTCGACTGGCTTCCGTGGCTCGCGTACCGGCTCTAAGTCGGCGGGACCTCGGCGGTGACAGGGCTTGGCTCGCGGCTCACCCAGGCAGCCGCAATCGCAGCCCCGAGGTGCAGCAAGGCCACAAAGGCGGCCAACAAGGCCAGCCCGGTTCGGGACTCGTTGACCTGGTGGACGACTTCTCGGATGTCCAGGGCGGTAAAGACCAGCATCGTGGCCGCGATTGCCACGGCAATGGCGCGGGAGCGGACGGTCAGAATCAGTGCCGCGAACCCGAGCGACAACAAGACGGCCACAGCGACCAGTGCCGGAGCTTCAGGGTTGACCCCGAGCAACGTCTCGGAGCTGACCTCCGCCGAGTGCGTGGCAGGGTTCTCACCCACCTCGCTGTGCCCGGTTTCGGTCGTCGACGCACCCGGTGTGGCGGGCGTGGACTCGCCGCCATCGCCGTCCCCGGTGGCGCTCGGCGTCGCTGTGGGTGTCGGCGTCGGTGTGCGGGTGGTCGGTGGTTGCGTGGTCTTAGGTATGGGGCTGGTCTCACCGTTGTCGCCATCACCGCCGCTAGCCTTCGGCGTTGGGCTCGGTGCGGGCGCCTGTTTCGACGGGGCGGTGGCGACCGGGCTGACAGCGCTTGACCTTGCCGAGGGTGAGGCATCAGGCCGCGCACTCACGGCTGCGCCCGTGTGGGACGGGTTGGCGTGGGTCTCGGAGCGTGTGCTGCCACGTTCGATGGCTGCGCCGGTGGCGAACGCGGCAGCGGAGATGATCAGCAGCGCGGCCGTGGTGATCCGGGCCCGGGTGGTCAGCATGAGTCGCCTTCGCGTCGAATGGGGTGTCTTGCTTACAGGGACGCCACCACCCGATCGGTGATTGCATCGAGTCAGGGGCTGCGTGCAATCAAGCTGGGCCTGGCGGCGTCCCTACCGATGACAGGCACAGCCGGCGGCGGGAGGTGGGCATGGATAGCGGTGACGATCACGAGGAGTTCCTTGAGGCGACGCTGCGGCACGCCGATCTCGTTCACGCCTTGGCGCGCCGACTCGCCACCCGACCTGCCGATGTCGCCGACCTCGTACAAGAGACCTACCTACGTGCCTACGCGGCCTGGGGTCGACGCCGCCCCGACGACCCGGGGGCGTGGCTGGCCACGATCTGTCTGAACGTGGGCCGCGACGAGCTACGCCGCCACGCCCGACGCAAGGCCGCCGTCGAGGATGGGCCGGTCCCTGACCTGCCCGGACCGCAGGACACCGCGGAGGCCGCGTTGGCGAACCTGCGCAGCGACAGGGTTCACCTCGCCCTGTGGCAACTGCCGGCGGCGCAACGGGTAGCGATCACCTTGATGGACCTGTGCGGGTTCACCGCAGCGCAGGCCGCCTCGATCACCGATGCGCCTAGGGGCACGGTCCTGGCCCGGGTCCATCGAGGCCGCAAAGCGTTGGCGCTGCACCTGTCCGACCAACGAGACCTGCCCGTCCAGGGAACCGGCCGAGGAAGCGAGGCCAGCCATGAGCCACGATCCTGAGCTGCTCGCCGCGCAGTACCTGGACCACATGCCCGAGCCGGCCCGCGGTGACTTCGAGGCGCACCTGCTGACCTGCGACGGGTGCTGGCGGGAGATCAGTCTGGCCCGCGAAGGACGCGAGATCGCCGAAGGAGCCCGCGAGCTGGCACCGGCGGGGATCCGCGACGACATCCGCGCGACGATCACAGCATCGATCACCGCCTCGGCGGCCGGACGGCCGAACATTCGCAGGCGTCACCGTGCTGCTCTGGTCCTCGCGGTGGTCGCCGTCGTCGCATTAGCCGGCGCGGTCGTCATGCGCACACCAGCGCAGCGGTCATCGCGTTCGTCCGCGGCCGTCGCGTCGCCACGTACCGCGGTGACCGCAGCCGTCGACGACTACCGGGAAAACGAGCTCCCCGGAACCACCGTGCCCGCGCAGAGCGCACCAGACCTGTCGAGCATCGGCCTGCACCTGGTCGGCGCCGGGGCCGGCCACCTCGACGGCGCGGCCGTGAGCGTGTTCGCCTACCGCGATGCTGCGGGGACTCGGCTGTCGGTGTACCAGAGCAGTCGCGCATTCCCCGAAGGCGCCGAGGCACAGCACCTGGGCGACGACGACGACGCCTGGACGATGCAAGCCAGTGGGGTGTCCGTGCTGTGTGCCAAAGGCGCCCATTCCACGCTTCTGCTCAGCTCCGACTCCGCCCTCGTACGACAAGCAGGCGTCGTACTGAACGTGATCTGAGGCGGTGTCAGTGCTTGAGCGCTGCCCGTCCTTCGACGACCGCGTAGTACACCAGAACAAGGCCGGCTATCGGGTCGGCCCACCACCAGCCCAGCGTGGCGTTCATGGCCAGCCCGACAAGTACGGCCGTGGCCAGCAGCCCGTCGATCAACGTGACCCGTCCTTCGGTGCGCAGGACCGGGTTGTCCAACGCCCGACCCACCCGGGCCTTGCCCGCTGCGAGGGAGAACATCACAACAGCTGTGACCGCAGTCCAGATGATCCCGGCGGGACTGTGTCCAGGATGCCATCCCGCAATGAGAACGACGACGGACTGAACAGTCAGGTAGATCGCGAGAGCAAGGAACGCGACACCGATCATCCGCAGCGCGCGCCGCTGCCGAGCCTCACCCGTACCGGACAGCTCCCAGATGACGACGGTGCTCGCACCGATTTCGATCAGCGAGTCCAGACCGAAGCCGGCCAAGGCCACCGACCGCGCACTAATGGCCGCCGCGGCGAGGACGAAGATTCCCACGACGTTCCAGCCGAGGGTGATCCACTCCAGGGTGAAGCCCTGGCGGAGCAGCCGGTCTCTGTGTGCGGCGTCAATCGAGGTCACGCCAGTCATCTAACCGTCGCGGCGACGAGCAGTTGAAAGGGGATGCGGGAAGGGGTCCGTGTCCGCTGGATCCATGCGTTGCCTGGCCTCGCCGCCCGGTCCCGAACGGAGTGTGGGCGGCGAGGCGCGTTGTCAGCAGCAGCCGGAGCTTGACGAGTCACACGCGCAGCCGTCCTCGCACGTGCAGGAGAGAATTGGCGCATCTTCTCAGCCGTTCACCCGATCCTGGCCGATGCCCGCGGTGCGTGAGCGCCCGACAATCATCGAGACAGTCAGCCGGGATTTTGGCTGTGGCTCGCTGCTATGCCGTGCCGTGCGTTGCGACGTAGGCGGTGAGCTTGTCGAGTGCCATCGTCCATCCGGCGGCGCCGGGGGATTCCGCAGGGATTCCGGCGTGGGTCATGACCATCATGGTGCGACCGCCGACGTCTTCGAGGTCGACGCGGACCTCGGTCGTCACCGGATGTCCCTCGGGCATGCCCAGGTCCGCCGGTGATGTGATGTTGCCGTTCTCGTCGCACATTGCTTCGGTGTAGACGAGTCGCTTGTTCTCGACGACCTCCCGGTACTCCCCGGTGAACCACATGTGCATCGGACCATTCGGGGTCTGGACCAGCATGCACACCAGTCGAATGCCGCCGACGCGCAGGTCGATGTTCGCGACGGGGATGGTGGCGCCGTTGGGGCCGTACCAGGCCTGGAAGTGCTCCGGGACGGTCCACATCTGCCAGATGAGCTCCACCGGAGCGTCGAAGGTGCGCTCGATCACGACCGCATTTGGGGGGCGGGTGGTGTCATCGCTCATCGTGTCCTGATGCCTTTCGTTGTGGTCGGAACGTCTTGAGGTACTCGTCCATCCGGTCGAAGCGGGCCTCCCAGATCGGCCGGTACTGCTCGGCCCAGGTCGAGACCTCCGCAAGGCGGGCACCGTCGAGTGCGCACGGTCGGTACTGGGCCAGCTGGCCGCGCACGACCAGCCCGGCGCGTTCCAGCACCTTGATGTGCTTGGAGATGGCCGGCAGCGACAGCGCAAACGGGGTGGCGAGCTCGTTGACCGTTGCTTCGCCTTGTGCGAGACGGGCCAGGATCGCTCGCCGTGTCGGGTTGGCCAGCGCGGCGAACGTCTCGTTGAGCCGATCTTCGTCGACCGACACTGGCATGGGTCGAGTCTCGCTTTCTGCCTCGGTTAATTAACTCATACGGAAAGTATCTCGTTTCCCGAGGCCCGTCAACGGGCTCGGATCAATCAGGCGCGGCCCCCCGGCCCCTGGTTCGCAGGGCCGAACACCCACTGCTTGCGAATAGCAAGTTGTGCGCGTAACTTGCTATTAGCAAGTTGAGGAGGGTGCATGCGAGCGAGGCGTCGCCGGTCGGACTGTCCGGTCCACTTCGGCTTGGAGGTCTTCGGCGACCAGTGGTCGTTGCTGATCCTGCGAGATCTGATGTTCAAGGGCCGCACGACCTACTCCGAGTTCTTGCGGGCAGAGGAGGGTATCGCCACCAATGTGCTCGCGGACCGGCTCGTCCGTCTTGAGCAGGACGGCATCGTCACCTCTGAGCGGGATGAGCGAACCGGCCGGTCGGTGCGCTACCGCCTGACCGCCAAGGGGGTGGACCTGCTGCCGGTTCTGCTCGACATCATTGCGTGGAGCGCGACCTACGACGCGCACACCGCGGCCGAGCCTGAGTTCGTCGAGCGGCTGCGTTCAGACCGCCCGGGGCTCGAAGCAGCGATTCGCCGCGACCTTGCGCAGTCCAGCTCGATCGAGTCGTCCTGAGCCGTCATCACCTGTGGGAGGTAGCCGCATGACAACCCTGCGCAACGAGATCACCATCGCGGCCCCCCAGTCGGCGGTGTGGCAGGCGCTCACGCGCCTGGACGCACTCGGTCAGTAAGACCCGGGTGTGAAGGCAGCGACGCTGGTCGGCGTGACTGCCTCTGGGCCGAGCGCGCAGCGCCGGTGTGAGCTCCGCCCAGCCGGCTGGTTCATCGAACAAGTGGCGGTCTGGGAACCCGAGAAGGCACTCGGTTTCGAGCTCGTCACCTGCTCCTTACCCGTCGCCTCGCTGCGCCACGACTACACCCTCAGCCATGCGGCCGGAGCGACGCGCGTCAACCAGGTCATGACTTACCAGCTGAAGTACGGCCAGCTCGGTCGCGCGCTCGACATGGTCGCCATGCGGCGCAAGTGGGACCGCGGCATCAAGGCCTTCCTCGCCGGACTCAAGGGCCACGTCGAGGCCGGCCACGTCACCGCAAGCCCGATCTGACGATGGCCGTCAACCCGGCATTGGCCGAGCGGGTGCGCAGCGCCGCGACGGACGAAGCCCTGAGGCGTGGCCTCGATATCCGCGAGAAGCACATGTTCGGCGGCCTCGCGTTCATGCTCAACAACAAGATGGCCTGCGGCGTCATCGCCGACGAACTGATGGTCCGCGTCGGCCCAGACGCCTACCAAGCCGCACTGAGCCAACCACACGCCCGGCCGATGGACTTCACCGGACGGCCCATGCGCGGCTACGTGTTCGTCGCGGCAGACGGCTGCGCGACCCAAGCAGCTGTTGACCGCTGGGTCGCTCGCAGCGCGACCCACATCGAGGAGCTCACCTCCATGCGGAAATCGTCAGCCAAACGGGACAGCTGAAGGCCCTGCCCGTCGAACCGGGCCAAGCCTGCCAACGGGTCACTCACGATCCAGCCTGGCAATGAGCGACTTCGGGGCCACGGTGCGGTAGGCATCCTCAACGATGGCGCCAACCTCGACCCAATCTACGGCGTCCTCCCCCGTCGCATCCAGATACACCCCCAGCCAACCGGAGAACGCTCCCGCGACCGACGTCAGAGGCGCGAAGAACCGCTCAGGCTCGGCGTTGACTAACGACTCCGCGACACCGGCCGGAGCTGGACACCACAACGAGATCCGGTCATCACCGCGATGGTGGTCATGGAAGTAGCAGATCGGCTGGGTGCCCCGGACGAAGAAACATGGGGCGCCGTGGCTCAGCCGCTCACTCACCTCGGGAAGCGCGAGCGCAGTCCTGCGGAGCCGGTCGAGTTCGGAAGCGCCCACCCCACGAGCATTCCACGCGGATCAGCGATCGCGTTGCCGCGACCTCGCAAGCTCGACTAGGAGTCGATGGCGCATCACAGGGCCTCACCGAATCCGGGACGCATGAGTTGCTGACTCACCATTCACGGTCGGCCATCCGGCGGCTGGAACCGTCTACGGCTTGCCGTTGCCGTGGCGGGTGACGAGGTCGGGTAGTCCGTCCAGACGCGCGAGAACGTGCGTTCTGAACTCGCTGTCGAGATGT
This sequence comes from Sporichthyaceae bacterium, assembly GCA_031394045.1. Classification (GTDB taxonomy): domain Bacteria; phylum Actinomycetota; class Actinomycetes; order Prado026; family Prado026; genus JANYIP01. Next base: position 20,398 of record JANMWN010000085.1, read on the forward strand.
GCCCGATTGACGACCACGTCCCAGGCCTTCTTGTCTGTCACCACGATGTCGCAGTATGGGATTGCGGCCGAGAGGGCGGCTATGTCTCGAAGGTCGTTGATCGTCCAGTCACGGGTGATGTCCTTCAGGTAGTGGAACTGGATCATCGTTGCCACTCGGCGCGATGGCAGCGACATGAGGAAGCTCGTCAGTGCCTCAGCGCCGTGGAACGGTCGCCGGTCCATCGTGAACCCTGCGCCGAGGTAAGCCGCGGTGTATTGATCAAGGAACTCGAAGGTGAACTGGCGGGCTGCGATTGCATCCAGTGGTCGCTGGCTGATGTCGGGGTCCGTTCGGAGAGTCTCGATCATCACGTTGAAGCTCGCCAGATGCTCATCAGCGAGCGTCCGAGCACCGTACGGGTTGTAGCCCTCGATCTGGGCCGCCACTGCCCGTGGCGGCTGCGCGAGCAGAACGAACTCCGCCCAAGCGTTGACGTGCGCCTCCCACTGGGTCACGGACATGCCAAGCGTGCGCTCAAGCTCGCGCAGCTGGTCATCAGTGCCACCCCGCAGCGAAAACCGACCGGGTTCGTTGAAGGCGAAGCCGACCCCGACGCCGAACTTCGGCACCCTCTTGGGGAAGGCCGGCCTGCCGAAGCGGGCGTTGAAGCCGAGGTCGAGCTCCTCGCGGATGATCACGCTCAGCGGGGCCATGGTGCGAAAGCGAGACAGAGTCGCCATAGCTCGTGCGGCCTCGTTTCGCTGCTCGTCCCGGGGGTTCTCGGTCAACTCCATGTAGTGCACCGATGAGAGGGGGAACTCCGCCAGTCCATCGGCTACGAGTCGCTGCAGCTCCCCGAGCACGGCGACATGGGCGGGCTCGCGGGGATGTCCTGCCATCGCCGCCCCGAGGGTGTACCAGTGGTTCAAGTCCAGGTAGACCCTCGGCGGGCGGGCGGTGTCCATATCGACTGTGTATCACTCGGGGCCGACCGGTCCGACCCGGTCATCGAGCCGCGGGCGCGGGGCCGTGCGAGGTTTAGCCGAGCACCGAAGCGATGTGGTCCAGCGTGCCGGGTTTGATCGCGAGCAGGGAAATGCTCTTGATGCCGTAGGTCGCGGTGGCTCCGCGTGCTGACCCGGAGAGGAAGGCATAGGCGGTGTTGTCGCGGGTGGTGTCGACCCGTAGCCCAGCTTTCTCGATGGTGCCGAGGTAGTCGTCGATCTGGGCGGCTCCACCGACGCATGCCGCCCAGAGCTCGGCGTCGCAGGTGATCGACTCGGCCAGAGGCTGTTGCGAGACGATGTCGGCGAGAGCTAGTCGCCCACCAGGGGCGAGGACCCGGGCCACTTCGGAGAACACGGCCGCCTTGTCCGCGGCCAGGTTGATGACTCCGTTGGAGATCACGAGGTCGCACGACCCGCCTGGCATCGGGACGTTGTCGATGCGGCCCTCGACGAAGCGAACGCGCTCGAGCCCCGCTGCCACGCGTAAACGCGCCGCTTTGGCGAGCTGGGCCGGGGTCATGTCGATCCCGGTCACCGCACCGGTGGTTCCGACGAGGGCGGCTGCGGCGAAAGAGTCGGTCCCTGAGCCACTGCCCAGGTCGAGGACTCGCTCGCCGGCCTGGGGGGCGGCCAGGTCGAGGAAGTACCCGACGCCGGCGAAGGACTCCAACGCCTCAGCGGGGATGCTGTCCAGGAGATCCTCGGGGTATCCGAGTCGCCGCGCCAGGGCGGCGCCCATCTCGAAGTGGTACGTGCGGTGTGGCTCGTCCGCGACCTGTTGGTAGACGTCTTGGACTCGGCGCTCCAAGTCTGCAACGTCCAGCCGCCCCGGTGTGGTCATCGTGTCTCCATTCCCTTGAGGTCAGCTAACGGATCGTTCATGAATAGATGGCGGTCTCGGCGCGGGTGACGTCGTACTCCTGGGGATCGAGGATCTCCCAGACCCCATGCCCGACCGCGAGCACGCCTCGGGCCGGCAGCGGGAAGTCGCCGATCGTCGGGTTGTCACGGAGCCGAGCTGGCGGGCCCAGGTCCATACCGTTGAGGGTGGCCGCTGCGTCGTTGATGAGGTAGATCCGCTGCGGCATGAGGGTGCCGACATGTCCGCTGGGCATGACGCCTCTCAGCCGCAACTCACCCATTCCCAGGGCCCTGGCCATCCGTTCCCGGGTGTGCAGCATCGCGGGATGGCACCAGGTGGAGAGCGGGACGGCCCCGTTGACGACGTTGAGGATCCGCAGCAGCGGTGTCTGCACCGCGGTGAGCACCCAGTCCAGGTCGAGTGCGTCCAGGTGGACTCTGAGGGTGGCGGGGCCTAACCAATCCAGGTCGAGTCGCCCGAATCCCGTGTAGTTGCACGCCGCGCCGTAGTAGCGCGGGCAGGCCGTGTCCAGGCGAGGTCCGTCGACGTAGATCGACCAGGCCCCTTCGGGATCGCGGTGCCACAGCGTCCGATACGCACCGAAGTCGTTGTCACGGACGACCCTGAGCGCGAGCACGTGTCCGGTGGCGAAGGGCTGAGCGAATACTCCCCAACCCTTCGCGTACTCGTGTCCCGGCCAGGGAGCTTGACCTCGAGTGCCTGGATTGCCGCCCAGGTCTAGGCGCAAGTCCAACATGTCGCCTCCTCGTCCGTCCGTCCGGCCGTCGGTCGGTGGGTGCCTGATGCCACCCAGGTGTCGACTTGCTCGTTTCCGGGTGCGAGCTCTTCAGTAGCTGAAGGTGGTCGCGCCTTCGTCGCCGATCCACTGCCACATCGGGACCGTGCCGCCCAGCTCGGCACCTGGGATGAGGTCTCCCTTGTCGAGCTTGCGGGCGTCGAAACAGATGGGGCAGACGAAGTAGCGTCCACCGGCGGCGGCGTAACGCTGCACGAGCGACTCGATTGGCGGGCAGCCCTCGCAGGCCGTCCCGGTCGCGAACCCGTCCGTGGCCAGCCGGACGGCCTCCTTGGTGAGGAACATGAGTGTCTCGCGGCCCTGCTCGGCCGCGCCGACCGAGACCAGGAACGCGACCGTGACCTTCTCGGCGTCCTCGAGTCCCGTCGTCAGACTGATCACTGCTTTGCCGGACATGTTGCCTCCTCGCGATTCGGTTGCCCTTGTCGTGGCCGGTCGGGTCACCCTCGGATCGAGCGGTGGCTTGGACTGCCAGGGGAAACGCTAGGGAGGACGGCGAGGCGCGTCGTCCGGAGTTCTCCCTACGAATCGAGCGGTGTGAGCGTGTCGAGCAGGCCGTTGTGCAGGGCGAAGAGGGTGGCGGTGGAGCGGGTGGATGCGCCCGTCTTGCCGTAGATCCGCTCGATGTGGGTTCCTGCGGTCCTCGGGCTGATGTCCAGCGAGCGGGCGACCTGGCGGGTAGAGGCGCCTCGGGCGATCATGATGAGCACCTCGACTTCACGGGGGGTGAGCCCGGCTGGTCCGCTGGGCCGCCGGGGCCGGGTCTCTCCGGCGGCGCTGAGGACGGCGTCGACTGCGAGCGGGGCCAGCCGTCCGGCGCGGACGTCGTCCAGGATGGCTTGACTGGCCTGCTTGGCCGACATCGCGGGCCGGTAGGGGCGCGGTTCCCGCATGGCGCGGTAGGCGTCGGCGGCGGCGAGGATCCGCGCGGGCGCGGACAGAGCCGCTCCGGACAGGCCCCGGTGGTAGCCGGACCCGTCGAGTCGTTCGTGGGTGAGCGAGGCGATAGCACCGAGGCGGGCCAGAGCCGGTGGCCGTGCGAGTACTCGCTCGGTGTAGTAGGAGTGCATCCGCATCCGTTCGGACTCGGTCGCCGTCAGGGTGCCTGGCTTGTCGAGGATGGTTGCTGGCACCCCGTGGAGTCCGACGTCGTGCAGCAGGCCCGCGCGACGAACGGCGGTGACGTCGCCTGGAGGGAGCCCGGCGAGCTCGGCGGCATGGGCGGCCAGTTCGGACACGCCGCGGCTGTGGCCGGCACGCCACGCGGAGCGTAGGTCGGTGAAGTCGGCTACGACCTCGAGTGCGTCGTCGAGCTCCTGGCCGGTCAGTCGGTGTTGCAGTGCTGGTTCGGCGGCGATCAAGGCATGCCAGTCGGGCTCTTCAGCGCCGTCTGCGAGGACGTCGCCGGCGGCCGCGCAGAACGCGTCCACGAGGTCGGGATCGAAGTGGCTGCCGCGTCGGGCACGGGCCACCTCGATCGCTGCGTCGACCCCACGGGTGCGGTGGTAGACCTCGACGATGTCGGAGAGGTGGAATAGCCGCACGGTGGTCGCGATGTCGGCTCGCCCGATCCCGCGGGGCATGCCCTTGCCGTCCCAGCGGGTGAAGAACTGGTTCAGCGGGTCGCAGACCTGTGGGCCCATCCCGAGGAGGTCGGCCATCCGGGAGGTGGTCAGGCAGTGTGACAGCAGCCCGTTCTGGATGCCCTTGCCGCCGGTCGCGACCAGAGTCGCGGCGAGGCGCAACCGATGCAGCGCCTGGTCACCTGCGCCGGCGTGGCCGAGCATGAAGGTGAGTCCGGACAGGCCGGCCAGTTCGGTGTCGTAGCTGTCGGCCCGGAAGGCGATGTCGTCGCCGAACCACCGCGCCACCTCGGGGGTGTCGGCGACGCACCCGACCCAGGCGAGCACGGCGATGTAGTACAGCGACGCCTGCGCGCTCTCGTCGAGGCCCACTTCCTCGCCCAGGCGTGAGGCGATCCGCCAGGATCTGAGCACGTGTTCCATGGGTTGGCCGAGGCCGAGGTCGGTGGCGAGGGAGAAGGACGCGAGCAGCTCAGCGAGGGTCACACCTTCATCGGGCTCGCTTGCGTGCACGCCTTGAAGCGTAGCCACAATGTGCGGGTGACCGGGTGGTCTCGCTGTTCCCGCCGCGGTGCCGTCTGTGCTGCGCGCGGGACCCCTCAGGGCGCGGAAGCGGTCGCCACGATCACGTCGCTGCTGTCCAGGAAGTTCTCGGCTGCCAAAGGTTCGAGGCGTTGGCGGACATCGTGCAGAAACTCTGACCGCAGCCGCTCGTCGAGGACGGCGAGCCGTCGGCCGGTGGCCCCCAGCGAAGCGTGCCGTTCGACGAACTCGGTCAGAGTCGGGTGATCGGACCACGCGACCACCTCCGACGTCACGGACTGGAACCCGGCCTCTTGGAGCAGCCCGGTCACCTTGGCCGGGGAATCCATCAGTTCGTGCTGAGCTAACAACGGGTCCGCGGCCGTGGCCCCGTATCGGTCGAGCTCGTCGTTCCAGACGCGGAGCGCGGGTGCGGGTCGATCCTCGCCCCAGGTGGCGAGCCCGATTCGACCGCCCGGGCGCAGAGCCCGGCGGGCGGCTCGCAGGGCATCGACCGGGTCGGGCACATGGAAGAGCATGAAGGCGAGCACGACCACATCGAACGACGAAGCCGCGAAGGGCAGTTCGCCCGCGTCCGCCACGACCCGCTCCGCCGTGCGCGGCGCTCGAGACACCATGCCGCTTGCGCGGTCGGCCGCGACGACAACCGCCTTCGGTGCCTTCCGCAGGATTGACGGGACCAGGGTGCCGACTCCCGTCCCGAGGTCGAGCACCCGCGAGGCTGTGCTCAGCGGGAGCCGGGTGAGTAGTTGCTCACTGGCAGGCAGCAGCGCGGAGGCCCACCGGGTCTCGTAGCCCGCTGCATGTGTCGAGTAGTACGTGGCGAGCGCGGTCCTCCCGTCCGGCGCGCTCATGCGTCGACCTCCGCCCTGGCGCTGACGGGCCGCCCTGAGCGTGCCCATTCGGGGTAGCCGTCTTCGAGTCGGGCGGCTCGGTACCCGCGGCGTCGAAGGGTGCGCACCGCGTCGTCGGCGAAGACGCAGTACGGCCCGCGGCAGTAGGCGACGATCGCGCGGTCCTTGGGCAGGTCCCGCAGCCGTCCGGTGAGGTCGGCGACGGGTACCGAGACGGCGCCGGCGATGTGACCGGCGAGGAACTCCGGTTCGGGGCGCACGTCGAGCACGACGACATCCCCCAGGCGCAGTCGCTCGGCGAGCTGGTCCTGGGTGACGCTGTCCAGCTGGGAGCGGTCGCCGAGGTAGGCCGCGGCGAGCTGGTCGAGCTCGGCGACGTGTTCGGCCGCGACGTCACGCACGGCCGCCCACAGCTCGGCCACCCGAGGGCTGGCCAGGGAGTACTGGATCCGGGTCCCGTCGCGGCGGGTGCGGACCAGCCCCGAGCGCAGCAGCTGCTGCAGATGCTGGGAGGTGTTCGCGACGCTCTGCCCGAGCTCGCCGGCGATCTGCTCGACCGAGCGCTCGCCTTGGCTCAGCACGTCGACGATCTCGGCACGGCGGCCGTTGCCGAGGGCCTTCGCGACGCTGGCGAAGGCGTCGAACAGGGCGTTCTTGGCCTGCCGGTCACCCATGGATCCACCTCGAGACTATTCAAGGATTCGCTTGACAAGCGTAGCGCGTGACCGGAACTATTCAAGCATTCTCTTGAACCCTAGGGAGGGTTGTCATGGCAACGTTGACCGCCGACCAGGTCCGTGCGCTCGATCCGTACGCCTTCCTCGCCGTGCTCGGCAAGAGAGTCATTCACCCGGGCGGCCGCAGATCCACTGACCGGCTGCTGGAGTGGGCCGCCGTGCGACCCGGCGAACAGGTCGGGAACATCGGCTGCGGGGTCGCCACCACCGCACCACGTCTCACGAGGGAGACCGACGCTGACGCCGGCCTTGAGGGTGTGCGCACCGAGACCGGACCGTTCGACATGATGACCCCGCGAGGGTTCCTGGCCGATGAGGGTGCCCACTGCGTCGCGGTCATGGCCCGGGGCATGACGCGAACAGTGTACCTGCGCAAGATGATGTGGCTCATGCCCCGGATGGCGCGCGCCGTCCCCTACCTCGGATACGTGTTGGTCATGGCCCACAGGCCCGCCGTCGACCGCAAGGACCCAGCGTGAATCGTGTCGTGCCCGTCGTCGACGAGGGCCTGGGCAACTCCACCTACCTCGTCGACCTGGGCGACGGTCGGGCGCTGGCCGTCGACCCCAGCCGAGATCTCCGCAGCCTCCGCGAGGTCGCCGCCGCGCGAGGACTCCGGGTCGCATTCGCGGCCGAGACCCACCTGCACGCCGACTTCCTTTCCGGCAGCGTGCAGCTAGCCGCAGACGATGCCCAGGTGATCGCCTCGGCAGCCGGAGCCCGGGACTTCCCCCACCGAGGCCTCGGGGACGAAGACGAGGTCGATCTGGGCGGGCTCACCTTGCGGGCACTTGCCACCCCGGGTCACACCGCCGAGCACCTGTCCTACCTGCTGCTGGACGGCCCCAATGCGCTCGGGGTATTCACCGGCGGCTGCCTGCTCGTGGGGGCTGCGGCGCGCACGGACCTCTCAGGGGCGGAGCACACCGCGGGCCTGGCGCGCGCGCAGTACCGCTCGCTCCAACGTCTGGCCCGCCTTCCCGACCCCACCACGGTCTATCCCACGCACGGAGCGGGATCCTTCTGCTCCGCGCCCCCGGGCGCCGAACGCACCAGCAGCATCGGCGTCGAGCGCCTCACCAACCCCTACCTGTCCGCCCCGGACGAGGACTCCTTCGCGGCCGCGCTGCTTGCCAGCCTCGGCAGCTACCCGCCCTACTTCGACCGGCTCGGTGACATCAACCGCCTCGGTCCCCCGCTCCTCGGCACCGACACGCCGTTGATCGCGCTGTCCCCCGACGCCGTCGAGGTGCTGCGCGCCTCCTGTGCTGAGATCGTCGATGTCCGACCGTTCGAGGGCTATGCCCACGCCCACATCCCGGGGTCGCTGTCGATCCCGCTCCGCCCGGTGTTCGCCACCTGGCTCGGCTGGCTCGTCCCGTCCGCGGCCACGCCGCTGGTGATCGTCCGCGACCCCGACCAGGACCCCGACGAGGTCGTCTGGCAAGCCGCCAAGATCGGGTACGACCACCTCGCCGGGGAGGTCGCTGACGGACTCCGAGCATGGACCGACGCCGGTTTCGACGTCTCGAGCAACCGGCTGTCGACACCCTTGTCGGCCGACCCGAGAACGGTCATCGACGTCCGGCAGGTCTTCGAGTTCGCCACCGGTCACCTGCCTGGGGCCGCCAACATCGAGCTCGGCAGCCTCGACGCCGCAGCCCCGGACCTGGCGGGCCGCGATGTAGTCGTCATGTGCGGGCACGGTGAACGGGCGGCGACCGCCGCCAGCGTCCTCGAACGCGCCGGGGTCACCAGCGTGGCCATCCAAGCCGGCGGGCCAGAGGACTGGGCTGCGGCGACCCCAGGGCGTGCCGTCCAGGTCGACACGTGACCACGTCGGACCAACCGACCCAAGTGGGTATCCGTCTCGGCCTGCGAGCCAACCTCGCCCAGTTCATGCTCCTGGTCGCCGTCAACGCAGTCGTCGGCGCCACCCTCGGCCAAGAACGCACCGTCGTCCCCCTGCTCGCCGACCAGGTCTTCGGACTCACCGCCTTCGTGAGCGGGCTGTCGTTCATCGCCGCCTTCGGCCTGGTCAAGGCCGTCACCAACTTCTTCGCCGGAACCCTGTCCGACCGCTACGGCCGCAAACCGGTCCTGGTGGTCGGGTGGCTCTTCGCCCTTCCCGTGCCGTTGCTGCTGATCTGGGCGCCCACCTGGGGCTGGGTGATCTTCGCCAACGTCCTGCTGGGCATCAACCAGGGCCTGACCTGGTCCACCACCGTCATCATGAAGATCGACCTCGTCGGCCCCGCACGGCGCGGGCTCGCCATGGGGTTCAACGAGGCAGCCGGCTACGGCGCGCTGGCACTCACCGCGATGGCCACCGGATACCTCGCCCAGGAGTACGGGCTCCGTCCCACGCCGTTCTACCTCGGGATCGCCTTCGTGGGACTCGGCCTCGGCCTGTCGGTTCTCGCCGTCAAGGAGACTCGGGAGCATGCGAGGTTCGAGGCCGCGAGCCATGTCAGCCGCCACGAGCACCTGCATGCGGACCTCACGACCAAAGAGGTCTTCTGGCTGACCAGCGTCAAGGAACGCGCGCTGTCGTCCGCGAGCCAGGCCGGGCTGGTCAACAACCTCAACGATGGCCTGGCGTGGGGCCTGTTCCCGATCCTGTTCGCCACCCGCGGGCTCTCGATCGCACAGATCGGCCTGCTCGCCGGCATCTACCCAGCCGTCTGGGGTGTCGGGCAGCTCGTCACCGGTGGGTTGTCCGACCGGATCGGGCGGAAGTGGCTGATCGCCGGAGGTATGTGGGTCCAGGCCGTGGGGATCGTCGTCGTTGCGGTCGGTGACAGCTTCGCCGTATGGGCGGTGGCCGCCGCGGTCATCGGGGCCGGTACAGCGATGGTGTACCCGACCCTGCTCGCTGCCGTCGGTGACGTCGCCCACCCGGCCTGGCGGGCCCGGTCTGTGGGTGTCTACCGACTGTGGCGGGACAGCGGCTTCGCCGTCGGAGCCCTTCTCGTCGGCCTGGTCGCCGATGCCACGAGCCTGGTCACCGCGATCTGGGTCGTGGCCGCGATCACCGCCGCGTCAGGGGTCGTCGTCGCGGTTCGGATGTACGAGACGTTGGGACACCACACATCAGCCCCGGTCTCGACGCCATGATCAACCAGATCCCGCCGAGCAATAGGACTCCGTCCTGGTCCTCGTGATCGAGCAGGGCCCTACGAACGGCGCGACAGCCGCGCGACGCTCCGGTCCGTCCGCGATTGCGAGCAGCACCGCCCGCCCTAGCCAACTCCGAGGACGGAATCGACACGCTCACCACACCTACGACGCGGCCGGCCGAGAGCTGTCGGTGCACTCCCGACCGATCTCGGATAGCTCGAACCTGTCTCGCGCAACACGCGGAAACGGCGAAGCGGTCGACAAAATGGGTCGACAGATCGGTGGCCTACGTGGCTGCGCTGCCGCCGAAGGCACGCAAGCAGACATAGCCCGCGTCGTCGCGTTCGCGCGCTGGGCGCTGTTGACGGGTCCGCGCTTGCGCCGCTCCAGCTCAGTGGCTGTTGCGTTGTTCGGTTCGGGTGAGTGCTTGGAGTGCTTGGTCGTGGGTGTCGGGCAGGGTGTGGAGGTATTTCTGGGTGGTTTGGATCTGGGAGTGGCCGAGGCGTTCCATGACGGTTTTGAGGTCGGCTCCGCCTGCGAGGAGCCAGGAGGCGTGGGCGTGCCGGAGGTCGTGCATCCGCACGGGGAAGCCGAGGTCGGCGGCGTGCAGGGCGGGGAGCCAGTAGCGGGTGCGGAAGGTGTTGCGGCTGAGCGGGTTCCCGCCGGCGGTCTCGGTGGATGGGAACAGCAGGTCGTCGCGACCCAGACCGAGCCGGTCGATCTGCACGCTCAGAGTGTCGAGGAGTTGGGGTCGGACGCCGAGGACGCGCGGTTCGTCGTCTTTGGGGTAGGCCTTGGTGATGAACCGCTGCCCGGTGGGGGAGAGCTTGCGGGAGACCTCCACGATGGTCTCCTCGACGCTGATGGTGCGGCGCAGGAAGTCCACATGGCGGGGCCGTAGCGCGACGAGCTCGCCCCACCGCAGCCCGGTTTCGATCTCGGTGAGGACCAGCGCCAGGAACCGGTCCGGGACGTAGCCCAGGAGCCGCTGGAACTCTTCGGGGGTCAGGGTCCGGGTCTTGCGGGGGATCACCTTGGGGAGCTCGGTGTCGCTGGCGGGGTTGTAGCCGATGACCCGGTCGCGGACGGCTCGTTTGAAGATGGACTTGAGCATGGCGTGGTACTTGGCGATGCTCCGCGCGGACAGCCCGCCGTCTGCTGCCTGGGTGACCCAGGCCTGCACGGTCGAGGGGGAGATGTCCGCGAGGGGCATGTCGCCGAAGTAGGGCAGGAAGTGCTTGTCCAGGTAGGACCGGTACCCGGCCCTCGTGGTGACCTCCAGGTGCCGACTTGGCCACCACGAATCTTCGACGTAGGCGCGGAAGGTGACCCGGCCGGCCTGCCGGTCGTACCAGGAGCCATCCTCGACCTTGCCCTCGGCCCGCTGCCCAGCACGTAGCGCGGCGCGTTCGTTGGAGAAGGTCCCCGCGGAGCGAGTGGCGCCAGCGGGGTCGCGGTAGTAGCCGATGTGCCTGCGCTGCCCATCGGAGGTCACCCGGACCCTGGTCCACGCCATCAGCCGCTCCCGAAGCCGTGACCGCAGTGTGACCGCAGTCCTTGCCACGCAGGGGTGGACGCCGGCGGACGCCAACGGAACGAGCGCTGAGCCTCTGACCTGCACATATGTCGAGTCTGCCACGGATCTGAGCGTGGGGCCAGGTCTCGGTCCTGAGAGGTGGACTCGGCTCATAACCCAGAGGTCGCAGGTTCAAATCCTGCCCCCGCTACCAACGTTTACGCAGGTCATGGCCATGATCATTGATCATGGCCATGACTTGTTGGCGGCAAAATGTCAACAGCTGCTAACTTCGTGCGCGGGTCAACTTGTGAGAACCGGTAGATGATGGACACCTTGGTTCCGGTTCCTGGCTGACGGGTTGCGGACGCGGTTCCGGTAGCTGGGCGACAGTGGTTCGGTAGGTGCCTGACACTCACGCTCACTTCCTGCTGGCGAGCTCCGCTTCCACGAACACGTGCGCTCCAGCCATCGCATCATCGGTCTAGCAGAGGACGCGGCTGGTCCGATCTGGTCGCGTCTTGTAGGGGGCTGCCACCTCGATCGCGACACCGGCACGCGGATTCGCAGGGTGTTTGGTTCGTCGGTGTTGCCTGGCGTGCGACAGATATCAGTGCCTGGCCGATCGCCACGGCAGCGAGGCGCTGATCAACGCAGACCGCCACATCAGCGGCCGGGACACGATTGATGCAGGTCACGTCCATTGGGCGGTGGTGACGGACCGGCGACTACGGCGTTCTCCTCGACCCCTCGAGCCTGTGACGTGGGGCCGACGAGCGCGCAGTTGCCGCCGGCCAACCTCCGTCTCATTGGTGTGGACGGACTAGCCCGTTCGGTCGCTTGGGCTTTCTTGATCGTGTCCCGATGCCCCAGGTATGCGCTTGCGTGACACCCTCGTCGTCCTGCTGCTCGCTCCGGCCGTCGCGACCGCCGCGCTGATCGCCCCCGCCGGCGCCGCCCTACCTCCTCGGTCAGCCGCTCCGCCGACCCAGGCGATCGTCACTTCCGGGCACGCCAAGGGCTCCACGGCCGCATACACCCCGACGGCCGATGTCGGCTCCGGGCTGACCGGTTACGGCGGCGGGACGACCGGCGGTGACCTCGGCGACGTCTACTGGGTGACGACGCTCGCCGACACCGGTCCCGGCAGCCTGCGGTACGGCGCGACCCTGCCGCAGCCGTTGTGGATCCGGTTCGCGGTCTCGGGCACGATCGCCCTCAAGACCAAGCTGAACATCGCGTCGGACAAGACCGTCGACGGAAGGGGGGCATCGATCACGATCACGAGCATGGTCGTGCGCATCAGCGGCGTGAGCAACGTGATCGTCGAGAACATCCGCTTCCTCAAGGCGCGGAGCGACCCGAACGCCAACGGCCTGCGGATCATGGCCGGCTCGGACCACGTCTGGGTCGACCACTGCGACTTCTCGGTCGCGAGCGACGAGGTCATGAGCGTCACCCAGGGCTCCACGGACGTGACCTTGTCCTGGAACCGCTTCCACGACAACGACAAGGGCGTGCTCGTCAGCGCCCTCAACTCGGGCCTCCCCGAGCAGGTGACGATGCACCACAACTACTTCTACAAGACCTACCAGCGGAACCCGTTGGTCAACCTCGCCGACGTCCACGCGTACAACAACCTCCTGACCACCTGGGGCGACATCGGCATGCAGACGACAGCTGGCGGCCGACTGGTGTCGCAGGGCAACGTCTTCGACGCCACCGGGGTCGGCAAGGACGGCATCCGGAACCAGCTCGGCAACTGGGGGGTCGGCGCTGCGTCCTCGGACGGTGACCTGTACCTCCACGGCGCGCGGTTCGTGCAGCAGGGGACGTCGGACACGTTCGCGCTGCCGTACTCGGTCGTCGTCGAGCCGGCGACGGACGCCCTCGAGGCGCGGATCAAGGCTGGCGCCGGGCTGCAGGCACTGGCCCTCGCGGCGGTGACGAGGTCACCGACCCTCTCGCTGGGCTGATAGGGGACGGGCACGTCACCCACATGTCGTAATTTGCCCGCTATCGGGCGCAATAGGGGTTGACGCCCCTTCTGTGCAAGGACAAGATCGCCGCTTCTGGCTGAGGACATCGAGAGCCCGATGTCCCTCCCCCTCTCGGCTGGAGGCTTCGATGCATGCTGCGACGGGTTCGAGCGCCTCGCCCTGGGCGAGTGATGCGCCCCGGCTGGACGCGATCCGGCGGCTGCCACGGCAGCTGACGGTGGGCCACCGGCCCCTGCCCGACTTCCTCGTCATCGGTGCCCAGCGCAGCGGGACCACGACGCTCTACGACCTCCTGGTACAGCACCCGCTGGTGCGCGCCGCACGTACGAAGGAGGTGCACTACTTCGACCTGCACCACGAGGACGGGCCGGACTGGTACCGGTCCAACTTCCCGTTCCACCGAGGTACGGGTCCGCGCCGGTGGCAGACCGGTGAGGCGTCGCCGTTCTACCTCTACCACCCGCTGGCCCCCGACAGGGCGGCCGCCGAGCTGCCCGAGGCGCGCCTCCTGGCGGTGCTCCGCAACCCCGTCGACCGCGCGTTCTCGCACTACCAGCACGAGCGGGCGAAGGGTCGCGAGCCGCTCTCGTTCGCAGAGGCGATCCGCCACGAGGATGCCCGCATCGCCTCGGGCTGGCGGCGGGCCAGCTCGGGCGCCCCGGCGACGGACCGTGCGCTGCGCTCGTACTCCTACCTGAGCCGCAGCGACTACGCGACGCAGGTCGCACGCTGGCTCGCCGCTTACCCCGCCGAGCAGCTGCTGGTCCTGCAGTCGGAGCAGATGTTCGCTGACCCCGCAGCGGAGATGGCCAAGGTCTACGACTTCCTCGGGCTCCCGGCGTACCCCGAGCTCGCCTGCCGGCACCTGAACGAGCGCAGCTACCCCCCGATGGACCCCGGGCTGCGTGCCGAGCTCAACGCCCGGTTCGCAGAGTCCAACCGGGCCCTGGCCGCCCTCATCGGCCGCGAGCTCGACTGGGCCTAGGTCGACAGCGGCAGCAGGCAGCGACAGTCCAACCCGGATACGGCGAGGAGGTGATCGGTTCGTGCAATCGCTCCGATCTGACCCGCAGTCGACATTGAACGTCACCTACGATCGACCGCTCCTCGTACGCCATGCGCGGATCCCGCTGCCGTCCGTGGCGGTGCTCATGCTGGTCGTCGACGTCTGCGCGTTCGCGGTCGCCGTACGCCTCAGCTACCGCCGCGACCTGCTGGCCTTCCCCTTCGGCGTCGTGACCTCTGGCGCCCTCACCCTCGCCCTGTTCCGCGCGTCCGGCCTGTACCGCCGCCGGTTGAACCTGTCGGTCCTCGACGACCTGCCCCGGCTCGTGACCCGCTCATTCACCGCAGCTGGCCTGGTCGCGCTCGGCGACGCGGCCACCCGCAGGCACGCGTTGGGCTGGGCGCTGCTCGAGACGGCGGCCTCGTTCAGCGTCGTCGTGCTGGTCCTGCGTACAGCGGCGTACTCATGGGTCCGACACGTACGCCGGCGCCGGCTCATCGCGCATCGAACCCTGATCGTCGGCGCCGGCCTGGTGGGCAGCCGACTCGGGCGGGTACTCGTCGACCACCCGGAGTACGGGCTGGAGCCGGTCGGGTTCTACGATCCCGACCCGCTGCTACAGGCGGGCCTGCCGGTCTCGGTGATCCGAGAGGGCACCCTCGGCGACGCGATCGTCGATACCGGTGCCGCCATCGTCGTCGTGGCGTTCTCCTCCGACAGCGAGTCCGAGATCGTCAACATCATCCGGTCCTGCGACCTCATGCGACGCGAGATCTTCGTGGTACCGCGGCTGTTCGAGATGCAGTCGATCAGCCGGGGCATGGACGCGGTGTGGGGGATCCCCCTCATCCGGCTCCCGCGGCCACCGCTGGTCGGACGGAGCTTCGGCCGCAAGCGGTTGTTCGACCTCGCCGTCTCCAGCGTTGCTCTGCTGCTGCTGCTCCCGCTGCTCGCCGTCCTCGCGCTGCTCGTCCGCATCGACGGTGGACCGGGCATCTTCTTCGAGCAGGAGCGCATCGGCTATGGCGGGCGCCGATTCCGGCTGTGGAAGTTCCGGACCGTACCCTCGTCGCTCGTTTCGGCCGCCACGCCCCGCTGGACCGTCGCCGCCGACCCGCAGCTCTCGCGGTTGGCCCGGTTCCTGCGGCGCACCTCGCTCGACGAGCTCCCGCAGCTGTGGAACGTGGCGCGCGGTGACATGAGCCTGGTGGGGCCGCGCCCCGAACGGCCGTTCTTCGTGGATGAGTTCCAGGGGAAGTTCCCGCGCTACCTGGACCGGCATCGGGTGCGCGCGGGCCTGACCGGCCTGGCCCAGGTCAATGGGCTGCGGGGGGACACCTCGATCGAGGACCGGGCCCGGTTCGACAACGCCTACATCGAGAGCTGGTCGATGTGGGGCGACGTCAAGATCCTGCTGCGTACTGTCGGCGCGGTCGTGGGGCGGTCCGGTGGCTGACGACGTGCTGGAGCCCACGCGGACGGTGCTGCACGTCGCGTGCAACCTCGGGTCGGGCGTGGCAGCGGTCATCGCGTCGTACGCCGGCCTGACCCCCGAGTACCGGCACGTGCTGCTGGCCGACCTGGACCCCTCCTGCCCGATCGAGCACCTGACTTCGGCGATGGCCGAGGTGCTGCCGCTGGGATCCGGAGCGGTGGAGCGCGCCTGGCGGATCCGCTCCGAGGTGCGGCGGCTGGCCCCCGACGTCATCCACGCGCACTCGTCGTACGCAGGGGCGTTCGTACGCCTCGCGATCGCAGACCGCGACCGCATCGTGCACACCCCGCACTGCTACGGCTTCACGCGCAGGGACCTCGGGTGGCCGGCCCGCTCAGTCGTGTGGCTGGCCGAGGCAGCGCTGAGCCTCCGGGGCCGCCACGTCGCCGCCTGCAGCCCGCACGAGTACCGGTCGGCGCGACGCCTCCCCGGTCGGCGAACTGTCACGTACGTGCCCAACGCCGTTCCCGACCGCGCGCCGGTGCCCGTGGTGGGCCACAGCAGCCCGCTCGTCGTCAGCGTCGGGCGGTTGTGCCCGCAGAAGTCGCCAGAGCTGTTCGCCGCCGCCGCCGAGCTCTCGCGCCGCCGTGGCCTGGACCTGCGCTGGCGGTGGGTTGGCGGCGGTTCCCCGGAGTACGTCGACCGGCTGACCCGCGCTGGCGTCGAGGTGACCGGTTGGGTGCCACGCGAGCGGGCCTGGGCGCACATCGCGGGAGCGCAGGTGTACGTCCACACGGCCGCCTGGGAGAGCGCTCCGCTGACGATCCTTGAGGCGGCCGCCGCCGGCGTCCCCGTCCTCGCGCGCGACCACCCGGCGCTGCGCCTGCTCGGACTGCGGCCGTTGTGGACCGGCGTCGACGAGGTCGTCGACATTCTCGCGGGATTCCCGTCGGCGCAGGTGTTCGCCGTCGCCGTTGCGGCCGGGCGCGAGCTCGCCGCCGCCCACCAACCTGCCAACCAGCGGGCCGCGCTGCTCAGGGTGTACGCCGCCGTCGCTGCACGGGAGGGCACGCCAGCGGACCTGACGCCGCTCGGCGCAGGGACCCGAGCAAGGAGATCGACATGACCCCGTCCAACCGCTCGACCGAGTCGTACGAGCCGGAGGTCGGCCTGCTCGCAGCGCTGCGGCGCTACGCGGTGCTCGTCGTCGCGGTGGCCCTGGTCCTTGCTGCCGCTGCGTACGCGCTGGCGTGGAGCCTGCCGAAGGAGTACACCGCCACAGCGACAGTCACCGTCGCCCGCCCGGACACCCAACCCGTCTACCGAACGGTCTCCGCGGGCGACGTGTCCAACCGTCAGCTCACGATCGTCCAGCAGCTGCACGACTCGCGTACGCTCACCCGCGCCGCGGTGGCGCTGGGGACGACACCGGGCAGCCTGGAGACTCGGCTGACCGTCCAGCCCGAGGCGCAGACCGCGCTCATCGACGTGAAGGCGACCGCGCCGACCGCCGCCGGGGCAGCGGACACGGCGAACGCCGTCGTCACTGCCTACCGGGCGATCTTCGCCGACGACCAACGACGGGTCACCGAGGCCGGCATAGCCCCGCTCCGGACCTCCGCCAACCAGCTCGCGGCGCAGATCGGCAAGCTCAGGCTGCAGGTCCAGGCTCGTAGCGCGGCGCTGCGGCAGCAGGTGGTCCAGACATTCGCCGGTGCCTTCCCGCCCCCTGTCGCAGGGGCCGAGGATCGGGCGGTTCAGACGGCACTGCAGATCGACCCGACGTACACGGCGCTACGCGCGTCGCTGGTCAACCCCCAGATCCAGCTCGACGGTCTCAACGAGAAGATGCGCGAGCTCAGCGTCGACGGCGGCCTGATGGGCGTCCCGTTCTCCCATGTCGACGACGCGATCCCGGCGAGCGCGCCGGACACCCTCGCACCCACGCGTGGCGCCCTGCTCGGCGGCATCGTCGGGCTGCTCTTCGGGTGCGGGCTGGCGTGGCGCCGGGCCGAGCGAAACCGGCCGATGTCGGGGGCCCGTGTCGCGGCGATCCTCGGCGTGCCGGTGCTGCTCGACGTGGCGCTGCCGAAGCGATCGCTCGCCCAGCTGAGCCGGCTCAGCGACTTCGCCTCCACCGAGAAGCGGCTCGGGTCGGTCGCGGTCTCGCTGATGCGCTTTTGTGAGGTGCGCGGCCTCCGCCGGCTGGTGGTCGCCCCGGCCACCACCGAGAGGGCTGGTCCGGCCGTCGCCCTGGCGCTCGCGACGTCGATCCGCGGGTCGGGGCGCGATCTGCTCCTGGTGGACCTGGGGGACGACGGCGGCCACCTGACCAGCCTGTCCGGCCTGCGCGACGAGATCGGGCTGCGCGACGTGATCGCGGGCCGGGCCCTCCTGGTCGACTCCTGCGTCTCGCTCGGGGTCGGGCACACCTCCGTGGAGTTCATCGGCCTCGGCGCGGGGCCTGAGCAGTCGGCCGTCGCTGTCGCGGAGCACCTGGCTCTGCTTCCGCACGAGGCGCTGGCCGTCGTCGACGCGCCCGGTCTGGAGACGTCCGGACTGGCCATCGGTGCGGCAGCCGACGACAGCGCCCTCGTGCTGGTCACCTGCGACTCGACCGAGGCTGAGGCCCTCGCCGTCACGGCCACCAAGCTCGAGCTTGCGGGAACGCTCGTGGTCGGGGTCGTGCACGTACGCACCACGCGAGGCTGGTGGCGGCCCCGTCGACGGTCGGGGGTGGACCATGTCTCCGTCGTGCGGCAGTCCGTGCCTTCGTTGGCGACACCGCTGCACCCGGCCCGAGTGGTCGAGTCACGGCGGACCGCGCCGTGACCGCCCGGCTGCCGGACTTCGTGTGCATCGGTGCACTGAAGGCGGGCACGACCTACCTCGAGGCGCTGCTGCGCGACCACCCGGGCCTGTGCCTGCCGTCGGCGGTCAAGGAGGTCGACTACTTCTCGCTCCACCACGAGCGCGGCGAGCAGTGGTACCGCGACAAGTTCGACGGGTGTGCCCAACGCAAGCACGGCGAGGTCTCGCCCCGCTACCTCGTCGACGCGGACAGCCCGGCGCGCATCGCGGCAGCCAACGCCGACGTACGCCTGCTCCTCCTGGTCAGGGACCCGGTCACGCGCGCGGTCTCCCAGTACAAGCACCGGGTCCGCACGACGTTCTACCGCGCGAGCTTCGAGGACTACCTCGCTGACAACCCTGGCGCCCTCGAACGCGGTCGCTATGGCCACCACGCGGGCCGATACCTCGAGTGGTTCGACCGCGCCCAGCTGCACGTCGTGGTCTTCGAGGATCTCGTAGCCGACCCGGTCGTCGCCATGCGGTCGGTGTACGGGTTCCTGGGTGTCGATGCCGGCCATGCGCTGTCGCAGCACGACCGGCCGCACAACGAGGCATGGCAGCCGAGCCGGCGGCGCGCCTACGTGCTGGCCAAGCGGCTCAGCGGGCACGTGCACGACCTCGGCTACGGGTCTGTCGCGTTCCGCCTGGCCAGGTCGCCGCTGGCCGTCTGGGTCGCTGGACGGCACCAGCAGCTGGACGTCTCCGCGCCGAACGAGGCGACGGCCAGCAGGCTGCGTAAGCACTACGCGGCCGACGTCGACGCGCTGTCCGCGCTGGTCGGGCGCGACCTCGCGGAGCTGTGGTGGGCCCGCCAGCCGGAGCCGGTCGCGTGAGCGCGCACACCGGTCTGGGCCGGCGGCCGCGCGAGGTGCTTACCGTGCTGCTCGTCCTGGCCGTCCTTGCGGCAATCTCCGGGGTGCTCGTGCGATGGACGGCCGCCGATCGCGGTGCTGCGACGGGGGCGTCAGCGGCGCCTCGTACGCCGCGAGATGCGCAACCGACCGGCTGGATGAGTGACACCGCGCTGCAGGGGTTCGCCCAAGGCACCCTGGGCGGTCAGGGCGGCACGTTGCGTGAGGTGACGACGCTTGCCGACAGTGGTGTCGGGTCGCTCCGGGAGGCGCTCGCGGCGGGCGGCCCGAGCTGGATCCGGTTCCTGGTCTCCGGCGCCATCGTCCTCGGGCAGCCGCTCGAGGTCCCGTCGCAGACGACGATCGACGGACGAGGAGCCGACGTCACCCTCGAGAACAAGGGCCTGATCATCGACGGGACGTCCAACATCATCGTCGAGAACCTCAAGTTCACCGCCATCCACGGGTCGACGTCCGACGCCCTCTCGGTACGCAACGGGGCGCACGACGTGTGGATCGACCACGACGACTTCTCGAACGGCAGCGATGGGCTGGTCGACATCACCCTCGGGGCCACCGACGTGACCGTGTCCTGGTGCCATTTCTTCAACCACGACAAGACGATGCTGATCAGCGCCCTGACGAGCACGGCACCGATGCACGTGACCGTGCACCACAACTGGTTCGACCACACAAACCAGCGCAACCCGCTCGTCCGTGACGCCTACGCGCACGTCTATGACAACTACGTCGACGGCTTCGGGTCGTACGGGATGCAGGCACAGGAGGGTGGCTACCTCCTCTCGCAGCACAACGTGCTGCGGGCCGTCCTGGGCTCGCAGGAGACGGACGGCATCCGGATCACCGACAACAAGCATGGCGCCGGCGTCGTGCGTGCCGAGGATGACCTCCTGCTCGACGGGGCCACCCAGCTGGTCCGTCTGTCGGGGCTGCTCCACCCGGTCCCGTACCGCTTCGTGCTCGAGCCCGCCGGACCGCGGCTGGAGGCCGAGATCACGGTCGGCTCCGGCTGGCGCGCGTTCCCCGGCTCAACCAGCTCTGCCCCACCCCTGCCCATCGCTTGACCCGACTCCATCGACAACAGCTCGACCACCACACAAGGAGGATCGCGATGCGAGCACTGGTGACCGGCGCAGCTGGATTCATCGGCAGCCACCTGGCCGAGCGGTTGGTCGCGGACGGTGCCGACGTGATCGGCATCGACTGCCTGACCGACTACTACTCACCCGACCGAAAGCGGGCGAACCTGTCGGGCCTGGCCGGATCGGCAAGGTTCCGGCTGGTCGAGGAGGACATCCTCCGAGCGGACCTGCACGACCTGGTCCGCGGCGTCGACGTGGTGTTCCACCAGGCCGGCCAGCCGGGTACGCGGCTGTCGTGGTCCGAGCA
Source organism: Sporichthyaceae bacterium (assembly GCA_031394045.1). Taxonomy (GTDB): domain Bacteria; phylum Actinomycetota; class Actinomycetes; order Prado026; family Prado026; genus JANYIP01. Next base: position 40,974 of record JANMWN010000085.1, read on the forward strand.
CTTCCGGATGTACGTCGACCGCAACATCCTCGCGACGCAGCGGTTGCTCGAGGCGTGCCGGGGCACGGACATCCAACGGCTCGTTAACGCGTCGAGCTCATCGGTGTACGGCAACAGTGACAGCTACCCCTGCCGCGAGACGACGCTGCCCAGGCCGTTCAGCCCCTACGGCGTCACGAAGCTGGCGGCCGAGCAGCTGTGCGACCTGTACGCCGTCAACTGGGGTCTGCCGGTGGTATCGCTGCGCTACTTCACCGTCTACGGTCCGCGGCAGCGGCCGGACATGGGGATGAACATCTTCCTTGACGCCGCCCTGCGCGACGCCCCGATCCGGGTGTTCGGCACGGGGTCGCACATTCGCGACTTCACCTACGTCGCCGACGTCGTCGAGGCCAACTGCGCGGCGGCGGACGCCGACATCGCGACTCCGACGATGCTCAACGTCTCCGGCGGCAGCTCGGTCAGCGTCGCCGACCTGCTCGCCCTGATCGCCCGGCTCGTCGGCCACCGGCTGCGCGTCGAGCACCTGCCCGAGCAGCCCGGCGACGTACGGCGGACAGGCGGCTCGACCGAGCGCGCGCAGGCGCTGATCTCATGGAAACCGCAGACCAGCCTGGAGGAGGGCGTACGCCAGCAGCTGGACTGGCAGAGCGCCGCCCTCGCGACGCAGGCATGACCCTGCAGGAGTCGGACGCGAGGGTGTCCCGGTTCGCCAGCGCCTCCTCATGGCGTGCGGTGCTGGTCATCAACTCGCTCGCCCGCGGCGGTGCCGAGACCCAGCTCGTCCGGCTGGCGGTGCACCTGGCGGCAACCGGCCATCACGTGACTGTCGCGACGCTGATGCCGGACAACGACTTCGCGGCCGAGCTCGAGCCGGCTGGTGTCGAGGTGGTGTCGCTGACCGCAGGGCGCCGGCCGCGGGCGGTCCCGACTGTCGTGGGGCTGACCCGGCTGCTCCGGCGGGAGCGCGCGGACGTCGCGGTGAGCTTCCTCTACCAGGCCAACGTCGTGACCAGGGTCGCCGCGAAGTCAGCGGGTGTGCCCGTCGTCGTGTCGTCCATCCGCAACGAGTACTTCGGTGGGCACGGACGCGAGCTCGCCGTGCGCGGCACCGGCCGGCTCGCCTCTCTCACGACGACCAACTCCGTCCTGTCCGCGGACTCCCTCGTCCGCCGGGGGGTGGTGGCACGCGATCGCCTCATGGTGATCCCGAACGCCCTGCCCCCGGCGGCGTTCGACCCGGGCGGGGGAGGGGCAGCCGTACGGAGCGAGCTGGGTGTGGCCGCTGACGAATTCCTGTGGCTCGGCGTCGGCCGGCTCGCCGTGCAGAAGGCCTGGCCGGACCTGCTACGGGCGTTCGCGTCGGTCGAAGGGGGACGCGTACCCGGCCGGCTGGTCGTCGCCGGGGAGGGACCGGAGGCGGACGCGCTCGCCGCCACGGTCGACCGGCTCGACCTGTCCGGCCGGGTACGCCTTCTCGGGGTACGCCGAGACGTCGCCGACCTGATGGCGGCAGCCGATGCGCTCGTCCTGCCCAGCGCGTACGAGGGGCTGCCCAATGTCGTGCTCGAGGCCATGGCCGCTGGGCTGCCCGTCGTCGCGACAAGGGTGGGAGGGGTGCCCGAGCTCGTCGACGATTCGGTCGGGATCGTAGTCACCCCGGGGAGCCCGGCCGATCTGGCCGCCGCGATGCGACGCATGGCCAGCCTCGACGTCTCGACCCGCGCCCGGATGGGGCAGACAGCCAGGCTGCGGGCGCGCGACGGCTTCAGCCAGGACGTCGTGATGGCGTGCTGGCTGTCCGTGCTCGACGGACTCGTCGCCCGCAGCGGCACCGGCCGGCGTCCCCGGCGTTGCCGGTGAGGCCGGCCGAGGCACCGTCCGACAGAGCCGCACTGCGCCGCCGCTCGGTGGCCGGCATCGGCTGGATGGGACTGTCCGCCGCCACGCAGGCCGTGCTCCAGGTCGCCGTGCTGGCTGCCCTCGCCCGGCTGGTCGCTCCAGCCCAGTTTGGGCTGGTGTCCGGCGCGCTCATCGTGGTGGCGGTCACGACGATCGTGGCGCAGTGCGGGCTGGGCAGCGCGATCGTGCAGCGACCGGTGCTCACCGAGCTGCACGTGCGCGTCGCCTTCACCGCCGGGCTCGTGCTCGCCGTCGCCTGCTCCGGGGCACTCCAGCTGCTCGCACCGCTGGTGGAGCACGCGTTCGGGCTACCCGGCCTCGCCCCCATCCTGCGGGTGCTCGCGCTCGGGCTGGTGATCAACGCGATGACCCTGGGCGACTACCTGCTCGCGCGCCGGGTCCAGTTCAGCCGCCTGGCTGCCGCCGAGACGGCGTCGTACGCCATCGGCTACGGCGCAGTGGCCGTCCTGATGGCGTGGCTGGGTCTGGGGCCGTGGGCCATCGTCATCGGCCAGCTCGCGCAGGCGACGATCCGCACGGCCAGCGTGATGGCGCTGGCCCCGCACAGCGTCCGGCCCTCGCTGGCCCGCGGCCCGCTGCGCGAGCTCCTGGGCTACGGCGTCGGCCACCTGCTCGCCCAGCTGGCCAACAGCGTCGCGATCCTCGGCGACAACATCGTCGTCGGCCGATTCCTCGGCGCGGCAGCCCTGGGCCTGTACGGGCGGGCCTACCAGCTCGTCGCAGCGCCGGCCTCACTCTTCGGCCAGGTGGCGAACGAGGTGCTGTTCCCCGCCATGGCCTCGGTACAGGAGGACAAGGCAGCGCTGCGTCGGGTCTACGCCACCGGTGCGGCGCTGCTGGCATTCGTGGCGCTGCCCATCTCGTCCATGTGCGCCGTCACGTCCGAGCAGCTCGTCCTCGTTCTCCTCGGCCGGGACTGGCTTCCGCTGCGGGACGCGTTCGACGTGATCCTGTTCGGGATGCTGTTCCGTACCGGCTACAAGCTGAGCGACTCGCTCGCTCGGGCGACCGGCGCTGTCTACCGCCGTGCGTGGCGGCAAGGCCTGTATGCAGCGTGCGTCGTCGGTGGAGCCCTGCTGGGGCGGCACTGGGGGATCCGTGGCGTTGCGGTCGGCGTCCTGCTCGCCCTGCTGGAGAACTACCTGCTGATGGCGCAGCTGAGCCTGTCGCTCATCGGCATGTCATGGTCGCGCTTCCTGGCGCAGCACATTCCGGGGGTCGTGGTCTCGGTCGTGGCGGCGGTGGCCGCGCTGGGGACGCGTACGGTCGCCGAGTCTTTCCAGGCACCGGTCCTGGTCGTGCTGGCCTCGGCCTGGCTGGGCGGCGCCGCAGCCGTCCTGCTGCTGTTGCGACTCGCGCCGGGTGTCCCGGTCCTGCGGAGCGTGAGCCGGCTGGTCGCCGACACCTGCCTGCTGCTGCCACCACGGCTCGGGTCGGTGGTCGGCCGGATCGCAGGCTTGCGCGGCCAGGCAGCGTCGGTGGATCGATGAACGCGTCGGCGAGCGGCCCGCGCGTCACGGTGCTCCTGCCCAATCTCGCCGGTGGCGGTGCGGAGCGGGTGATGCTGACCGTCGCCGGGGGTTTGGCGGACGCGGGTGCCGACGTACGCCTGCTGCTCGGTGACACGTCGGGCCCGCTGGCCGAGCAGGTCCCCGGCAACATCGCGGTCGAGAGCATGGGCCGGGTGCACCTGCGCGATGCCGTCCCAGCGGTGGCCAGGCATCTGCGCCGGGAGCGCCCGCACTGCCTGCTCAGCACCCTCGAGCACGCCAATGTCGTGGCCCTCGCTGCGAACGCGATGAACGGGTCCAGGACCGCCGTCGCCGTACGCGTGGCGAACACCCTCGGCGAGATGGCCGCGGCGAACCCGTCGGCCAAGGATCGGCTGGCCCTGGTCGCAGCGCGACGCCTCTACCCCCGGGCCGCGGCCGTCATCGCCCCGTCCCGCGGGGTCGCCGACGACCTCAGGGCCGTGGTCGGCAGTCGCGTCGAGCACCTGATGAGGGTGATCCCTAACCCGGTGATCGGGTCCGACCTGCCGGCGCGGGCGGCGGCTCCGGTCGAGCACCCGTGGTTCGCCGTTGGCCAGCCGCCGGTCCTGCTCACGGTCGGCAGCTTGACAGCCAAGAAGAACCACGCGCTGCTGCTGCGGGCCGCAGCAGCGCTCGTGCCGGCGATCCGGGTGCGCACGCTCATCCTCGGCGAGGGCCCCGAGCGTCCGCGCCTGACGACGCTGGCCGGAGAGCTCGGGCTCCGGATCGACGAGGACGTGAGCATGCCGGGCTGGGTCGACGACCCGTACCCGTACCTTTCGAGGTGCTCGGTCTATGTCCTCGCCTCGGACCGCGAGGGTCTGCCCGGTGCATTGATCCAGGCGCTGGCGTGCGGGGCCGCGGTGGTCTCGACCGACTGCCGCAGCGGTCCCAGCGAGGTGCTGGACGCCGGGCGGCTGGGCCGGCTCGTCCCGGTCGGCGACGTGGCGGCGATGACCGCGGCGATCCGCGCGACGCTGGCCGAGCGTACGACGGGCGTGCCGTCGGCTGACTCCTCGTCCGTGCTGGCGGCGTACACCGTCGCGGGCGCCGTCGCCGCGTACGTCAGCCTCGTCGACGAGCTGACCACTGCGGGGGTGGCCGTATGACCGCGGCCGGCCGGCTCGTCGGCCGCCCGATCCTGGTCGGCGGCTGCTCCCGGAGCGGGACCACGCTTCTCGGGGCCATGCTCGGCTGGGGGGAGGGCCGGCTGACGGTCCCCGAGGCGAACTTCAAGTGGGAGCTGTACGCCTCGGGTGCGGTGGACCAGGACATGGTCGACCTGTCGCGGGCCCGCGAGTTGCTCGCGGGCGACCCGAAGTTCGCACTCTGGGGGATCGCTCCCGTGACCGGCCGCGGCCGCATGCCGTTCGGTGAGCTGATGAGCTTGCTGGTCGAGCGGCACGCCGCGGCACTCGGGGCATCCGCGCACGTGGCCTGGATCGACCACACGCCGGGCAACATCCGCTTCGTGCCCACCTGGCGCCGGGTGCTGCCGGAGGCACGGTTCGTCCACATGATCCGGGACGGCCGCGCCGTGGCGGCCTCGGTCCTGCCGCTGGACTGGGGGCCGAACACCGCGACCGAGGCCGCCAGGCACTGGGCGCTCCAGGTGGCGGCTGGTCTGGCTGCCGCCGGGGCGCTCGGCCCCGACCTCGTCCACACCGTCCGCTACGAGGACCTGATCCTCAAGCCCGAACGTACGCTCAAGCTGGTCTGCGACTTCGCCGGGATCGAGTACGACGACCAGATGGTCGACCAGCGCGACTACGCCCTTCCCGCGTACACCGCAGGGCAGCATGGCCTGGTGCTGAGCCGGCCCGACCCGGGGCGCGTGGAGGCCTGGCGGGACGTGCTCCGGCCGGCACAGGTCCGTGCCTTCGAGCGGCTCACCGGTGAGCTGCTCGACCTGCTGGGCTATCGGAGCGACTACGGCATCAGCGCTGCCCGGCAGGGTCCGGTCGAGCACTACCGCGAGCTCGCCGACAGCGCCCTGCGGCGCGTGGTCCTCGACCGGCTGAGGCGGAGTGCGCGCTGGAGGCGGGGCAGGTGACGCTGACCTGGCCAGTGGCGGGGGACCGGCGGTCGCCGGTGACTCGAGGCGTGCGTTCGGCCGGGCCGGCGGACCGGCTCGATCTCGTCGCCTACCTCGGCGTGTGTGCGTTGTACGCCACGATCCCTTGGCAGGACGTCGTGCAGGTCTCGGGCATCGGCACGGTCGCCAAGGCGGTCGGCCTGCTGGTCATCGTGGTCTGCGGCCTTGCGCTCGGGGTCGGCGGCGGCTTCCGCCGACCTGGCGAGACGCTCGTGCTGATGCTGCTCTTCACCGGGTGGCTGGTGCTCTCGCCGCTCTGGAGCGCGTACCCGCAGGAGTCCTTCGCGCGCGGGGGCACGATGCTGCAGCTGGCAGTGATGGTGCTGCTCACCGTCCTGGCCGTCACCACGCCGCAACGGCTGAACGGACTCCTTGCGGCGTTCGTGGTAGGAGATCTCCTGCTTGGGATCAGCGCGCTGCAGCAGCGGGCTGGGGGCCCCACCCTGGTGCGTTACACGGCTGAGGGCACGAACCCGAACGACGTCGCCTTCCTGATGTGCCTGGGGATCCCGATGGCGTGGTACCTCGCGGTGTCGCTCCGGAAGCCGGTGTGGCGCGCAGCGGCTGCCTGCTTCCCGCTGCTGGCCGTCTTCGTCGTCCTGCTCACGGCGTCGCGCTCGGCGCTGCTCCTGCTGCTGCCGGCGTTCGCCATCGTGCCGCTGACCATCCGGCTGCTCTCGCCGACGGCACGGACCCTGCTGGCGACACTGGTCCTCGTCGTCATGGCCGGGGTCGTCAGCGGGGGCCTGCTGCTGCCGTCCGCACCGTTGCAACGGCTGGGCACGACCTGGAGCGAGCTGCAGAGCGGCACGCTCGACAACCGCACGGTCCTGTGGGGGATCGGGCTGGACGTCTTCGAGCATCATCAGGTCATCGGGGTGGGCGCCGGTGTCGTCCCGGAGTACGTCGGGCAGAGCTATCCCCTTCAGGCCGGGGTCCACAACACCTACCTGTCGGTCGCGGTCCAGCTCGGGACGGTCGGCATCCTTCTGTTCGGCCTGCTGCTCATGTCGGCCGTACGCCACGCGGCCCTTGTCGCCGGGAGGGCCGAGCGGGCGATGGCCGTCGTGCTGGGCGTGGTCCTTGTCCTCGGGCTGCTGCCCCGGCACTGGGAGTTCTCGAAGGGGCTGTGGGCCGTCTTGGCCATCCTGGTCTGTATCGCAGCAACGGGTCGGGAACCGAGGAGCCGTGATGGCTGAGCGCCCGCTGCCCTCGTTCACCGAGGCGACCGGGAACGTCAAGCTGCGTCCCCTCGAGGACGGGGTACGGGAGCCGGCGGCCACGACCCAGCGGTTCGTCGCCAGGGCGGCCGCAGCAGCCGGCCGGCCGGCCGGGCTGGTTCGGGTGCTCGACGTCGGCTGCGGCCGGGGTGACGCGGTGGCCTGGCTGTGCGACCGCGGCTACGACGCCCATGGGGTGGAGATCCGCAGCGACTATCTGGAGCGGGGGCGCGGCTTCCTCGAGCGGGAGGGGCACGGCGCGGACCGGCTGGCCGAGATCGTCGGTGGCAGCTACCCGTACGCTGACGGCACGTTCGACGTGGTGCTGTCGGACCAGGTGCTTGAGCACGTCGCGGACCTGGCCGGGTTCGCCGCCGAGGTGGCGCGGGTTAGCGCCCCGGGCGCTGTCGGGCTGCACGTGTTCCCGGCGCGCTGGCGCCCGGTCGAGGTGCACATGAAGACCCCGCTGGTGCACTGGCTGCCCAAAGGGCGGGCCCGCCGTGCGGCGCTGCGGACGGTCCTGGGCGCCGGCCTCGGCGCGCCGTACTTCCCCGGGCTCGGGCTCGGTGACCGGGTCGAGGTCTTCGCGCGCTACAGCGACGCCGAGACGTTCTATCGCCCGCTCGCCCGCATCCAGGAGGTGTTCCGCGAGCACGGTCTCGACTCGGACGTCGCCGGCCCTTCCCGCGAGCGCGTCGCGGCTCGACTCCCCTCGATCCCCGTGCCGCTGAGACCCGCTGCGGGCCTGGTCTATCGGACGGTGTTCTCGGTCTGCCTGGAGACCCTCCGCCGCTGAGCCGGCTGATGGCCAGGTGCCGTCCGAGGACTCCACCCTGCGACTTGCCGAGCGGGCTCGGCCAGCTCCGCCCAACCGGGATCTCATGGCGGGTGTCTCCGTGTCCCGGCAACCCCTCCGACCCCGATTTGCGATCGAGTTCTAGCTCCGCCAAGTGGTTCGAGTAGCGCGAGTTTCAGAACAAGATCGTTTGTCTGCAGAATGTCAACAGCACGTGCAACGACGACCGTGGACGCCGCTGGACGTCCCCGGACTTCGACGGGCCGCTGACCTGCGAAGACACCTGATCCACCGGCGTCCAGGACCGTCCAGCCGGTGCGCGGACGTCCGTTGCTCCCGCGGCTCATAACCCAGAGGTCGCAGGTTCAAATCCTGCCCCGCTACGAAGTAAGTGCCGATCAGGCCCATGATCATTGATCATGGGCCTGATTCGTTGTCGGCAAAATGTCAACAGCGGCTTACTTCGTGCTCGGGTCAACCGGCCGATTCATGGTGGGCGCCTGTCAGTCCTGGACAACGGTGGACGTCGGTGGACGCAAGGGCTGGCTCGAGGCGCAGATTGGTGCGATGACCTCTGGGTCGATTCCCAGAGGTCCCGCGTTGAGAGTTGTTGTGGCTCCACGCGGTCACAGGTACCACCTTCGTCTGGACCCGACGAAGGTAGGGCGAGCCACCGACGCTGCGTCGTAGCCCGCGCGCCGGATCCACAGGGCGCCAGTCGCGCGGGTTGTGCACAGCCGGGCCGCCGCCCCCGCGACCGCTTGCAACCACTTGCCAGTGTTCGGGAATGGCAGACATCACAGACCTCCCGCCCTCCGGCCCCGGGATCCGTCGGTCCGTCCCCGTGGCTGGACTTTCGATCTCGGTGTGCCCGACCTCCTTGCGCCGTACGCATCCGCGTCCGCGCTCGAGGCGGATCGTGCGCTCGGCGCGCCTGTCGGCGCCGGCGAGCGATCGGGGCCTGGCGGCTCGATTGGCCTGCTCCATTTCGCGGGTCTCGGCGCGACCGAGGCTGCGATCCTCCTCGAGCGCCTGCCTCCGGGCGATCTGCTCGACAGGCAGAACTTCTCGCCCACGCTGGGCGCGTTTCTCCGCTCGGCCGTGGCGTACCCCGGCGAGGTCGAGCTGCACGGCTACTGCGTAGGACCGGACCGGGAGGACGAGCGTGTCTCTGTCGAGGGGGTGCTGCTGTATGCGCACTCGGAGCTGATCATCGCCCAGGAGACTCCCTGGCGCGAGGCTCCTCATCCCGCGAGTTGCCAGTGCGCCGAGCTGTGGCGGATCGCCCAGCACCAGTACGGGCTGGCCGACGCCGAGTGCCCACCGGACGAGTACGGGCGGTTCCGTTCGAGGCGGCGACCGGACGAGCATTGTTGGCGGCTGTGGTGGGACTGACAGGCGCAGAGTGCATGGCGACGCAAGCTGCGTAGCTGGGTCGTAGGTAGCGTTCTCCTGGTGGAAGATGAGCTCGCCACATTGCGTGCGGAGGTACAGCGCCTTCGTGCGGAAACCATGCGATTGAACGCATTGCTGAAGCTCACGCCGTCAGAGGCGGGGCCGCCGGGGCCAGCGCAGACGGGCGGCTTGGGTCTCCGTGGTGGACCGGTGTCAGTCGCATCTGCGCCGGCTGCGAAGGTGGCGTTCTTCGGGGCACTGTTCGTGGCACGTTCAGATGTGTACGCGGTCAGGTGGGAGAGCGCGCGCGGCGACCGAGCTGGTTGGATGCCCGCCGTCGCCGGTGGGTGGCGCCGTGGGATGACGGCACGGTCGGCGAAACATCTACCGCTGACCGCCGCGGTGATCACTGCGCACCTGGCCGGCGAGATTGACGTAGGCCTTTCTGGCTCCTCTGACGCTTCCGTGGGTGTCTGAGAGCCACTGACGGGCGACACGCCGTTCTCCGCCTACGGTTTCGAGTGTCGAGTTCGTCTTCGCAGGTGTCAGGGGAACGGCGTGCGCAACGCAAGGTTATGGGCTGGGCTGCTGGGGATCGAGAAGGCGTCGATCGTGAGGATCGAGTACGACGAGGATGAGCAGGTTCTGGTCGCGCATGTGAAGCCGTATGAGCGGGAGCGCAGGCGCTGTCCGCAGTGCGGTCGGCGGTGCCCGGTCTATGACCGGGGTGAAGGCCGGCGCCGGTGGCGTGCCCTTGATCTGGGGACGATGGTGGCCGAGCTTGAGGCGGACGCGCCCAGGGTCAGCTGCCGGGAGCATGGGGTGCTGGTCGCGGCGGTGCCGTGGGCTCGGCATCACGCTGGTCACACTCGGTTCTTCGATGATCAGGTCGCGTGGTTGGCCGTGCAGACCTCCAAGACGGCCGTGACGCGGTTGATGCGGATCGCGTGGCGCACGGTCGGGTCGATCATCACCCGGGTGGTCGCTGACCTCGATGCGACCGTCGATCGGCTCGAGGGGCTACGTCGGATCGGGATCGATGAGATCAGCTACAAGAAGGGCCACCGCTACATCACGGTGGTGATCTGTCACGACAGCCGCCGGCTGGTCTGGGCCGCGCCAGGCCGTGACCGGGCAACTGTGGGGGCGTTCTTCGACGCTCTCGGACCAGAACGCACCGCCCTGCTGACGCACGTGTCCGCGGACGGGGCTGACTGGATCGCCTATGTGGTCGGCAAACGCGCACCCAACGCGATCCGTTGCGCCGATGCCTTCCACGTCGTCTCCTGGGCGACCGAGGCTCTGGACAAGGTCCGTCGGCAGGCCTGGAACGACGCTCGTGTGCTGGCCCGGACCGAGCCGAAGGGACGCGCCGGCCGACCTGGCAAGGACGGGACGCAAGCGTCCGGCCCACGACCTGGGCACGAGCGCGCCAGGGCACTCAAGCACGCCCGCTACGCGCTCTGGAAGAACCCCGAGAACCTCACGGCCAAGCAGCAGACCAAGCTGGACTGGGTCGCGGCGACCGACCCCGTGCTGCACCGCGCCTACCTGCTCAAAGAGGGCCTACGGACAGTGTTCGTCCTCGGCCACAGCGACGGACCCGACGCCGGAATCGAGGCCCTGGACCGGTGGCTCGCCTGGGCTGCACGGAGTCGACTAGAAGCGTTCGTCGATCTCGGCCGCAAGATCCGCCGACACCGACCGCAGATCCAAGCCGCCATCCGAGAAGACCTCTCCAACGCCCTCGTCGAGTCGACCAACACCAAGATCCGCGTCCTGACCCGCGTCGCCTTCGGCTTCCACTCCGCCGAGGCACTCATCGCCCTCGCCATGCTCAGCCTCGGCGGCTACCGACCCGACCTCCTCGGACGCACCCAATGACCCACGGATCAGTCAGGAGAGTCCGTTTTCTTCGCTCGTACGACGAAACCATCGCTGGTGACCTCGTTCTACCTCGTCGCATGCTCGCGCTCGTCGAGTCCCTAGTGGCCGAACAAGGGTCGCGGCTAGATATGACGGACACACGTCCGGACGGATTGCCCATCGGGCTGGAGTTCCGCGGAACCCTGCATGACGTGCAGGTGGCTGCGTTGCAGGCGGTCACTGCCCACGACCTGGGTGTCTTCGTCGCACCACCAGGTGCTGGCAAGACTGTGGTCGCCCTCGCCGCCGCCGCGAAGGCTGGGTGGCCGACTCTGGTTCTGGTCGATCGAAAGACGCTCGCCGACCAGTGGCGGGCCCAGATCACGGGGCTGTTGGGCGTTAAAGCGGGGCAACTCGGCGGAGGCCGAACCAAACGTGGCGGCGTCGTGGACGTCGCGATGTTGCAGACGTTGGCTCGCCGCGACGACGTCGCGGAGCTGACCACGTCATACGGGCTTGTCATCGTTGATGAATGCCACCATGTACCGGCCGCTGCATTCGAGGATGTAGTGCGACAGATCCCGGCCCGCCGCTGGCTCGGGCTGACGGCGACTCCCTATCGGCGCGACCGGCTGGACGATCTCATCGCTCTGCAACTGGAGCCCGTAAGACACACCATCAGCGCGGAGGCCCCGTCGACCGGGCAGCTTCCCGTTGAGGGCGTCGTCCCGGCACCCGAGCGCAAGCTCGTTGTTCATCACACCTCTTACAGGTACCACGGGGACGCCGATCCCGGCGCTCCTGGCGGAATGGCCGCGATCTACCGAGACCTCGTCGCCAACGACGACAGGCTTGCGCACGTTGTCGACGGTGTCGCCGAGGCAATGAGTCGCGGTCGCCATTGCATGGTGTTGACCCAGTGGACCGCTCACGTAGACCGACTTGCCGCGGAGTTGACCGACCGGGAGTACGACCCCATTGTGCTCATCGGCGGGATGGGAGCCCGAGCTCGGGTGGCGGCCCTGGCCAGGCTTGATCCTGGTGTGGGTGATTCTCCGCTGCTTGTCGTTGCCACTGGTCCCTACGTCGGTGAAGGCTTTGACTGCCCGGTGCTGGACACTCTCTTCCTCGCTGCGCCCATCTCATTCTCTGGACGGCTGGTTCAGTACGCCGGTCGTGTCCTGCGGCCCTGGCCAGGCAAGGAGGTTGCCGAAGTGCACGACTACGTCGATGTGGGCGTACCCGTGCTTGCATCCTCGATGGCGAAGCGAGCGCGCGGCTACACCAGTCTCGGCTTCCCCGACCCCCGTCGACTCGAAGCCGTGGCGTCGAGTTCCGGAGTCTGAGTGAGGCGGCCATGAGCCGGAACACCCTGCTGGTCGACATCGCCAAGCCAGTTGTTCACTCAAGCAGCGGACAAGTGGTGTACTGTTGTCCCATGAGCGCGGGCATCTCGGGAAGATCGCGAGCGGACTTGGCCCAGATCACCGGCCATGGACGGCGATTCGTCACGGTCGCAGATGCTGCCGACTCGCTGAGGGTCGAACGGCCTGAGGCCGCCAGACGGCTGGCGCGCTGGGCTGAGCAAGGGTGGCTACGTCGAGTAAGGCGTGACCTCTACATCCCGGTTCCCGTCGACACGGTGCACCCGGAAGGGTGGGGCGCCGACCCGCTGGTGCTCGCCGACGCGGTGTGGGGTCCCTGCTACGCGACAGGCTGGACGGCAGCAAACCACTGGGGGCTGACCGAGCAGAGCTTTCGGACCACGGTGGTCAAGACGGTGCAACGGGTTCGTCGAACCGATCAGCGGTTGCTGGACAACGACTTTCTCATCGCGCATACCTCGCCGGAGTTGCTGACCTGGGGGATGAAGCGGGAGTGGCGCGAGGAACGGCGGATTCAGATCGCGGATCCCGCCCGTACCGTGATCGATGCGCTTGACGACCTACGACTCGTCGGAGGGATACGGCTGGCAACGGAGATTCTCGCCGCCTACCTCGACGCACACGACCCCGACAGCCTGGTCAGCTACGGCGATCGTCTCGCGAACCGCACAGTCTTCAAACGCATCGGGCTGCTTGGGGAAGTCATCGGGGCAAATCCGGGACTGCTTGCTGACTGTGAAAGCCGACTGTCGGCAGGCTTTCCTATGCTCGATCCGACCCAGCCACCGGCTGGGATCCGCTCCCAGCGATGGCGTCTGCTGGTGAACGCTCGCATCGATGATCTGGAGCCTTCTTGATCCCGTCCCGTGAGGTGTTGGCGCTGCGTGACGAATGGCAGCTTCGCACCGACGTCATCGAGAAGGACTGGGCACTGGGATGGATGCTCGCAGGCATTGCCGCCCAGCCAGCGCTCGCCTCGTGGGTGTTCAAGGGTGGGACCGCACTGCGCAAGTGCTACTACGAGACATACCGCTTCTCAGAGGATCTGGACTTCACCGTGGTCGAGGGCGGACCCGATGACCCCGAACAGGTGAGGGCGATCTTCGGTGAGATCGCCGAGTGGCTCGACGAGCATGCTGGCCTCGAGCTGGTCGTCGATGGCAAGTCCTTCTCTCAGCGGCGCAACCGCAGAGGAAACCCCACACTGATGGGACGGGTGGCGTACCGAGGACCGACGAACCCGCCGGTACTCCCCAAGCTCAAGATTGACGTGACCTCGGACGAGGTCGTCGTGAATCGGCCGGTCTACCGGCAGGTCCTTCACCCGTACTCGGACGCTCCACAGCCGTCGGCGGGCATCGCCTCTTACTCCATCGTCGATCTGCTTGCCGAGAAGCTGCGCGCTCTCGCCGAACGGTGTCGACCGCGAGACCTGTACGACATCGTCTACCTCTTCCGGCATCCCGACCTACTCGGCCAGGCGACAGCCGTCATGGCGTCCCTGGAACGCAAATGCGAGTACGTCGGCATCGCAACTCCCAGCCTCGACTCGATCCATGCCACCCCGTTCCGGGCGGAGATCGAGGGCGAGTGGGCCAACATGCTCGATCATCAGCTTCCAAGCCTTCCCCCGTTCGCGCACTTCTGGGCCACCCTGGACGAGATCTTCGACTGGCTGGCCGAGAAGGTCATCGTTTCGACGCTTCCTCGGGCCGAATTCGGCGACCTCGACGCCAGCTGGGTCGCCCCTCGTTCGATGACGTCATGGCGAACTGGCGCTCCGCTTGAACTTGTCCGTTTCGCCGGGGCAAACCGGCTCAAGGTCGAGATCGACTACCGGGCTGAGCAGGGCCGGCAAGGATCCCGCGTCGTCGAGCCGTACGCACTGCGCCGGACCAGTGAAGGGAACCTGCGACTGTTCGTCGTCAACGACTACGGCCAGCTCCGCTCATACCGGGTTGACCGCATCGCGGGTGTCTCCGTGACCCGGGAGCCCTTCCAACCCCGATTCGCGATCGAGTTCTAGCTCCCCGAGGCAGCACGACTAACCAAGTCCCACAAGAAGATCGTTTGTAAGCAGAATGTCAACAGCACGTGCAACGACGACCGTGGACGCCGCTGGACGTCTCGGGACATCAACGGGCCGCTGACCTGCGAAGACACCCGATCCAGCTCAGTCCAGGACCGTCCACGACTGTCCGCTGGCGTCCCGTGCTTCCGCGGCTCATAACCCAGGGGTCGCAGGTTCAAATCCTGCCCCCGCTACGATGTTTTCGCAGGTCAGGGCTATGATCAACGATCATGGCCCTGATTGCGTGTAGGCAAAATGTAGGCACGCCTGCCCACATTCCGGGGCTGCCGGAGTGGGTCGAGGCGATGCCGTGGACGCCCCTGGACGTTGGTGGACGTCGGATCGGACCAAATCGCCCTGCGCAGGGCTCAGGTCGGGCAGGTGGTCCGTGTTGACCTGATTTCTTCCGTCCGGAGTGGTGGCTGACCTGGCATGCGGGGTCAGCGGCGTCTCCGAACCCGAGCCGCAGGGTCTGCCGCAGGTGCTCGCAGGCTAAGGCGCAAGCAGCGCGAGCCAGTCGGCAAGCACACCGACGTCGTCGGATGTGAGCCCGTGACCACCGGGGGAACGGTGGGTGGTGAGGTCGGCGCCGGACTCTGCGCGCAGGTACTGCCAGGTCCGGGCCTGAAGCTCCGGCGGGATCACATGGTCGGCATCGCCCTGGATGACGAGGACGGGGGCACCCTGCAGGTGATCGTGCGTGACGGGGAGGCCGACGTCGAACGGGAGCGTCGCGTACAGAGTTGCGAGGCCAGCGAATCGCTTCGGCTCGTCGAGAAGCAAGCCACCGGCGAACGTGGCGCCGCCGCTGAGTCCGACCAGCACGACCGGGCGCCCGGGCGGCGCTACCTCGTCGAGCCAGTCACGGAACCAGCCGATCGTCGCCGTGAGCGATTCAGGGCGAGGCCGATCGATGCCGCGGTTGGCAAACCACGCGTAGCCGCCGCCTTCGGTGATCGGTGCGCGCAGGGCGACATAGGCGAAGTTGTCGGGAAGTTGGCCGGCGAGCCCGATGATGTCGGTCTCGTTCGACCCGCGACCATGCAGCAGGACCACGAGCGGCGCTTGCAGGCCGGCGCTGCCGGCGGTGACGACGACCGGTGCGGGGAAGCTCGTCACCGGGGAACCTCTGCCGCCGCCAGCGTGTCGCCTGTGTTCTGGTTGAAGACGACTCGTCCGGCTGTCGGCCGCCCGCTCCACTGTGCGAGTTCGCTGGCGAGGTCGAGACGGTCGACTGGCGCTGCGTTCTCGTAGGGTCCCCATTCGTCGCGGGGGAGCATCCACATCACCTCGAACTCGTTGCCGTCGGGGTCTGCGCCGTACACGCTCTTGGTCGCACCGTGGCTCGACTGACCCGTCAACGCGCCCAGCTCAGCGAGGGTGTGCATCGCCGCCTGGAGGTCCTCGATCGTGTCGACCTGCCAGGCGAGGTGGTATAGCCCGACCGTCCCGGGCTGGCGGGCAGGTGCCCCAGCGCCGATCCCGAACAGGCCGAGGTCGTGATGGTTCTGCGAGTTCGGCAGCCGGAGGAATGCCGCGTTCATGCGTGGTTCGCGTGTGACGATCTCGGTTCCGAAAGCCTTGGAGTAGAAGTCGAGTGCCCGGTCGAGGTCGGCGACGAACAGCACGGCGTGGTTGAGGCGAACGGCGGCGATGGTCACGGCGAGACTCCTGTCATGTGGAGGCGAATGTGTCTGGTCTTGTCGCCGTGGGCGCCCCACAAGGGGGGGCGACCGCCACAAACAAATTT